>CAJOHR010000079.1 GCA_905234425.1 uncultured Oscillospiraceae bacterium | reverse complement strand
TCAGCGCTTGCTGAACTGCGGCGCGCGACGTGCGGCTTTGAGGCCGTACTTCTTCCGCTCCTTCATTCTGGGGTCGCGGGTCAGGAAGCCGGCGGCCTTAAGGGCGGGGCGGTATTCGGGATCCAGCTGAAGCAGGGCCCGGGAGATGCCGTGCCGGATGGCGCCGGCCTGACCGGACACGCCGCCGCCGGTGACGGTGCAGACGATGTCCACGGTGCCCAGGGTCTTGGTGGTGACCAGGGGCTGCCGGACGATCAGCTTCAGGGTGTCGAGACCGAAATAGTCGTCGATGTCACGGCCGTTGATGGTGATGGCGCCGGTGCCGCCGGGGAACAGGCGGACGCGGGCGATGGAGCTCTTACGGCGGCCGGTGCCGTACTTATATTCTCTCTTGCTCTCGTACATTAGTCGTTACCTCCCTTAAATCGCGGTCCAGGGCTCAGGCTTCTGAGCGGCGTTCTTGTGGTCGGGGCCGGCATAGACCTTCAGACGGGTCATGGCGGCGCGGCCAATGGCGTTCTTGGGGAGCATGCCCTTGACGGCCTTCTCCATGGCGAACTCCGGCTTCTGGGCCATGAGGGTGGAATACTTGACCTCCTTGAGGTTGCCGATCCAACCGGTGTGATGCTGGTACATCTTCTTCTCCAGCTTCTTGCCGGTGAGCACCACCTTGGAAGCATTGACCACGATCACGTAGTCGCCGCAGTCCACGTGGGGGGTGAAAGCGGGCTTGTGCTTGCCGCGGAGCAGGGTGGCAACTTCCGTGGCGACACGTCCAAGGGGCTTGCCCTCCGCGTCGATCACGTACCACTTGCGCTCAACGGTCTCCTTCTTGAGCATGGTTGTGGACATTTCCGTTTCCTCCAATATATATTAGTATCATTGACTGATTTCGTCGCCGGCCAGAGCATGGCCGAGCGCGCTCCGCTATTCTAGCATCCCCGCTTTTGGATGTCAACCAAAAACTTTGGTTTTTTTGTGAAATCCCATGAGATCTCTTAAAATCGCTTAAATACGTTTTTATGCTCTTTTATTCTCTTGTGCAAAATGCAAAAAGCCGTATTCCCACAACCGGATCGCATATTCTCAGGAATGCGTCGTCATACTCGACATTTTGCTATTATTATATTATTTATGTAATATATTCTTGACATTATATAAAGGATGTGCTACAATGCAACCATCAGAGAACAGGAGGTGCTTCTCATGTCAATGGAAATGATCGTTTGGCCGGTTCTGGGCCTTCTGCTGGCGGTCCTCATCGCCCTGATTCTTCGGAAAAAGTCTGCCGATCCCGAGTACGACGAGCGGCAGCAGCTTCTCCGGGGCAAGGCCTATCAGCATGCCTTTATAGTCTCCATGTTTTACGGGGTGCTCTACGGCGTTCTGACCGTATCCACAGGTTTGCACTTCATGGAGGACGGCGCCGCCGTGTTCATCGGCGCGTTTCTGGGCCTCATGGTGTTCGCCGTGGAATGCGTCTGGAAGGACGCCTTCTTCACCGTGCGGCGCACGCCCAGGACTTATATCCTGCTCTACGCCGTCATCACCCTGAGCCAGATCATCGGCACCGTCTCGGAGATCCGGGCAGGCACCCTGATCGAAAACGGTCTGCTCACCGGCCGCTGCCTCTATCCGGCCATGGCCCTGACCTTCCTGGCCATCCTGGTGACCATCCTGATCAGGCGGATCACAGAAAAGGAGGAGGCCTGAATGAAGAATCTGCGTCTGAAGGCCGCCCGGGCCGGCATGGACCTCTCCCAGCAGGAACTGGCGGATCTGGTGGGCGTCTCCCGGCAGACCATCTCTGCCATTGAAAAGGGGGACTACAACCCCACCATCAAGCTCTGCGTGGCCATCTGCAAAGCCCTGGGGAAGACCCTGGACGAACTGTTCTGGGAGCCGTGATCTTGGGAAACGCTGATGAAATCCCGGCGCACGTCTTGGCGGCAGATTTTCCCTCTGACTTCCTCTCAAAATCTTGAAATACACAAAGTATTCCTGCGATTTTTCGGCATTGTCAGAGAAAAAATTTGATTGCCATTCTGCACACCGTCCTTTATTCAGCGTTTCCCTTGCTCGTCAGGAACCCCGTTGACAAACGGAGACGGCCCGACTATACTTTAGAGGCACAAGGGGGTACAGCCATGAAGATCTTCGCGCTCATACTGTTTCTGGCAACCTATATCCTGATGATCGCCATACCCAAGCGGCGGCCCTGGGTAGCCGCTGTCAGCGCCGTGATCTTCATCCTCTCCGGTCTGATCCCCCTGAGGGAGATCCTGTCCGCCGTGGATTTCAACGTCCTGCTCATGCTGGCGGGCACCATGGGCACCGTCTCCCTGTTCATCGAGTCCCGGATGCCCAACCGGATGGCGGAGGTCCTCATGGAGCGCTCCCCCAACGTCATGTGGGTGGTGGTGTTTCTGTCGGCCTTTGCAGGAGTGGTCTCCGCCTTTATCGACAACGTGGCCACGGTCCTTATGATCGCCCCGGTGGGGCTGGCCATCGCCAAAAAGCTGAACATCTCCCCGGTGGGGATGCTGATCTCCATCGCCGTGTCCTCCAACCTCCAGGGTGCGGCCACCCTGGTGGGCGACACCACCTCTATCATGCTGGGCGGCTACGCCGGCATGGACTTTCTGGATTTCTTCTTTATGAACGGCAAGCCCAGCATCTTCTGGGCCGTGGAGCTGGGAGCCATGGCCACGATCCCGGTGATCATGCTGCTTTTCCGGAAAAACCGTCAGCCCTTCTCCGTGGACGAGCATACGGAGGTCGCAGACTATGTGCCCTCCTGGCTGATGGCGGGGACCGTGCTGCTGCTGATCCTGGCCTCCTTCTGGAAGGGCCGTCCCGCCCTCACCAACGGCCTCATCTGCGTGAGCGTGTTTATCGTGGGGCTCCTCTATACCCTTTTGGGAAAGCGGCGGTCGGATACGGCAATCCAGGCCCTGAAGGAGATCGACTACGAGACCCTGATCCTCTTGACCGCCCTGTTCCTGGTGATCTTCGGCATCACCAGAGCCGGGATCATCGACGACATCAGCCGGATCTTCGTGTCCATCGGCGGGGACAACCTGTTCCTGATCTACACCCTGATCGTGTGGGGCTCCGTGCTGTTCTCCGCCTTTGTGGACAACATTCCCTACGTGGCCACCATGCTCCCGGTAACGGCAAAGATCGCCGCCGCTATGGGCTGCGATCCCTGTCTGCTGTTCTTCGGGCTTCTGACCGGCGCCACCCTGGGCGGAAACCTGACGCCAATCGGCGCCTCGGCCAACATCGCCGCCATGGGCATCCTGCGGAAGGCGGGCTATGAGGTTCGCTCCCGGGACTTCTTCCGGATCGGCATTCCCTTCACCCTCTGCGCCGTCACCGTGGGCTATCTGTTCTGCTGGATCTTCTGGCACTGATCCTATGCGCGTTGGAGCTCCGTCACGGTGAGGACGCCGTCCTCCACCCGAAAGCGGACGTTGAATTCCCCGAAGCGCATACCATAGATCCGGTCCGGGTCCGATTGATAAGAGGGTCTGGGGTCGTGAGAAAGCACCTCCAAAAGGGCGTCTATTTGCGTTATATCAACCATTTCCCGGAGCTTCTCCGGGAAATTTACATTCAGCAGGAAGTCTCCCGCCGTCTCCGTGAAGCCGCCTCTGGCCTCCGGTCTGGCGTCGGCATAGGGAATATAGGGCTTGATATCCAGAATGGGCGTCCCATCCATGAGATCCGCGCCGGCCACCTCCAGCACTGTACCCTCCCCTGTCTCCCGGAGGCCCACCAGTTCCACACAGCTCAGGCCGATGGCGTTGGGCCGGAAGGGCGACCGGGTGGCAAAGACGCCCATGCGTGCATTGCCTCCCAGCCGCGGCGGGCGAACCGTGGGGGACCATTCGCTACGGACCGCCTCGGAGAACTGCCAGATCAGCCAGAGGTGGGAGAAATCCGAGATGCCCCGCAGGGCGTCCGGGTTCCGGTATTCCGGCTCAAACACCACCGTGGCCCGCAGAGACGGCGCCAGCCCGGCCTGCCGGGGAATGCCGAATTTCTCCGGAAAGGGGCTGCGAATTCTGGCGATGATCTTCATGGGAATTTGGTTTTCCATAGGACGGCCCTCCAGACGTTATGTGGTATTAGTATAGCCTTTTCCGGGAAATATGACAAGCGTCGGAAATAATGGTTGCAATTTTGATGAAATATCATTATAATAATCACGTGATAAAATATTGCCCTTCTTTCGGGCTGACGGAGGAACCGATATGCAATACATTCTCTCCTGCTGCTCCACGGCGGATCTGAGCCGGGCACATTTTGAATCCCGGGATATCCGCTACATCTGCTTCCACTATGAGCTGGACGGCGTCCAGTATCCCGACGATCTGGGCGAGACCATGCCCTTCGACAAGTTCTATGCCGCCATGGCCGCAGGCGCCGAAACCAAGACCTCCCAGGTCAATGTGGATGAGTTTGTGGCGTATTTCACCCCCATGCTGGAGGCAGGCCGGGACATTCTGCACGTGTGCCTGTCCAGCGGCATTTCCGGCGTCTATAATTCCGCCTGCGCTGCCAGGGACGAGCTCGCCGCAAAGTATCCCGACCGAAAAATCCTCGTGCTGGACTCCCTGGGGGCCTCCTCCGGCTACGGGCTGTTCATGGACAAGCTGGCGGATCTGCGGGACGAGGGCATGGACGTGGAGAGCCTCTACCACTGGGGGGAGGAAAACCGTCTGCGGCTCCACCACTGGTTCTTCACCTCAGACCTGACCTTCTTCGTAAAGGGCGGCCGGGTCTCCAAGGCCAGCGGCTGGTTTGGCACCGTGCTTCGGATCTGCCCCTTGCTGAACGTGGACAATATGGGCAAGCTGATTCCCCGGCACAAGATCCGCACCAAGGCCAAGGTCATCGACGCCATCGTGGACAAGATGGAAGAGCATGCGGACAAGGGCTTGGACTACGACGGCAAGTGCTTCATCTCCATGTCCGCCTGCCCGGAGGACGCCAGGCTGGTGGCCGAAAAGGTGGAAAAGCGGTTCCCGAAGCTAAACGGCAAGGTGCTCATCAACGACATCGGCACCACCATCGGCAGCCACACCGGTCCCGGCACCGTAGCCCTGTTTTTCTGGGGCGACATGCGGACGGCCTGAGATAACCATAAGATGCTATCGTGACCTCGCCACCCGCGAGGGCACGATCCTTCGGAGGAGGAAATGCCATGGACGAGATTCGAATCCTGTATGCGGAGAAGGGCATCATCGTCTGCGTCAAGCCCGCCGGGGTCCTGAGTCAGGAGGGAAATCCCGGCCAGGAGAGTATGGTGTCCCTGCTTCGTGCCCAGACAGGCGGGGAAATCTATCCCGTCCATCGGCTGGACCGGGAGACCGGCGGCGTCATGGTCTATGCCGGAACTCCAAAGACAGCAGCCGATTTGAGCCGCGACATCCAGGAGCGCCGAATCGTCAAGGAATACCTGGCCGTGCTCACGGGAATGCCGGGAAAGCCCTCCGACTGCCTCCAGGATCTTCTGTTCCATGACAGGAACCGAAATAAAACCTTCGTAACGGACCGAAAGCGAAAGGGCGTCAAGGAGGCGGCCCTGATCTACCGGGTGCTGGATACCCGGGACCGCCTGGCGCTGGTGCAGGTTCGCCTGCTGACGGGGAGGACCCATCAGATCCGGGCCCAGTTCGCCTCCCGAGGGCTCCCCTTGCTGGGCGACAGCCGATATGGCGGCGGAAGGGGCGTCCCGGCTCTCTGCCTCTGGTCCGCTGCTCTGACTCTGGAGCTGCAGGGCACGTCCCGCCGGTTTCTCTGCCTCCCGCCTGCCCTGGGCCCCTTCCGGTGTCCTGACCGGTTGGACCCCCTGATTCCGGAAAATATGGACGAAGCGCAAAAAAAGTGTTGACAAATACGATCCGCTGGAGTAATATATTCAGGCAGACGCGCGAGTGGTGGAATTGGCAGACTCGCTAGATTCAGGTTCTAGTGTGCATTACGCACGTGCGGGTTCAAGTCCCGCCTCGCGCACCATAAAAGTTCCGGAAACGGCCTAAAACAGGTTGTTTTCGGAACTTTTTTCGTATAAATGAAAATGGAAATCATTTCCCTTCTAACGCTTTTCTAACACATTTGATCTACCGGGCGGTTACGGTTTCGTTGCAATCATCAAAACGTGGAGGTTATTCACCGTGGAGCAAAATCTTTTGTCTTGCGAATGGGGCATCGACACCGCCTGTGTGGAGCTGCGGTACGACGATGGAACCATGATCTCCATCTACACCGTGGGTGTTGAGAACGAGATTGCCGAGGATATGTATCA
>CAJOHR010000078.1:10075-16468 GCA_905234425.1 uncultured Oscillospiraceae bacterium | reverse complement strand
ATTATATCAGATCCTCAGGATCGCGCCCTTGTCGGCGGAGGAGACCAGCTTGGCATAGCGGGCCAGATATCCGGTCTTGACCTTGGGCTCCGGGCACACCCAACCTGCCCGGCGCTCCGAGAGGACCTCGTCGGAGACCAGCAGCTCGATTTTACAGTTGGGGATGTCGATGGCGATTCTGTCGCCCTCCTCCACCAGCGCGATGACGCCGCCGTCAGCCGCCTCAGGGGAAACATGGCCGATGGCCGCGCCCCGGGTGGCGCCGGAGAAGCGTCCGTCGGTGATCAGGGCCACGCTCTCCCCCAGACCCATGCCGCAGATAGCGGAGGTGGGGTTGAGCATCTCCCGCATGCCGGGGCCGCCTCTGGGGCCCTCGTAGCGGATGACCACCACGTCGCCGGAGTTGATCTTCTTGTTGTAGATGGCCTCGATGGCCTCCTCCTCGGAGTCGAAGACTCTGGCGGGACCCTCATGGACCATCATCTCAGGCGCCACGGCGGACTGCTTGACCACGCAGCCGTCCTTGGCCAGGTTGCCCTTCAGGACGGCAATGCCGCCGTTCTGCGAATAGGGGTTCTCAATGGGCCGGATCAGCTCCGGGTCCAGATTCGCAACGCCCTCCAGGTTCTCCCCCAGGGTCTTGCCGGTGCAGGTGAGCACGGAGGTGTCCAGGAGGTTCTTCTTCGTCAGCTCCTGCATGACGGCCCAGACGCCCCCTGCCCGGTCCAGATCCTCCATGAAGGTGTCTCCGGCAGGGGCCAGGTGGCAGAGATTCGGCGTGTTGGCGCTGATCTCGTTGGCCTTGTCCAGGTCAATCTCCACCCCGGCCTCATGGGCGATGGCGGGCAGATGGAGCATGGTGTTGGTGGAGCAGCCCAGAGCCATATCCACGGTCTCGGCGTTGTGGAAGGCGGCGGCGGTCATAATGTCCCGGGGCCGGATGTTCCTTCTGAGCAGCTCCATGACCTGCATACCGGCCTGCTTTGCAAGACGGATCCGGGCGGAATAGACGGCGGGAATGGTGCCGTTGCCCCGGAGCGCCATGCCGATGGCCTCGGTGAGGCAGTTCATGGAGTTGGCGGTGTACATGCCGGAGCAGGAGCCGCAGGTGGGACATGCGTTCTCCACATACTCGTCCACGCCGTTTTCGTCCATGGTCCCGGCATGGTAAGCGCCCACAGCCTCAAACATGTGGCTCAGGCAGGTGCGGCGGCCGTCGTTCAGGTGACCGGCCAGCATGGGACCGCCGGAGACAAAGATGGTGGGCACGTTGATCCGGGCGGCGGCCATGAGCAGACCGGGCACGTTCTTGTCGCAGTTGGGGATCATGACCAGGGCGTCGAACTGATGGGCAATGGCCATGGCTTCGGTGGAATCGGCGATCAGGTCCCGGGTGACCAGGGAATACTTCATGCCGATATGGCCCATGGCGATACCGTCGCAGACGGCGATGGCCGGGAACAGGATGGGCGTACCGCCGGCCATGGCCACGCCCTGCTTGACGGCGTCGGCGATCTTGTCCAGATTCATATGGCCGGGAACGATCTCATTGTAGGAGCAGACGATGCCGACCAGGGGACGGTCCAGCTCCTCTTTGGTGTAGCCAAGGGCATTGAACAGAGAGCGGTTCGGCGCCCGGTCCACACCCTGGGTTACGTTTTCGGAAAGCTTCATAGTGATTCTCCTTTTTCAAAATCGGGAGGCAGCGGCGCCGCCTCCCGATCAAATCATGCAAATTATCAGTTAGACGCGGCGTCCAGGCCCTTGTCGCCCTCGGCGCTGTCCTTCCAGAGCATATTGTTCCGCAGCTCCTCGCCTACGATCTCCATCTGGTGCTTGGCAAGCAGCTCGCGCTTGGAGTTGAAGAAGGAACGGCCGTTCTTGTTCTCGGCGATCCAGCGGGAGGCGAAGGTGCCGTCCTGGATATCGGAGAGCACGGCACGCATGTTGGCCTTCACCATGTCGTGGGGCAGGACCCGGGGACCGGAGACATACTCGCCGAATTCGGCGGTATCGGAGATGGAGTAGTTCATGGCAGCCACGCCGCCCTTGTTGATCAGGTCGATGATCAGCTTCATCTCGTGGATGCACTCGAAGTAGGCGTTCTCGGGCTCGTAGCCGGCCTCCACCAGGACCTCGAAGCCGCACTGCATCAGATCGACCACGCCGCCGCAGAGGACGGTCTGCTCGCCGAAGAGGTCGGTCTCGGTCTCGTCGTGCATGGTGGTCTCCATGACGCCCGCACGGGCGCCGCCGATACCGGCGATATAGGCCAGGGCGATCTGGAGGGCGTTGCCGGAGGCGTTCTGCTCCACAGCCACCAGGCAGGGCACGCCCTTGCCGGCCACATACTGGGAGCGGACGGTGTGGCCGGGGCCCTTGGGGGCGGCCATGAACACGTCCACGTCGGCGGGCGGCACGATCTGCTTGTAGCGGATGTTGAAGCCGTGGGCAAAGGCGATGGCCTTGCCGGCCTCCAGGTTGGGGGCAATGTGCTCCTTGTAGATGTCGGCGGCCCGCTCGTCGTTGACCAGGATCATGATGACGTCGGCGGCCTTTGTGGCGTCGGCCACGCTCATGACGGTGAAGCCGTCAGCCTCGGCCTTGTTCCAGGAGTTGCCCTTCCGCAGACCCACGATCACGTCGCAGCCGGAATCCCGGAGGTTCTGGGCATGGGCGTGGCCCTGGGAGCCGTAGCCCACGATGGCGATCTTCTTCCCGGTGAGGACGGAAAGATCACAGTCCTTCTCATAGTACATTTTAGCCATGTTTGCCTCTCCTTTGCATTAACAGATGTATATTTGTGAATATCGTTGGATAAACATTGCTTTGTATTATATCACGCTTTCCGCCGGTTTGCAAGTGGCACCGACGTTCCACAGCCCGGGCTGATTCCACAATTTTTTGCGTGATTGCAGGCCGTTTCTTGAATGGTTTTCCGAAAGGTCCCTTTAACCTTGAAAAACGGGACCGTCTGCCAAAACAGACGGTCCCGTGATTCGCAAAAATCAGAGAGCGGTGTAGCCGCCGTCGATGGGCAGGATCACACCGTTGACGTAGGTGCTGGCGGGAGAGGACAGGAAGATGGCGGCGGTGTCCAGCTCACCCTCCTTGCCGTAGCGGGACAGGGGGATCATGGTCCGGGCGTAGTTCTGGAAGAACTCGGTGTCCAGGGTCTCCTTGGTGAGAGGCGTCTCGAAGTAGCCGGGGCAGATGGCGTTGACGTTGATGCCCTTCTCGCCCCACTCGCAGGCCAGCGCGCGGGTCAGGTTCACCACGCCGCCCTTGGCCGCGTGATAGGGGGACGCGGGAGCGATCTTGTTGCCCACCAGGCCGTACATGGAGGCGATGTTGATGATGCGGCCGTAGCCTGCGGGGATCATGGCCTTGTTGGCCACGGCGCGGGCCATCTTGAAGGTGCCGAACAGGTCGATGTCCAGCTCGTTCTGGAACTGGGCGTCGCTGATCTGCTCCGCGGGCGCCACAGCGCCGGTGCCGGCGTTGTTGATCAGGATGTCGATGCGGCCCATCTTCGCCACGACCTCGTCCACAGCGGCCTCCACGCTCTCGGTATCGGTCACGTCGCAGACCACGCCGATGGCCTTGACGCCGTACTCCTTCTCGAGCATGGCGGCGTTCTCCTCCACCTTCTCCTTCCGGCGGGCCAGGCACACGATGTTGGCGCCCTGGCTGGCCAGAGCCTTGGCCATCTGAACGCCCAGGCCGGTGGAGCAGCCGGTCACAAGCGCCACACGGTCGGTGAGATCAAAATAGTTTTTCATAGCAGGTACCTCCAAGATAATATTTATATTTTTAATTTCTGGTTTTATTATAGCGATCCATCCCTGCGTATGCCAGTATATTTGCACAAAGATAGCAGATTTCCTTGTGCGTTTTGACAAAAACCCTTGAGGTCACAAAAAACCCGAAGGGAAACCGCTTCCCTCCGGGTCCCGCGCATGGCATCAGCGTTCGCTGAAGCCCTTGCCGTAGTTGTACTCGTCCTTGACCTTGTTCTGGTCGTGGATGGTGCCGGCGCCCCGCTCCAGGGCCACCATGCCGGTATGGACGGTCTCGAGAATGTCGTAGTCCCCCAGGAGCCGGAGCATGGCCTTTATCTTCTCCGCGGCGCCCACCACGGCGATGATCAGGGTGTTGGTGCCGAAGTCCACGATATTGGCCCGGAACACGTTGGTGATCTGGATGATATCCTCTCTGGCGTCTCTCGTCTCCGCCCGGACCTTCACGAGCACCAGCTCCCGCTGGATGGAGCTCTCCCCTTCCAGAACGTCCACAGAGATCACAAGCAGGAGCTTGGAGAGCTGGGTGGCGATCTGCCGGATCTCGGATTCGCTCCCCATCATCACCACGGAGATCCGGGTGACGCCCTCGGTCTGGGTGGGACCGGCGCAGATGGATTCGATGTTGTAGCCCTTCCGGGAGAACAGCCTGGCCACCTGGCTCAGAACGCCTGGTGTGTCCTCCACCAGAATGGACAGGGTGTAGGCCTTTTTCTCGTTTTGCATCATGGCGTCCTCCCCTCAGATCAGCATAAAGTTGGTGATGTGCTGGCCGCCGCCCACCATGGGCCGGACCATCTCATCGGTGTCGATCATGCAGTCCACCACGTAGCCGTGGCCCCACGCCAGAGCCTCGCGGACAGCCTCCTCCAGCTCCTGCACATTGGTCACGCGCTTTCCCTTGAGCCCGTAGGCCTCGGCCAGCTTCACAAAGTCCGGGGCAAAGCCCAGGTCGGTCTGGGAGAACCGCTTGCTGTAGATCAGGTTCTGCCACTGGCGGACCATACCCAGGGTGCGGTTGTCAAACACGAAGGTGATGACGGGAATGTCGTAGTGGCTCTCCGTGGCCATCTCCTGGCCGTTCATGCGGAAGCAGCCGTCGCCGGTGATGTGGAGCACAGTCTTGTCGGGATTGCCCACCTTGGCCCCCAGGGCGGCCCCCAGGCCGAAGCCCATGGTGCCGAAGCCGCCGGAGGTGAGCAGCTGACCGGGATAGTCGAAGTTGAAGTGCTGGATGGTCCACATCTGGTGCTGGCCCACGTCGGTGGAGACGATGGAATCCCCGGGAACGATCTGGCGGATGGTCTCCAGAACCTGCTGAGGCGTCAGCTCTCCGGGCTTGTCGTCATACTCCACCCGCTTGGGATAGGAGAACACAAACTCCTTCCACCGGGCGTGCTCCATGGGCTCCACCCGCTCCAGCAGCAGCTCCAGGACCCGCCTGGCGTCGCCGATGATGTGATGATCGGTCTTCACATTCTTGTCGATCTCCGCCCGGTCGATGTCGATGTGGACGATCTTTGCGCCTGCCGCAAAGGACTCGGGGTCCAGGGCCACCCGATCGGAGAACCGGCAGCCTACGGCCACCAGAAGATCGCAGTTGTCGCAGGCGATGTTGGAGGCCTGGGAGCCGTGCATGCCGATCATGCCCGTGGCCAGGGGATGTCCGCCGGGGAAACCGCCGCCGCCCATGACGGTGATGGCAACAGGCGCGTCCAGCTTCTCGGCCAGGGCCTTGAATTCCCTGTGGGCGCGTCCCCGGACCACGCCGCCGCCGCAGAGCAGCATGGGCTTTTCCGCAGCCCGGATCATGTCGGCCAGGGTGTCGATATCCTCGTGGTTCGGCTCGGGGGTCTTGATATCCCAGCCGATCCGGTGGGTCAGGGCCTGGAGCCGTCCGTGCTTGATGTGCTCCTTCCGCTCCATGGGCTCATAGTCGATGAGCACGTTGGGGGCGGTGACGTTTTTCAGGAAGTCGATGAGCACCGGGCCGGGCCGTCCCGTGGCCGCCACGGCAAAGGCCTCCCGGAGAATGTCGGGAATGGTCTGGGCGTCCCGGACCAGATAGGTGGCCTTGGTGATGGGCATGGCGATGCCGGTGATGTCCACCTCCTGGAAGGCGTCCTTTCCCAGCAGGTTTTCCGTCACGTTGCAGGTGATGAACACCACGGGAGAGGAGTCGTAATAGGCGGTGGCGATGCCGGTGGTCAGATTGGTGGCCCCGGGGCCGGAGGTGGCAAAGCACACGCCCACCTTGCCCGTGGAACGGGCATAGCCGTCGGCGGCATGAGCCGCGCCCTGCTCATGGGCGGTGAGGATGTGACGGAGCCTGTCCTGATAGTTGAAAAGCTCGTCGTAGATGTTGAGGATGGTGCCGCCGGGATAGCCGAAGATGGTGTCCACGCCCTGCTCCAGCAGGCACTCCAGGATCGCAACAGTGGATTTGACTTTCATGCAATAACCCCTAACTTTTTCGTAGTGTCTTTTCGGGACGGATCTGTTCCATGTGTCATCCTGAGCGCAAGCGAAGGATCTTTCGGTCGCCAGCATCAGGATTCTTCGTCGCTTCGCTCCTCAGAATGACAGCAGGTTT
>CAJOHR010000078.1:0-10034 GCA_905234425.1 uncultured Oscillospiraceae bacterium | reverse complement strand
GCATCAGGATTCTTCGTCGCTTCGCTCCTCAGAATGACAGCAGGTTTAGAGATCTGTTCCATGTGTCATCCTGAGCGCAAGCGAAGGATCTTTCGGTCGTCAGCATCAGGATTCTTCGTCGCTTCGCTCCTCAGAATGACAGCAGGTTTAGAGATTCGACGGATCACATTTTCCCGCTGCCCTTCTGGACGGCAATCAGGCCGGTCCGGGCAACCTCCAGAATGGAGAAGGGCCGCAGCAGGCTCAAAAACAGCTCCAGCCGGTCCCCGGTATCGCTGAGCTCCAGGGTCATGGTGTTGGGAGACACGTCCGCGATCTTCGCCCCCATGATTTGGCACAGGTTCATAATGTCGGTGCGGGTCTTGGTGGTGCAGGAAACCTTGACGATCATCAGCTCCCTGGCGATCATCCGGTCGTCCTCCAGGGTGCGGACCTTGATCACGTCCACCAGCTTGTTGAGCTGCTTTTCCACCTGCTCCACCACGCTGTTGCCGCTGTCCACGATGATGGTGATGCGGGAGATGGTGGGATCGTCCGTGACGCCCACGGCCAGGGATTCGATGTTGAAGGCCCGGCGGGAAAACAGGTTCGTGATCCGGTTGAGCACGCCGGCCTGGTTTTCCACCAAAACGGAAATGGTCTGTTTCATGGCTTACTCCTCCCCTCAGTCTCCGGTGCGGGCGTCGGGATCCACCCTGCAGATCAGCAGGTAGGGTCCGTCGGCGGAGAGCATCTTCTCCAAAGCCTCATGAATGTCTCCGTCCTCGCCCACGATGCCGCAGGGCACGCCGTAGGCCTTAGCCAGGGTGGCGAAGTCGGGAGAGTGATCCAGGGCCACGCCGAAGGGGCCGCTGTAGCTGCTGTGCTGGATCTCGTTGACCAGGCCCAGGACGTTGTTCTGCATGAGAACGATCTTCACAGGTGCGTTCAGGTTCCGGAGGGTGGAGAGCTCGTTCTCGAACATCTGGAAGCTGCCGTCGCCGCAGACCACCACGTTCTGCCGGTCGGGGGCCGCCACAAAGGCGCCCAGGGCGGCGGGCATGGAGTAGCCCATGGTGCCCAGGCCGCCGGTGGTCAGGAACCGGCCGTGCTTCTGGGGCAGGTGCTTGCAGGCCCAGATCTGATTCTGTCCCACATCCACGGAAACGATGCAGTCGTCCTCCAGCATATCGCCCAGCTCCCGCAGGATCCGTCCCGGATGGGCATAGCCCGCTCTGGTGGGCAGAGGCCGGGAGAGCTCCTCCAGGCGCATTTCCCGCAGCCGCTCCATGTCCTGGGTCTGGGCCACTGGCGCATGCTCGGCGAGCTGGATCAGGACCTGCTTCACGTCGCCCACCACGGGAATATTGGTGGAGACGTTCTTCCCGATCTCCGCCGGGTCTACGTCGATGTGGATGGTCTTCATGAGCTTTCCGATCTGATCGGGAGCCAGGACCGCCCGGTTGGCAACTCTTGCGCCCACCAGGATCAGCAGGTCCGCGTTGCCCAGGGTCTTGTTGGCCCGAAGGTGGCCGAAGGAGCCGATCATGCCCATGTACAGGGGATGGTCCGAGGGAATGCAGCTCAGGCCCATCATGGTGGTGACCACGGGAATGCCCGAGGCCTCCGCAAAGGCGATGGCCTCCTGCTCCGCATGGGCGGAGATCACACCGCCGCCCAGGCAGAGCACAGGCTTTTTGGCCTGGGAGATGGCCTTGGCGGCCCGCTCGATCTGCTTGGGATTGCCCTTCACCGAGGGCTTGTAGCCGCGAATGTCCACACTCTCCGGGTAGACCGGATCAAATGTCGCCTTCTGGATATCGATGGGAATGTCGATGAGCACGGGGCCCGGACGTCCCGTGGAGGCAATATAGAAGGCCTCCTTGACGATCTTCGGGATCTGCTTCACGTCCTTGACCAGATAGCTGTGCTTGATGAAGGGGGCCACAGCGCCGGTCATGTCCACCTCCTGGAAAATATCGCGGCCCAGGAGATAGCTCTCCACCTGTCCGGTGATGGCGACAATGGGAATGGAGTCCATATAGGCGGTGGCGATGCCGGTGATCAGGTTCGTCGCTCCCGGACCGGAGGTGACCATGCAAACGCCTGCCTTGCCGCTGATCCTGGCATAGCCGGAGGCCATGTGGCCTGCGTTCTGCTCCGTGCGGACCAGGGTGTAATGAATGTCAGAATTCTTCACCGCGTCCACTGCCGGGCAGATGGTGGCTCCGGCGTAACCGAAGATCTCTGTCACGCCCTCTCGCTTCAGGCTTTCGATCAGAGCCTGCGCGCCGCTCGTCATAACGATTCCTCCTTACACTCTGGATAGAAAACCGGGACTGCCGCAAAACGAGGCAGTCCCCTTCGCTTTCCGTATAATCATACAATGTTACCAATAATCATAGCGAATAGCGGCTTTGTTTGTCAATGCCCTTTTCCCGGTTCCTGTGAGATTTGGCGTTTTGCTCTCTTTTCCGAAGAAATGCATGGGGTTTTTCGTCAGGTTTCCGATTGCGCGTTTCCCGGCGCTTCCCGCTTGCTGCTATTGCTCTCTATCTCTATCTCTATCTCTTTCTCTTTCTAATACTCTATCTCTATCTCTATCTCTTTCTCTTTCTAGCTTCCGGTTTGCTTTCGCGCATAGTTTTAGCTTGCGAAAAGCACAAATTGTAGGAAATCCAGTTTTTTGAGCGGTATTATGCGCATTTTTTACTTCGCCGGGAAAAAGAAGCGGCGGATGCTTTGCTGCAAACAAGTATAGCAGCAGACGCTAAGCAGCTTCATACCCGCTTGTTAGAAAAACAAAGCAAAGCGTGAGATGCTTCAAACCAAACAGTAAGGAATGCCAAATTGCTGATCCGCTCTGATCTTCCTGGCGTTTCTTCCGGTTATCCACCGGCTGTCCACCGTGTTTCCACCGGATTATCCACATATAAAAACACCTGCTGAAATAAACGGATTTGGGGGCTTTACAAACGAAAAAAAAGTGGTATAATAGGAAGGACGCCCAATGGCTCAGTTGCGGGACACCGCCGGCAAAACCGGTATTCACCCGCCCGCTACTTGGCATCCGGGCAAATGATTTTGAAAGGTGGAAAACACTATGATCCGCAAGGAAGTCAAGGACCAGATCATCAAGGAGTACGCGACCCACGAGGGCGACACCGGTTCCCCCGAGGTCCAGGTTGCCGTTCTCACCTACCGCATCAACGAGCTCACCGATCACCTGCGCACCCATATCCACGACGACCACAGCCGCCGCGGCCTGCTGAAGATGGTCGGTAAGCGGCGCAATCTGCTGGACTATCTCATGAAGAAGGACATCAATCGCTATCGTGCTCTGATCGCCCGGCTGGGTCTGCGTAAGTAATTCCCTGCCCGTCCGGCATAAACAGGTAAAACGGGCGGCTCCCCGGAGCCGCCTTTTTTCCGGACTGAAACGGCTTTTCCCGCTTCGTCCGCAAGACGACAGGCGCAGGAATTTTAGCAGTTGAAAGAGCCTCCAAGCCTTGGGCGCTGTTTCAAGTGCTAAACCTCCTGTGCCGCCAAACACGATAAGGAGGTATCATCATGGTAACAAAGAAAGAATTCCCCAATCAGCGCGTATTTGAGACCGAGATCGGCGGCCGTCCCTTCACCGTGATCACCGGCAAGGTTGCCGAGCAGACCAACGGCGAGTGCATCTGCCGCTACGGCGACACGGTGGTCCTGGTGACGGCCGTGGCTTCCGCCGCCCCCAAGTCCGGCATCGAGTATTTCCCCCTGACCATCGACTTCGAGGAGCGGATGTATTCCGTGGGCCGGATCCCCGGGGCCTATCTCCGCCGGGAGGGCCGTCCCTCGGAGCACGGCGTTCTCGTGAGCCGTCTCATCGACCGGCCCATGCGCCCCTTCTTTGACGACGAGCTTCGGAACGACGTGGTCATCACCTGCACCGTGCTCTCCAACGACAACGACAACTCTGTGGAGGTGGTCGCCTCCCTGGGCGCCTTCATCTCCACCGCCTATTCCGACATTCCCTGGAACGGCCCCATGGCCACCACCCAGGTCGCCTATCTGGACGGCGAGTATATCGTGAATCCCAGCTATGCCCAGCGCCAGGACGCCACCATGTTCGTCACCATCGCCTCCACCGCGGAGAAGGTGGTCATGATCGAGACCGAGGCCAGGGAGGTCCCCGAGGACATCCTGCTGGGCGGCATCCGGCTGGCCCACGAGACCAACCAGAAGATCGTGGCCTTCATAGGCGACATTGTGAAAGAGATCGGCAAGCCCAAGTTCACCTTCGAGAAGGCCGCCGTCAACCATGAGCTGCTGGACGATCTGATGGCCTACGGCCTCGAGAAAATCGAATACGCCCTGGACACCGACGACAAGAACGTTCGGGAGGACCGGCTCAACGAGATCCGGGCGGACTTCGCCGGGAAGTTCGCCGAGAAGTATGAGGACTACGACCAGCACATTGAGGTCTGCCTCTACAAGATGCAGAAGAAGGTCGTCAAGAAGTGGCTCATGGAGGGCAAGCGCGTGGACGGCCGCCGTCCCGACGAGATCCGTCCCCTGGCCGCCGAGGTGGGCGTCCTGCCCCGGGTACACGGCTCCGGCCTGTTCACCCGCGGCCAGACCCAGGTCCTCTCCGTCTGCACCCTGAACAGCCTCAGCGCCATGCAGAAGCTGGACACCATCTTCCCAGAAGAGGGCAAGCGCTGGATGCACCACTACAACATGCCCTCCTTCTCCACCGGCGAGGCCAGAGGCAGCCGCTCCACCTCCCGCCGGGAGTACGGCCACGGCGCGCTGGTGGAAAAGGCGCTGGCCCCCGTGCTTCCCAGCATTGAGGAGTTCCCCTACGCCATCCGCGTGGTCTCCGACGTGCTTTCCTCCAACGGCTCCACCTCCCAGGGCTCCATCTGCGGCACCACCCTGGCCCTTATGGATGCCGGCGTGCCCATCAAGCGGCCCGTGGCCGGCATCTCCTGCGGCCTGATCTCCGAGGGCGACAACTTCCGCACCTTCATCGACATCCAGGGCGTGGAGGACTTCCACGGCGAGATGGACTTCAAGGTCGCCGGTACCACCGAGGGCGTCACCGCCATCCAGATGGACCTGAAGAACGACGGCCTGACCATGGAGATCATTGAAAACGCGCTGGAAATCTGCCGGACTGCCCGGCTGGAGATCCTGTCTGAGATCATGCTCCCCTGCATCCCCGAGCCCCGCAAGGAGGTCAGCGAGTACGCGCCCAAGATGATCTCCATGAAGATCCCCGTGGACAAGATCCGGGAGGTCATCGGCTCCGGCGGCAAGACCATCCAGAAGATCACCGCCGAGACCGGCGCCAAGATCGACATCGACGACGACGGCTCCGTGTTCATCTCTGCTGTGGACGGAAACGCCTGCAAGGCGGCCAAGGCAGCCATCGACAACATCTGCTTCGTGCCCGAGGTGGGCAAGCTTTACTACGGCAAGGTGGTGCGCATCATCCCCATCGGCGCCTTTGTGGAGCTGGTTCCCGGCAAGGACGGCATGATCCACATTTCCAAGCTGGAGAACCGGCGTGTGGAAAAGGTGGAGGACGTGCTGAACGTGGGCGACATGACCTGGGTCAAGGTCACGGACATCGACGAGAAGGGCCGCGTCAACCTCTCCCGGAAGGCTGCGCTCCAGGAGATGGCGAAGAACTAACAGTGATAAACGCAGGAGGTCATCCAAACGGATGGCCTCCTGTTTTTTAACGATCCCGGAACCGATTGGTTCCGGGATTAGTATCTGTTCAGTCAGGAACAAAGTGACGAAGAATCTTGGCGTTATTCACAATTTCAGGTAAAAGATCCTTCGCTTACGCTCAGGATGACACAAGCGACTGAACAGTTACCCGGGATTATAAATATCAGTGCATGTGGAAAAACTGGATCAGGATCATCCAGGCCAGGCTGTAGTAGACCACCACGGCAACCAGATCGTTGATGGTGGTGATCAGGGGCCCGGAGGCCACGGCCGGGTCCACGCCCAGGCGCTTGAAGGCCATGGGAATGACAGTGCCGAAGAGCCCGGCTACCAGCATGGCAACCATAAGGGCCAGGCCGATGCATCCGGCGATGGCGAAGGCCATGGGGAAGGGCTGGGCCTTGGCCAGCATGAGATAGACGCCAACGAACAGGAAGGACAGCACGCCGAGCAGCAGTCCGTTTACCAGGGCCACCCGCATTTCCCGGGGCACCAGCCGGAGCCGCTCCTTGGGCGGGATGGTCTCGTCGGTCAGGACCCGGATGGTCACGGCCAGGGACTGGGTGCCCACGTTACCGGCCATGTCCAGGATCAGGGACTGGAAGGCGATGATCAGGGGCAGCTGCGCCACTACGCCCTCAAAGAGTCCCACCACGCTGGAAACCACCATGCCCAGGGCCAGCAGGATCAGCAGCCAGGGAATACGCTTCCGCACGCTCTGGAGCACGGATTCCTTCAGATCGTTTTGGGCAGTCAGACCGGCGAGTCTTGCGTAGTCCTCGTCCATCTCCGCGTCGGACAGCTCCATGAGGCTCTGGGCAGTGACGATGCCCAGTACCCGGTTCTGGTGGTCCAGCACGGGAATGGAGTCCTCGGAGTAGTCCTTCAGGGTCTCGATGCAGTCCTCCACCAGCTCCTGGGCGTAGACATAGGGGAAGGAGGTGATGGTCAGGTCAGTGAGAGAGGCGTTGCTGTCGGCGGTGATCAGATCCCGAAGGGGCACGGCGCCGTAAAAGGTCCGGTTTC
This sequence comes from uncultured Oscillospiraceae bacterium, assembly GCA_905234425.1. Classification (GTDB taxonomy): domain Bacteria; phylum Bacillota; class Clostridia; order Oscillospirales; family Oscillospiraceae; genus HGM13006. Next base: position 3,302 of record CAJOHR010000078.1, on the reverse strand, counting down.
CGCCCAGCACATAGATGGTGGAGATATTGTCCACGTCCCGGGCCTGCCGGGACAGGGATGCCATGGCCTCCTGGGCAGTGCAGCCCAGGGGCATTTCGATGTATTCGGTGGTCATCTTGCTGCCGATCTCCTCCTCGTCGAAGGAGGCGATCAGGGCGATGTCCCGGCGGGTTTCCGTGTCCAGCAGGTCCAGAAGGACCTCCCGCTTGGGACGGCTCAGCTTTCGGAGGATGGGGACGGCGTCGTCGGGCTCCATCTGGGCCACCACAGCCACAGCCCGCTTGATATCCAGGTCGGAGAGGAGCTGGGCGGCCTCCTCCTCATCATCCAAATAGGAGAAGATATCCGAAAGGGTGTCCGGGTCCAGCACCCGGCAGAGCTTGAGCTTTTCCGCGGGCTGAAGCTCCGGCAGAACCGCGGCAATGTCGTTTTCGTGATAATCCTCCAGCCGGTCCTTCATGGCCAGCGGGGAAATGCTGCTCCGAATGAGCCCCAGGATCTCGTCTGTGTGCTCACTGAGCGGCCTGCGGGTATTCTCGCTTTCATTCATCATACATAGAACCTCCTTGCCTGCGTTTTTTGCAGATTGGAGGAGCGCCCGACCCTGAAAAGGGCGCAAAAAGCCCACCGCCGTTTTCCCGCGGAGTGGGGCGCTCCGATGCTTGATCGGCTCGTGTATGGGAAAAATGGGCGATGGTCAGGTCACGCCGGCAGGGCAAACAAGATGTTCCCGGCCGGGGCCATGATCATTTCCCGTCTTCGCCCATGACTGTCACTGCCGTCCATCTTGTTCACCTCACAGCTTATGTAGTTTTTCGGCTTTCGCCGTACTCTTTATTATTGCACGATTATCGAAAAAAAGCAACCCCCGCAGCCGGGAAAAATGGGGAGTTTTTTGAGAGAACAGAATAAAACGAAGCGGCGGAAAACAGGCCGAACCTGCTTGCCGCCGCTCCGCCGCGGAATACAAGAATTACTTCATGCCGCGCTCGTAGGACTCAATCATCTTCTTGAACGTGTGACCCGTACGACTTTCGCCGTCGGACCTGCGTTTCAGCTTTTCCAGATACCGCTGGCAGGTTTCGCCGGTGAAAATGCGGATATCCAGCCTTGCGGAGCCGTCCTCCTGGGGTGTTACCAGAATTTTGTCGATAAATGTGTCGATAAACTCTTTGGTGATTTCACCATTCGCGCAGTCTCTTTCCGCGTCCCGCAGGGCCTTTCTGATTCGTTCCATGTTGCTGCGGAATTCCTCACTGGACGATTGCTGCGCCTCAAGCTCGGCGATTTCCCGCTCATACGCCTGTATGTCCTCATTGCACTGAGCGGTCATCGCTTTGAAATCGCTCGCCGTGATGCTGTCCAGGGTGACCAGCTCCAGCAGCTTGCTTTTCTTTTTGATCGCCAGATCCATCGCCGCCCGGGCTGCCTCGATCTTTTTTTGGGCGGTGCCGTCGGAGATCATGCTGCGGTACATCCGTTCATATTCCTCTATCATGGCTGCGGAAACGTCCCTGGTATCCCGGAACACTTCAAACAGGAGCGGCTTGATCTCTTCTTCATAGATTGGGAAAGAACTGCAACTCATTTTCCCATTCTTGATCTTTCCGGAGCATACCCACTTGGAATTTTTATTTCCTTGCTTGTCCTGAGATTCCCGGCGGTAATAGGGCGCCCCGCAGTGGGTGCAGTAGAGCTTTCCGGTAAGCAGGTTTGCGTGATTGCAGATACCCTGCCGACTCTTGACGTCATCGCTTCTTCTTCGCAGAACAGCATTGGCCTGATCCCATAGATCCTCTGAGACGATGGCAGGAACGATCTCCCCGGTCTCATCCTTGAACATCACCCACTCCTCCGGCGGGAGGAATTTTTGCTTTTTGGTGAACATATCCACGACCTTCACCTTGTTGCCGACATAGTATCCCTTATACTTCGGATTGGAAATCATGCCGGACATGGTGGAATGGGCGATCCGTTTCCCATTGAGATTTCGGTAGCCCTTTTCCCAGAAAATCGTCTCGATTTGCTTCATGGAATACTGATCGGTGGAATACAGCTCAAACAGCTCCCGCACCATGGGAGCCTGCGCTTCGTCAATCACCAGACGGCCGCCGTCCTTGACATATCCGAAAATCCGGCTGTTTCCCAGAACAACGCTGGACTTGATCGCCTGCTGATGGCCGAATTTTACACGGCTGGAGAGCTTCCGCAGTTCATCCTGGGCGATAGAGGACATGATGGAAAGCCGCAGCTCCGAGTCCTCGTCAAAGGTGTTGATGTTGTCGTTTTGAAAAAAGACGCCGACGCCGGCAGCCAGAAGCTGCCTGGTATACTGAATAGAATCCAATGTATTACGGGCAAACCGCGAGATTTCCTTGGTGATGATCAAATCAAAATTCCCCGCCTCGGCATCCTCAACCATGCGGTTAAAGTTTTCGCGCCGTTTGGTGGAGATGCCCGAAAGCCCCTCGTCCACATAGCCCGGAACGAAGGTCCACGCGCTGTTTTTCCGGATCATTTCCTCATAGTATCCAATCTGGTTCCCAAGGGAATTGAGCTGCTCGTCGGAGTCCGAAGATACTCTGGCATAATAAGTCACACGGAGGGGAATATCGTAGAGTGATTTGGTGTGAAGCTGCTGCCGTATGTTGTGAAGGTCCATTTCGCCCTCCTTATAAAGTTCGTAAAATCATGTTCTGTAGTTATATTATCACGCCATACTTAACTTTTCAAGTGTTTTCGGTATAGAAAGTGGCGGCAACCGAATGAACACGATTGCCGCCACATCGTTATGCGGATGTGCTGCCGGAACGATTCCTGATCCTGATCCGCATTTTATTGCGCTGCTGCTCTGTGATGAGGCCGCGCCTATACAGGGAATCATTATAATATGTCAGCCAAAGCTCCTCCAGCACAGATTGTTTCTTTTGTGCAGATACTTGTATCGCATTGTTGCATTCCATTCATATTCACCCGCTTCTCTGGTATCATTGCCTCAAAGCCTGGGATCTATACTGCGTTGGCTGACGCTTTTCGTTTTGCTATACGCCCGAATGATCTCCGGCGGGATACGGTCCAGCAGCTCCACCGCCGCCTCATAGCTCTGCCGGAGCTTGGCTTCCTCCAGTTTCTTAAGGACACCCTTATCCTGTGCGGCCTCCAGATCCTGTTCAAGCTGGGCATTTTTCTTCTTAAGCTTCTTGTTTTCGGCAGCGGCTGCCGAATATCGCTTGACCTGGGTGTGCATCTTTTCTACATTGGGGATATAGCTGTCCAGGATCTTTGCGATTTCCTCCGTCCTG
>CAJOHR010000077.1 GCA_905234425.1 uncultured Oscillospiraceae bacterium | reverse complement strand
CCGCCGAAGTCAGGGGTCAGAGGATCAGCCGAGATACTTGGCAATGATCTCGTCATATTTGCCGCTGGCGCGGATGTTGGCCAGACCGGCGTTGAACAGGTCCACAAGCTCCTGCTTGTCAGCGGAGAACACGGCAAAACCGTAGGGAGAACCCTCATTCTCAGAGCCCTCCACAACCTTCAGGTCCAGACCGCCGTCCTTGATGGAAGCGGCCATGATAGGGGTGTCCTCGAAGCAGGCCACAGCCTGACCGCCGGTGACAGCCTGATACATGGTGGGGGAGTCCTCCATATAGGTGATCTCAAAGCCGTACTCCTCCTGGAGGCTCTCGGCATAGGCGGCGCCCTGGGTGCCGGTCTTGACCGCCACCGTCTGGCCGGACAGACCGTCAAAGCCGGTGATGTCGGAGCTGGCGGAAACAGCCATGCACTGGGTGGCCTGGTAGTAGCCGTCGGAGAAGATCCAGCCGCTGGCCTTCCGGTCGTCGGTGATGGAGGCGCCGGCGATCATGCCGTCCGCCTGACCGGCCTGGCAGGCTGCGATGGCGGAATCCCAGCCCAGGGAGTTCAGGTCGTAAGTAAAGCCCTGATCCTCAGCCACAGCCGCCAGAATGTCCACGTCGATGCCCACGAAGTTGCCGTTGGCGTCGGTGTACTCAAAGGGCTTGAAGACGGTGTCGGTGGCGATGACAAAGTGCTTGCCTTCGCCGGCGGCAGGGGCGGCAGCCTCGGAAGCAACCTCTTCGGCGGCCTCAACGGCCTCGGCAGCCTCGGAAGCAGCTGCTTCAGCGGCGCTCTTCGCCTCTTCCGCCGCGCCGCAGCCGGTCATGAGCCCGGCCAGCAGACCCAGCGCCAGCAGGATCGCAAGGAATTTTTTCATTGGTGATCGTTCCCTTCTTCTCAAAATTGCAGGAATAAAACGCTGCTGATTCAGAATTTCTATTCCAACTTAACTATTATAGTGTGTCACGGCTATTCAGTCAAGGATAAAATGCCGGTGCAACCGCATTTCTTTCTGTTTGTTTTGACGAAACAGGACAAAAACCGAATCATCGACTGCATAGCCCAACGAATAATTCATCCTCCGCTTTTGCAAAAAAGGATGCGCCGTGTTCCGGCGCATCCCATAAAACGCTGATTATCTTGCCTTGGCTTCCACAATGTTGAAGTCGTTCCACATGTTGCAGTCGGCGATCAGATGCCTGGGGCACTTCTCGGCGCAGGCGGAGCAGCTGACGCATTTTGTGTAGTCGATGCGGGCCAGATTGTCCACCACATGGATGGCGTCGTGCTCGCAGGTCTTCTCGCAGAGCCTGCAGCCGATGCAGCCGATGTCGCAGTACTTCCGCAGGGCGGCCCCCCGTTCTGTGGAGGAGCAGGCCACCACGATATCCTGGCTGTAGGGAACCTCCTGGATGATGCCCTTGGGACAGGCGTCCCGGCAGGCCATGCAGCCCACGCACTTCTCGTGGTCTACTCTGGCCACGCCGTTCACCACGGCAATGGCTCCGGTGGGACATACCTTGGTGCAGTTGCCGAAGCCCATACAGCCGTGGGGGCAGTTGTTGGGACCGTTCCCCGCCAGCCGCAGAGCGGCAGCGCAGTCGGAGATCCCGTCGTAGAGCCCCTTCTTTGTGGCGCTGTAGCCCCGGCATTTCACCAGCGCCACCTTGCGCTCGGTCTCCATGGCCTCCACACCCATGATGGCGGCAATTTCGTCGTTGACCGCTTTGCCGCCCACGGCACACAGGCCGACGGAAGCCTTGCCGTCAATGATGGCCTGGGCGTAGGCGCCGCAGCCGGAGAAGCCGCAGCCGCCGCAGTTGGCTCCGGGCAGGGCCTCGGTGATGGGCTCCAGCCGTTCATCCTTTTCCACATAGAAGGCTTTCGAGGCCACAGCCAGCAGCAAGCCGAAGACGCCGCCCATGACGCCCAGCACCACAATGGCAAATACAATGTTCACGCGAACCCCTCCTTAACCGATGCTGAAGCCCTGGAAGCCCATGAACGCCAGGGCGATGAGCCCGGCGGAGATCAGAGCCAGGGGAAAGCCCTCGAAGCACTTGGGGCAGTCGCTGTTGGCGGCGAGACGCTCCCGGATCGAGGCAAAGAGGATGATGGCCAGGGTGAAGCCCAGACCGCCTGTGACGCCGTATACCACGGACTGGAGGAAGCTGTAGCCGTTTTGGGTGTTCTGGAGGGCCACGCCCAGGACGGCGCAGTTGGTGGTGATCAGCGGCAGATAGATACCCAGGGCCGAATAGAGGGAGGGCACCATCTTCTGCAAAAACATCTCAATGAACTGGACCAGGGCGGCGATGACCAGGATGTAGGCCACGGTCTGCATGTAGTCAAGGCCCAGCCGCACCAGCAGCAGATTCACCGCGTAGGTGACGGCGGAGGCCACGCCCATGACGAAGGTGACGGCCACGCCCATGCCGATGGCGGTGTCCATCTTCTTGGAGACGCCCATAAAGGGGCAGATGCCCAGGAACTGGGACAGGATAAAGTTGTTGACCAGAATCGCGCCGATGGCGATGGAGAGAAGCTTCATTCCGCAGCGCCTCCTTTCTTCTCACGGTTCAGGAAATACTGGACCACGGCGATGAGCACGCCCAGGGTCAGGAAGCCGCCCACAGGCAGAATCATCATCATGGCGGGGAACTGGCTGGGCAGAATGCGGATCCCCGCGCCGTCGGGACCCAGAAGGCCGCCGCCGAAGGTGCCGCTGCCCAGGAACTCCCGGACCACGCACATGATCACGAGAACGATGGTGTAGCCCAGACCCTGGCACACGCCGTCGATGGCGGAGGCGGCCACGGAATTCTTGGAGGCGAAGGCCTCTGCCCGGCCCAGAATAATGCAGTTCACCACGATCAGGGGAATGAAGATGCCCAGGGACTCGCTTAAAGCGGGGAGATAGGCCTGCATCAGCAGATCCACCATGGTGACAAACCCGGCAATGACCACGATGTAGGCCGCGATCCGGATCTTGGAGGGGATCACCTTCCGAAGGAGGGAGATCACCACGTTGGAGCAGATCAGAATAAAGGTGACGGCCACGCCCATGCCGATGCCGTTGAACAGGGTGGTGGTGATGGCCATGGTGGAGCACATGCCCAGAAGCTGGACCAGCACCGGGTTCTGGGTCAGAAGCCCGTCCTTCAGCTGTTTTTTGAAATTCATGTTCCGACCCTCCTTAGTGCAGCTCCGCGGCTGCCGCCAGCGCGCTGTTTACGCCTCTGGTGACGGCCCGGGAGGTGATGGTGGCGCCGGTGAGGGCGTCGATCTCGCCGCCGTCCTTGGAGACGGCCAGATCTCCCGATTTTCCGATGTACTGGGAGCGGAAGCTCTCCTTGGAGGCGTTGGCCCCCAGACCCGAGGTTTCCGACATGGAGACGATGGAGACGCCGGTGACGGTTCCCGCGGCGTCAATGCCCACCACCATGTCGATCTCGCCGCCGAAGCCCGAGGGCGTGACCTCCACCACATAGCCGCCGTCGGCCTGATAGACGGTCTTCACGGTGTCGTCAGCGCCGGAATATCCAAGCTCCGTATAGCTTGCGGAGGGAAGGACCTCCTGCATGGAGGCGGCGGTCTTTTCCCGGTTGATGGCGTCGATCCGGTCCGCGGTCACATGGTTTACAAGTCCCAATAGTCCTGCCACCACGGCGGAGATCAGCAGGAGGGTTCCGGCCAGCCGTGCAAAGTAGGCGGCGCCGCCGCTGTTAGCAGTCGTTGTCATTTACTCCGCCTCCTTCTTTTGCTTCACGTAGCCGAAGCGCCTGGGCACGCCTACCTTGTCCAGCAGGGAGGAGGCGATGTTCATGATCAGAATGGCGTAGGAGACGCCCTCAGCGTAGGAGCCGAAATACCGGATGCCGAAGGTGATGAGGCCGCAGGCCACGCCGTAGATCACCTGTCCCCATTTCGTCACCGGAGAGGTGGCGTAGTCCGTTGCCATAAAGATGGCGCCCAGCAGGAGGCCGCCGGAGAAGACCTGATAGGCGGTCCAGAGCAGTCGGTCGTTCCCCCGGGGAAACAGGAAGGCCAGAACGGCCACAGTGGCGACGTAGGCTACGGGGATCCGGGCGGAGATGATTTTCCGCACCAGCAGATAGATAAACCCGGCCAGCAGGAGGATCGCGGAGGTTTCGCCCAGGGAGCCGCCCACGTTGCCGATGACGCAGTCCAGCAGACTGCTTTCGGGAAGCATGCCCTGATGGAGGCTCGCCAGAGGCGTGGCGGCGGTGACGGCGTCCACGTTGGAGCCGATGAGCTTCAGGGAGGCGCCCACCGCGGGCCAGGTGGTCATGAGCACGGGATAGGAGAAGAGGAAGGCTCTTCCGGCCAGGGCCGGATTGAGGAAGTTGCACCCGATGCCGCCGAAGAGCTGCTTCACCACGATGATGGCGAAAAAGTCGCCGATGATGATAGCCCAGTAGGGGATGGTGGCGGGACAGACCATGGCCAGAAGAATGCCCGTGACAATGGCGGAGCAGTCTCCGATGGTGGTGTCCTTCTTCATGAGCCGCCGGTATCCGTATTCAAACAGCACGCAGGCGGCCACGGACACGGCCATGACCGTCAGGGCCCGGAAGCCGAAGAAAAAGATGGACCCGAGCATGGCGGGCAGCAGGGCGATGACCACGTCCAGCATAATGCTTCTGGTGTTGTCCGGGGAGTGAACGTGGGGGGAGGTGGACAGGGTCAGATTGATGTTTTCAAAATCCATGATTTCGCCTCCCTCAGTTCTTTTTGGCCGCGGCCTCCCGGACCTTGACCTTGGCGTTCTTGAAGCTCTGCACAAGGGGGATCCGGGCCGGGCAGATGTAGGCGCAGGAGCCGCACTCGATGCAGTCTCCGATGTTCCGCCGGTTCAGCTCGTCGATGTTGTTCTTCCGCTCCGCCTGATACATGTAAAGCGGCATCAGGTGCATGGGACATGCGGATACGCACCGGCCGCAGCGGATGCAGTGGGGCGTCCTGACCTCCTGATTGTCCTTCTGGCTGAAGCAGGTGATGGCGTTGGTGCCCTTGATCACGGGAACGCTGAGATCAAACTGGGCGATGCCCATCATGGGGCCGCCGGTGAGGACCTTGTAGGGATCCGCCTGAAAACCCTCCGCCGCGGCGATCATGTCCGTGTAGGGGGTGCCGATGGGGGCCAGGAAGTTCTTCGGCGTCTTGATGGCGCTGCCGGTGACGGTGACAGCCCGGCGCACCAGAGGCATGCCCAGATAAACCGCATCGTGGATGGCGGCGCAGGTGGCCGCGTTGAATACGCCGCAGCCCACCGCTGCGGGAAGTCCGCCGGGCGGCACCTGACGGCCGGTGATGGTCTGGATCAGCTGCTTTTCCGCGCCCTGGGGGTAGCGGGTCTTCAGCACCCGAAGCTCCACGTCGCCGCCGGGGGGACACAGGCCCCGCAGGATCTCAATGGCGGCCTTTTTGTTGGCCTCCACGCCCAGATAGCCTTTTTGGAGCCCGAAGATTTTGAGCAGGATCCGAAGGCCGCGCAAAACACGCTCCGGGGTCTCCCGGAGAAGCCGGTCATCGGAGGTGATGAAGGGCTCGCACTCCGCCGCGTTGACGATGATGGTGTCCAGCTTCCCGAGGCCGCTGGAGATCTTCACGTCCGTGGGGAAGGTGGCGCCGCCCATGCCGGAAATGCCCGCCTCGCGGATCAGCTTTGTGAGCTCCTCGCCGCTCAGGGAGTCCGGGTTCTCGGGCGGTACGATCTCGGGACACAGGGTGTCCTGGAAATCGTTCTCGATGACCACACTCATGACATTCGTGCCGTTTGGATGGGGCCTGGGCTCTACAGCCGCCACCGTACCGGACACGGAGGCATGAACGGGAACGCCCAGACCGGTGGTCTCGCCGATCTTCTGGCCAACGGTCACCGCGTCGCCTTTTTTCACCAGGGGGGCGCAGGGCGCGCCGATGTGCATGGACATGGGGATCACGACCTGCTTCGGCGCGGGCAGCGGCTCGATGGCCTTTTCACAGGTCAGCGTCTTTCTGTCGTTGGGATGGACCCCGCCAAAAAAACCAGCCATACGCTTCACTTCTTTCCTTGGTTGATTTTGCTCCGCAATATGGGAGTTTTAAGGGATTGTCGCAAAATATAATATCATGAAAACCGGCTGTTTGTCTACAGTTACATTCCGGAGGGAAGCTCGGTATTATCCCGTTTTTCAAGCCCATTTCAGGAAAAGAGAAAAAACTTTTCAATAAATGCTTGCATTTTCCGTAATGAGGTGTTATAATCACTCCCACACTGCGGGTGTAGTTCAATGGCAGAACATCAGCTTCCCAAGCTGAATACAGGGGTTCGATTCCCCCCACCCGCTCCAAACTATCTAAATGGAAGCGTAGCTCAGCTGGTTAGAGCGCACGGTTCACATCCGTGAGGTCGAGGGTTCGAGTCCCCCCGTTTCCACCAAAAAGTCCTTACTCGAACTATTAGGTTCAAAAAAATTTGGGCCGTCCGAGTAAGTTTGAATAGCGTGACGCGAAGCGCCACATCCAAAATGCTCATGGATGTGGCGCT
>CAJOHR010000076.1 GCA_905234425.1 uncultured Oscillospiraceae bacterium | reverse complement strand
GGACCGGAGGCCGATCTCCAGCATCCGCTTGTTCTCCCGGTCGTACCGCTCCTCCTCATACTCCGTGCGGACAAAGGCCCGGATGACCCGGATGCCCGTGAGCTTTTCCCGCATGACCTGGTTGAGCACGTCCACCTGGGTCTGGCGGCGCTTGAACCAGGGATGGGATTTGGTGGTGATGACGCCCACGGCCACGCCGATGATGGGCACCACGAACAGCAGGATGCCGCTGAGCTTCACATCCTGCTTCAGGCACATGACGATGCCGCCGATGAGCAGGATGGGAGTGGTGATGATGGTCCGAAGAAGCATCTGCATCATCTGCTGAAGCTGGTTCACGTCGTTGGTAGTACGGGTGATCAGGGACGGCGTCCCGAAGTGGTCCAGATCCGACTGGGAGAAGGACTGGACCTTGGTGAACAGGGCCAGCCGCATGTCCCGGCCGTAGGCCAGAGAGGACTTGGTGGAGAAGTAGGTGGTTCCCAGGGTGCACACGCCCACGAGCAGGGACACCGCCAGCATAATGCCGCCGTACCGCAGCACCACGCCGATAGATCGTGGCGTTCAGATCCGGCAGGAACAGATCCGAAAAGCTCTGGGCGGCGATGAACACGATGGTCAGCACCACCCAGCCCGCATAGGGCTTCATAAAACGAAGAAAGTTTTTCATGCTTGGATATCACTCCATTCTGATGATATCGCCCGTATCAGGGACGGGGATCGGGATTCTCGTCCAGAATCTCCCGTAAGTTGTCCCGGAAGACCTCCAGGCCGTGCATCATGGTCCGGAACTCCTCCGGCTCCACGCCGGAGAGGATACGGTCGAAGTAGGCGGCTACATTTTTCCGGTTCTCCTCCGCCAGCATTTTCCCCTGGTCCGTGGGGTAGATCCGGGAGATCCGCTGGTCTGAACGGTCGGGCCGCCGGTCGATATACCCGGCCTTCTCCATCTTCTGGAGCATGACCGTGGCTGTGGCCCGCTGGATGTGGAGCCGGTCCGCCAGCTCCCGCTGGCTCATACCGGGGTCCTGGATAATGTCCCGCAGGGCGCCCATCTGGGCCGGGGACATGCCGTTTTCCCGGAGCAGGTTCCGAAATGCCATGTGGTGGAGGCGTCCCAGCAGCTCAATGCGGCGGATGGCGGCAAAGGCCGGAGAGTCGTCCTCCCGTTTCACTTTCCCCTCTTCCAGAGGCGAAGGCCCGGCCCCGGGACCGTCAAAGGGAAGCGCGTCGTCCCAGGCCTCCGCGTTTTTACTCATTGAAAAGCTCCTTTCCCATCCGGCAGCCCAGCCGTCGGAAAATGTCAAGTAGCTAACTGTCACCCTTCTAACAATTAGCAGACTAACATTACTATATTTTTCCCTGTTTGTCAATCCCTTTTTTGTAATAGACAGCGCGAAAACCCGCGCCGAAGGCTTCGGCGCGGGTGACCGCCTCCACGGTCAGGGCGTGCTGGAGATGAAAGGGCTCCTTGTTGTACTGCCGCAGCAGGTCCCAGGCTTCGCTTCATTCCATTTTATTCTCCGATCAGTAGACCACCACGGTGGTGCCCACATAGAGATTCCTGGCCATCCAGGTGATGTCGTCCTCCAGCATCCGGACGCTGCCGCCGGAGGAGGGGGTGCCCATGGTGTCGTCCACAACCTCCCGGGTGGTGGAATCCTTGGGCTGACTGGTGAAGGCCTCGCCACCGTTGAAGATCATCACCGGGTCCACATAGGTGCCGCCGGCCAGATCCCAGTGACCCGTCAGGCTGGTCAGGGAGAAAATGCCGATGGTGGTGGGATTGGTGTTCACGCCGGTGGAGCAGGGGAAGCTCTGAACCAGGGTCCAGTCGCCCTTAGTCCCCTGGAACACGTTGACCTTCTGGGTGTAGAGGTTCACCCAGACCAGATACCCTGTGACGCTCTCATAGCCCATGGAGTTGACGAAGCCCACCTTCTGGGCGTCGGTATAGTCCTCTGTGGTGGTGCAGTCCTCCTCGGTGACCTGGCAGCGCCGGGCGCTGACCCAGCCCTCGGTGCCGTCGGGGAACTGGAGCTCCAGGGCGTCCAGACCGTTCTCCCCGCCCTTTTCATAGCTGAGCAGAAGTCCCGTCTCTCCGGACCGGATGATTTTCCCCGTGTCCTTGGAGAACTTCGAATCGCTGTAAATGCTGGCGTCCTGGATGCAGGTGACGGTGATCTCCTCCGTGCGGATGGGAAGCTCGTCTCCGGCGAAGTCCACGGGGAACACGGTACCTGCGACGCACGAGCCGCCCTCATAATCGGCCGTGAGTTCCACCACCGCCTCTGTGGCGTCCCGGTTGGAGGCGTCCAGGGGAATGGTGACCGTCACCGCCGTGCCATCCACCAGCATCCGGTCCTCGTCCAGGTCCTCCAGAGGCGCGCCGTCAAGATACCAGTGCAGCTCCGCCTGGAGGCTGCTGTCGATCCCGGAGAAGGTGGCGGTCACGTCCACCTCCGGGTGGTCGGTGGTGGCCTCTCCCTCGGTCTCCAGGGTGATCTCCACCGCCGGAGCTTCCTCCGCCTCCGGACTGGGCGTGGGCTCCTCCGAGGTCACGGGTGCCGCCGCAGGCGTCTCCGACGTGACGGGCGGATGGCCCATGACCGCCTCATAGGAATAATCATCATTCATATGGATGACGCAGGTAACCACCGTAGCCACCGCCGCCAGAATCAGGGCGAAGCAGATGATCCGCAGTATCCACGCAAAAACCTTTTTCATAGTATCACCGTTATTTCCTGTATTTGCATGCCCTTTGGGCGCTGTAAATGAACATACGAAGCCAATATATCACATTTTCCCGGCTTTTGCAACACGGACAGGTCCAAAAGGGGAAATGTGTTGACATAACGAAAGGCCTTCCTGTATAATAAGTAAACCCATTGTGAAGAATATATGAACGCATCGGCCCCTGCCTGATGCGGAAAGGACTGCGCCATGATGACCAGCCTCTGCGACCATATTCTCAGCACCTTTGATCAGGCCCTCCGGGAGGAATGGATCCAGGTCTACTATCAGCCTGTGATCCGGACGCTCTCCCGGCAGCTTTGCAGCGTCGAAGCCCTGGCCCGGTGGATCGATCCGGACCTGGGTATGCTGAACCCGGAACAGTTTATCGGGGTCCTGGAGGAGCATCGGCTGATCCATCGGCTGGATATCTGCGTTGTCCGCCAGGTCTGCCGCCAGATCCGGAGCATTCTGAACCGGGATTCCCTGGCTGTGCCCATGTCGGTAAACCTGTCCAGGCTGGACTTTGAGCTCTGCGACATCTTCGCGGAGGTGGAAAAGGCCACGGAGGAATACGCAGTTCCCCACGAATATATCTGTATCGAGATCACGGAGAGCGTCCTCCAGAACAACGAGGAGCGGATGCACGCCGCCATCCGGCAGTTCCGGAAGGCGGGCTTCCAGGTCTGGATGGACGACTTCGGCAGCGGCTATTCCACCCTGAACGTGCTCAAGGACTATGAATTCGACGAGCTGAAGGTGGACATGCAGTTCATCGCTGAGCTCCACCTTCGGTCCCGGAAGATCCTGACCTCCATCATCCAGATGGCCAAGGACATTGATATCCAGACCCTGGTGGAGGGCGTGGAGACCGAGGAGCAGTTTGAGTTCCTCCAGACCGTAGGCTGTGAGAAGGTCCAGGGCTACCTGTTCGGGCGGCCCACGCCCTTTGAGGATATGATCCGCCATCTCCGGGAGATCGGCGTCACCGTGGAGCAGGCCCGGGAGCGGCACTACTACGACCTGATCGGCCACACCAACGTTTTAAGCTCCAACCCCTTCCTGGGGACGGAGGAACGGGACAGCCTGCTCTCCGCCCGGCAGCTCAGCTCCATCTCTCTGGCCATTGGAGAGAAGCGGGGAGATGTGTTCTCCCTGCTGTACCACAACAGCGCCTTTGAGGACATCGCCAGGACCCTTGCTTTTGGACAGAAGATCTTTGAAGCGGGCGGAAAGTGTCTCCCCGTGTCTATGCTGCCCACCCGGTTCCGGATTCTCCTGGAGGAGATCCGGCAGACGGGAGACGGCCGCATGACCTTTGTCTCCGAAGGGGATTATTTCGAGCTGCACGTCAAACGCATTGCCCAGTCGGGGCCTGCCTTCAGCGTGCTGCTGCAGCTGGATAACATCTCCAGTATGTCCCGGGCAGCTCAGACCAACGTGATGGATTCCGTGGCCCGGGAGTTTTATACGCTCTTCGAGCGGGTCACTTTGCTGGATCTCAAAACCAACCGTGTCACGCCTCTGTATATGGGCGGCCGGGAGCGATCCGTCTCCACCATGGAGCGGCCCAAGGACTATCTGACGGAATACGCCTTGGAAGCCATCTTCCCCGAGAGCCGGGCGGACTTCCTCCGGTTTATGGACACGGACACCATGGAGGACCGGCTCATGCAGTCAGAGGACCGGGCCCTTGGCGGTAATTTCCTGACCTATACGGACGGCGGCCGGTACCGCTGGAAAAAATACATCCTTCACCTGATCCACCCCGGCAGAGTTCTGGCTATGAGCCGGGATATCTCCCGGGAGATGCGGGAGCGGGAGGCTGCCGGCGCCATAGAGGCTGCCGCCGCCCCTGTCCAGGATGAGAGCCTTCCGGAACGGCTGTGGCGGAACCTGGTCCAGTCCGATGCGCTGAACCTGTTCTGGAAGGACACCCAGCGCCGCTTCCGGGGCGCCAGCCGGGGCTTCCTGAATTTCTATGGCTTTGCATCCCAGGAGGAGATCTTGGGAAAGACCGACGAGGACCTGGGCTGGCACGCGGACCCGGCCCCCTTTATGAGCGACGAATTCCGGGTGCTTCGGGAGGGCCACACCGTCCGAAACGCCGCGGGACGGTGCCTGGCCAACGGGGAGACACGGCACATCACCGTGAACAAGCTGCCCGTTTACGACACCGACGGCAGGATCACGGGGCTTCTGGGCAGCTTTACGGTCCACAGGGAGCTGGGGGAGGAGAACGATCCCCGATATCGGGATCCCCTTACGGGTCTGCTCAACGAGGTGGGTCTCCGGCAGGAGATCTACAATCTGGTGGATGCGTATGACCGCCGGAAGGTGGATTTCGTCCGGGTCCACGCGGCCATCGACGACTTTAACCACTTGATCACCCAGTACGGCTACGACCACGGGGACAAGCTGATAGCCGCCCTGGGCGACGCCCTGAAACGAAATTTCGGCGCAAACAGCGCCATCGGCCGGCTGGGCGGAAGCACCTTCGCCCTGCTCACCCAATATACGAAAAAAGAGGCGCTCATGCGGCTCCAGGTGGCCATTAAGAATCTGTCCTCCCAGCTCCGGGAGGTGGACGGGATCACCGTCTACCTCTCCGTAGGCATGGCCCCCTATTCCGAGGCCGGAGACGCGGGCGGTCAGGGGCACTTGGCCGACACCCGGATGCGGGCGGATCACAGCGAGTCCACACCCGTCGCCTATCAGGTGGCCCTGTCCACGGAGACCTTCCGGATGTACGACTATCTGCCTGTGGACTACGCCGTGTACCGGGTGATCACGGACCGGGATCACATCGTCCGGGACGCCACCCTGCTCTTCGCCAACCAGAAGTGGCTGGACCGGAGCTCCAAGCGTCTGGACGAGGTGAAGGGCCGGAGCGTCCGGGAGATGTTCCCCAACCTGGACGAGACCTGGTTCCAGCTGGCCCATCGGGCGGCCCTTCTTGGGGAGGAGGTCACGGAGCGGGTCTATGTGCCCTCCATGAACAACTACTTCCACTGCACCGTGAATCAGGTGGTGCGTCCTGGCTACTGCGCCTTCACCTATCTGCTGGTGGACGAAACGGGCCAGGGCATGGAGGCCTCCACCAAGGGCTTCCTGCCCATTGAGCAGACAGATTGAGCAAACAGCCCTCCCCGCCGCGGCGGGGAGGGCTTCAAAACAGGAGGCTCTGAATGGTGAATCAAAAGGAACTGGAAGCCGCTCTGCGGCAGGTCCTGACCTGGAACGGTCTGGAGAAGCCCGACTTTGCCGTGGTGATCCCGGTGGTGCTGGAGGAAACCCCCCGGCTCCTGATCGAGGTCCGGGCGGAGGGGATCTCTCAGGCCGGGGACCCCTGCTTTCCCGGAGGCCGGATCGAGCCGGGAGAGACCCCCGCGGTCGCCTGCCTGCGGGAGCTCCGGGAGGAGCTGGGGATCGCCCTGCCCCCGGACCGGCTCCTGGGCCGGCTCCCCACGGTGCGGACCTATCTGGGGAGCCGCAGCGACGTGTTTGTGGCCCTGGTGACGCCGGAGGAGGCAGCTCAGGCCAAACCGGACCCGACGGAGGTCGCCGTGCTTCTGTCCCCGCCTCTGTCCTTTTTCCTGGCGCATCCGGGAAACGCCAGCTTCCCCGTGGACGGCCACACGGTCTGGGGCATGACCGCCGGAGCCATCCGCCACCTGTGCCGGGCCTGGGAGGCGGCCTGCAGGGAATGGTGACCGTAAACAGCCGCGTTCCGGAGCAATTGTCTCCGGAACGCGGCTGTTTTTTGTATGGATGGATTATTCCGCGTCCTCTTCCGTCTTGGCGTTGCGGATGGCCTCGGCCTGCATCTCCTGGATGTCGGGGAACATGGAGAGCATGGGCTCCTCGTCCTTGCCGTGGAGCTTCCGGTCCACGTAGTTCTTGGTGGCCTTCATGACCAGGGGGCTCAGGACCAGCACGCCGATCAGGTTGGGGATCATCATGAGCCCGTTGAAGGTGTCGGACAGATCCCAGGCCAGCTGGGCCTTCATAATGGCGCCCAGGAACACGATGATCACGAAGACGATCCGATAGGGCCAGGTGACCTTGTCCTTGAAGAGATACTGGGCGGCGGTGGTGCCGTAGTGGCTCCAGCCCAGAACCGTGGAGTAGGCGAAGAGCAGGATGGCGATGGCGATGAACGCCGAGCCCACAGGCCCGAAGACCTGGGAGAAGGCATAGCTCATGTAGGCGCTGGATTCCAGGGGCTCACCGGAGGCCAGGATGATCTCGTTGGGCAGGCCGGTGGTCAGATCCACTACGCCGGAGCCCAGAATGGTGAGAGCCGTCAGGGTGCAGACGATGATGGTGTCGGCAAAGACCTCGAAGATGCCCCACATTCCCTGGCGGATGGGCTCCTTCACATTGGAGGAGGAGTGGACCATGACGGAGGAGCCGAGGCCGGCCTCGTTGGAGAACACGCCCCGCTTAAAGCCCATCTTCATGGCCATGGCGATGCCTGCGCCGAAGCCGCCGCCGGCCACAGCCCGGACGGAGAAGGCGCCCCGGAAGATGGCCCCGAAAATGGCGGGGATCTGCCCGGCGTGCATGATAATAATGACGATGGCTCCGATGAAGTACAGGATCACCATGAAGGGAACCAGCTTCTCGGTGATGGCTGCCACGCGTTTCAGGCCGCCGATGACCACCAGACCCACGGCGATGACCAGCACGATGCCGGTGATCCAGGTGGGGATGTGGAAGGCGGTATAGACGGCCGATGCCGAAGGAGGCCAGCAGGCAGAACAGGGAGAACAGCGCCGCCAAAACGGCGCCGATCTGCTTGCAGCCCTTCTTGGAGCCCAGGCCGTCCCGAAGGTAGTACATGGCGCCGCCGTGCCAGGCCCCGTCCTCGCCCTTCCGGCGATAGAGGATACCCAGGACGTTCTCAGAGTAGTTGGTCATCATGCCGAAGAAGGCGATGAGCCACATCCAGAACACGGCGCCGGGACCGCCGGCGGCGATGGCGCCGGCCACGCCCACGATGTTGCCGGTGCCCACGGTGGCGGCCAGGGCCGTACACAGGGACTGGAACTGGGAGATGGTCTTGTCGGTGGTGTGGCCGGTGACGTGCTTGTCCTT
>CAJOHR010000075.1 GCA_905234425.1 uncultured Oscillospiraceae bacterium | reverse complement strand
TTGAGCATCCCTGTCATTCTGAGGAGCGCAGCGACGAAGAATCTTGCGTCAACCGGGAAGGAAAGATCCTTCGCTGCGCTCAGGATGACGCAACATACCCCGACAAATCCCCATTATGCAGCTTATCACGGCAAAAAACGGGATTCCTCCCGGGAAAGGACAGCCCATGGCATCTTCCACCGCTCGAAAAAAGCGCCGGAAAAAACGGCGCGGCAAAAAGGCCGGCCGCTCCGCCGCTCTGTGGATCGTGATCCTGCTCCTTGCGGTGCTGGGGATGCTGCTCCTGTTCCGGACGGCCTTCCGCATGGGCCAGGCCCAGCGTCCCGTCCCCGAGGAGCCCTCTCCCGCCGTGACCCAGCCCCTGCCCCCCTCCACGCTGGATAAGGACTGCTTCGGCTGGGGGAACGGCTTCAAGACCTATTCCGACGGGGTCCTGCGTGCCCGGGTGGGCGTGGACGTGTCCTCCCACCAGGAGGAGATCGACTGGGCCGCCGTTTCCGAAAGCGGCGTGGACTTCGCCGTCATCCGGGCCGGCTTCCGGGGCTACGGCGACGGCAGCACCCAGCAGGACGAATACTTCACCCGCAACATGGAGGGCGCTCTGGCAAACGGTCTGGACGTGGGCGTGTACTTCTTCTCCCAGGCCCTGAACCCGGAAGAGGCCCGGGCCGAGGCCCATGAGGTCCTGTCCATGATCTCGGGCTACGACGTCCGCTATCCCATCTACTTCGACTGGGAGCCCATCGACGGGGACGAGGCCCGGACCGACACCATCAGCGCCCGGGAGCTCACAGACTGCGCCCTGGCCTTCTGCCAGGTGATCGAGGACGCGGGCTATGAGGCCGGGATCTACTTCAATCTCACCATGGCCATCCACTATTACCACCTGACGGAGCTGAAGGACTACACCTTCTGGCTGGCGGAATACCAGGAGGTTCCCTCCTTCCCCTTCGCCTTCTCGATGTGGCAGTATTCCGACAAGGGCGCCGTGGCCGGGATCAGCACCGCCGTGGACCTGGACCTCTGCTTTGAGCGTGAAGCGTGAAGAGATAAGATGTTATATTCTCCTTCGGTAACTGTTCAGTCGCTGTCATTCTGAGTGAGGAACAAAGTGACGAAGAATCTTGGCATTATTCACGATTTCAGGTAAAGATCCTTCGCTTACGCTCAGGATGACACGAGCGACTGAACAGTTACCTTCGGAAAATCATTCACTTTGTTCGGCGGAGCCGAACACCACATCTCCACTCTCCACTCTCAACTCTCCACTCTCTTCCCGGCCGCAGAGCGAAAGGATCAGGAGATCCTTTTTCTCCGTGAAAAAGCCCAGGGGTTCTTCCCCCAGACGCCACCGGTCCCCCTCCAAGCGGAAGTCCGTGCCGTTGGGAAAGCCCGTCAGCCCTGTGCCCAGATACTTGTAATAGCTCTCCTTCAGGGTCCAGAGGGTGAAAAAGTCCGCCTGCCGGGCGCCTCTCGATTCATACCAGGCGTATTCCGAAGGGCTCATGGTCCGCCTGGCCAGACCGGGGCGGATCTCCCGCATGGCCTCCAGGTCCACCCCCACAGGCCCCTCTGTGGAGATCGCCGCCGCGGCCGCCCCCCGGGTGTGGCTCAGACTGATCTGCGGACCGCCCGGCAGATAGGGCTTTCCCAGGGCATCATGGGCCGGATCGCAGGCCGAAAAGCCCAGACGTTTCAGGCCCTCCCGCAGCAGCCGACGGGCCTCCGCGCTCGGGTCCTCACTCTCCCGCCAAAGCGCCAGGATCACGGCTTTTTCCTCCTTTCGTCCTGTCCATACGTCGAAATGACCGGCCTCGAAGGAGACCGGTCATCTTGGATATTATGCTGGAGGTCTGCTGCTTACTCTTCGCGCATACGGGCGAAGCAGTCGGAGCAATACACGGGACGATCAGACTTGGGCTCAAAGGGTACCCGAGCCTCGCCGCCGCAGCTGGCGCACACCGCGGTGAAATACTGACGGGGTCCACGCAGGGCGTTCTTCCGGGCATCCCGGCAAGCCTTGCAGCGCTGGGGCTCATTCTGGAATCCGCGCTCGGCGTAAAACTCCTGCTCACCGGCGGTAAAGGTGAACTCGGAGCCGCACTCCTTGCAGACCAAAATCTTGTCTTCGTACATAGTTCTTTTCCTCTTTTCAAACAGATAGTTTCGCCCCTGAACCGGTGTTTTGGCGCACAGGGCAGGTAAATATGCAAGCGGCCAGGGGCCGGCATTGCCGTGGGGGACGGATAAATACCGAACCTCGCCGGAAAATCTGCCGTGAACAAGGAAAGGTGTGGTACAAATCCAAGCGGGACTCTCGACATATAACAAATACATCTCGAGCGCCGTGTCTGGATTATACCCGTTATTTCCGCTATTGTCAATGCTTTATGCGAATAATTAAATATTTAACAAGGATTCTGTATTTCCTCGACAGTTTTCGCCAGAGACGCCGCCACAGACCGGGCCACATCCTCCTGTCCGGCCTCCACCATGACCCGCAGCAGGGCCTCGGTGCCCGAGGGACGGACCAGGATCCGGCCGTCTCCGGCCAGGACCGTTTCCTGCTCCCGGATGGCCGCCTGGACGGGCTCCGAGGCGATGAGCGCCGCCTTTTCCCGGTTGTCATGGGGCCCGGGCACATTGATGAGCACCTGGGGATACCGCCGGATGGCCCCCACCAGCTCGCTGACCGGCGTGCCGTACTTGGCGAGGATACTGAGGAAATGCAGGGCCGTAAGCTGGCCGTCCCCCGTGGGCATGTGATCGAGGAAGATGATATGCCCGGACTGCTCGCCGCCCAGGACCATGCCCTCCTTCACCATCATCTCCCGGACGTTCCGGTCTCCCACGTCGGCGCAGAGGACCCGGAAGCCCTTTTCCGCCGCATATTTATGCAGGCCCATGTTGCTCATGACCGTGGCCACAAAGCCGTCGTTCTTCAGGTCGCCGGCCTCCTTCATGGCCATGGCGATGAGGGCCATGATCTTGTCGCCGTCGATCTCCCGGCCGTTTTCGTCCACGGCCAGGCACCGGTCCGCGTCGCCGTCGAAGGCAATGCCCACGTCGTAGCAGCCCGCGGCCACCAGCTTTCCCAGGGCGTCGAGATGGGTGGAGCCGCATCCGGCGTTGATGTTGACGCCGCTGGGCCTGTCATTGATGTAGCTGACGTCCATGTCATACCGGGCGAAGATCCGCTGGGCCGTCACGGAGGCGGCGCCGTTGGCGCAGTCCACCAGCACCCGGAGGTCATGGGGATCCCCCTTCACCGTGGAGACCAGATACCGGATGTAGGCGTCCACGGCGTGGCGGTCGTCCTTGGTGACGCCGATGTCCCCGCCCTCGCAGACGGGAAGGTCCTCCTCCGAGAGGATCAGTTCTTCGATGGCCTGCTCCATGTCGTCGGGGAGCTTGGAGCCGTCGGGGCCGAAGAACTTGATGCCGTTGTACTCATAGGGGTTGTGGGACGCGGAGATCACCACGCCTGCCGCCGCCTGGCTCTGAATCGTGAAGAGCGCCACGGCCGGGGTGGAGATGACGCCCAGGGTATGGACGTTTGCCCCGCAGGCGGTGAGGCCGGCGGTGATGGCCCCCTCCAGCATATCCGAGGAGATCCGGGTGTCCTTGCCCACCACCACCATGGGCTTTCCCTCCGCGCTCCGGCGCAGCACCAGGGCCGCCGCCTGGCCGATCCGGAAGGCAAGCCGGGGGGTCAGATACCGGTTGGCAATGCCCCGAATTCCGTCTGTTCCAAAGAGTTTTCCCATTTTCATTTCCTCCTCTATTCGATCCGAAGCTGGCCGTCGTCCCCTTCGCCCATGAGGGCGGCGAGGCCCAGATGCTCATAGGCCAGCCGGGTCACGCAGCGCCCTCTGGGGGTCCTGGTCAGAAAGCCGATCTGCATGAGATAGGGCTCGTAGACGTCCTCCAGGGTAACCGATTCCTCGCCGATGGTGGCCGCCAGGGTCTCCAGGCCCACGGGGCCGCCGCCGTAGTTTTGGATGATGGACAGGAGCATCCGCCGGTCGATATCGTCCAGGCCCAGACGGTCCACCTCCAGGCGGCTCAGGGCGTCGTCCGCCGCCGCCCGGTCGATGACCCCGTCGTGGTAGATCAGGGCGAAGTCCCGGACCCGCCGGAGCATCCGGTTGGCTAGCCGGGGCGTGCCGCGGCTCCGGGAGGCGATCTCCAAGGCCCCCGCCGGATCGATCTCCGTGCCCAGCAGGGCCGCGCTCCGGAGGACGATCCGCTGCAGCTCCTCGGGCTGGTAGAGCTCCAGCCGCAGGGAGACGCCGAACCGGTCCCGAAGGGGCGAGGAAAGCTGTCCCGCCCGGGTGGTGGCCCCGATCAGGGTGAATTTCGGCAGGTCCAGCCGGATGGAGTTGGCCGAGGGGCCCTTGCCGATGATGATGTCGATGGCGTAGTCCTCCATGGCCGGGTAGAGCAGCTCCTCCACCACCCGGTTGAGCCGGTGGATCTCGTCGATGAACAGGATATCGCCCTCGGCCAGATTGGTCAGCAGCGCCGCCAGATCTCCCGTTTTTTCGATGGCCGGACCGGAGGTCACCCGCAGATTGACCCCCATCTCGTTGGCGATGACCCCGGCCAGGGTGGTCTTGCCCAGTCCCGGCGGGCCGTAGAGCAGCACGTGATCCAGGGGCTCGTTCCGCCGCCTGGCCGCCTCGATGTAGACCGACAGGTTCCCCTTGGCCTTTTCCTGGCCCGTGTATTCCGCCAAAGTCTGGGGCCGGAGGGACGCCTCCTGGGAATCCCCCGGCAGCAGAGAGGTGGTGATGATCGGCGCCTCCATCTCCTGCGCAAATTCCAGTGCCATGTGTTTCTCTCCTTATTTCGCCGAAATAGCCCGGAGGGCCTGCTTGATGATATCCTGGAGGGACAGTCCCTCCACGTCGACGCCCTTCATAGCCGCGGTGATGGTATTCGTGTCGTAGCCCAGGACCTGGAGGGCCTGGACCGCCTCCGTGGCCTTGCCGCCGGGCTGGAGGGCCGGGGCCGCGCCCCCGTCTCCCCCGGAGAAGTCCAGCTCGCTGACGGCCCCCAGCTTATCCTTCAGCTCCAGGATGATCCGCTGGGCGATCTTCTTGCCGATGCCCGGGGCGGCGGTCAGCGCTTTTTCGTTCTGGGTCACCACCGCCATGTGGAGCCCGTCCGGGTTCACCGCCGACAGGATGGCCAGCGCCGCCTTGGGGCCCACGCCGCTGACGGAGGTGAGCTGCTTATAGGCGTCCAGCTCCCGCTTCGTGGCGAAGCCGTAGATGTCGAAGGCGTCCTCCCGGATGGCGCAGTAGGTGTAGAGCAGGGCCTTTTCCCCTTTTTTGAGCTGGGACAGGGTGGTGGCGGAGGTGTTCACCAGAAACCCCACGCCCCCGCAGTCCAGCACCGCCACATTCAGATCAATGGCGGCCACAGTGCCGTTTAAGTAGTAAAACATAGCTTTCTCCTGTTTGTATGTGATTCCGCAAATCGGGATTTGTCGGGATGATTGACTACCTTGTCATTCTGAGGAGCGCAGCGACGAAGAATCTTTAAGATCCTTCGCTCCGCTCAGGATGACAGGGGAAAGCAGAGCGACAAATCCCTGCAAATCAAATTCCCGCCAGCAGGCTGGTGGCGCTTCTTGCGTGGCACACGGCCAACGCCAAACCGTCGGCGGCGTCGTCGGGCCTGGGCGTTTCCGTCAGATGCAGGATCCGCTTGGTCATCTCCATGACCTGCCGCTTTTCCGCCTTGCCGTAGCCCACCACCGCCTGCTTCACCTGGGAGGGCGTGTACTCATAGAGGTCGATGCCCTGGCGCCGGCAGGCCAGCAGGATCACGCCCCGTCCGTGGGCCACCTGGATGCCCGTGGTGATGTTGGTGTTGAAGAACAGCTCCTCCACCGCCACGGCGTCGGGCTTTGCCAGGGTCAGAAGCTCCGTCATGTCGTCGTAGATCATGTTAAGCCTCTGGGAAAAATCCATGCCCGCAGGGGTGGTGATGGCCCCGTAGCGGAGCATCTGGATGCTCTGCCGGTCCGCGGCGATGAGGCCGAAGCCGATGGTGGCAAAGCCGGGGTCAATGCCAAGTATTTTGATCATAGTCCCATCACCAGTCCCGCCGCGGCCCCCAGCGCCACAAAGCAGATGGGGTGCAGCTTTTTCCCGCAGAAATAATAGAGGATGGCCAACATAGCGCCGGTCCCCAAAGCCTTCCAGGAGATCCACATACCCGGGGCGGCTCCCCCGTCCCACCGGAGGGCCAGCTTCAAAATGCCCCATCCCGCGGCGGCAATGAGCCCCACGGAGGCGGGCCGGAGGCCCTGGAGCACCCTTTGCACCAGGTTGCTGTCCTGGAACCGCCTTAAAAACCGGGACACCAATAAAATCACCAGAATGCTGGGCAGCACCAGGGAGAAGGTGGCCAGGACCGCGCCCGGAACGCCTGCGGCGGCGTAGCCCGCGTAGGTCGCCATGTTGACCCCCATGGGTCCCGGGGTGGATTCGCTGACGGCGATCATGTCGCTGAGCTCCGCCCGGGAAAACCAGGGGTATTTGTCTGCCATCTGGAAGAGAAACGGCAGGGTGGCAAGGCCGCCGCCCACGCTGAGGAGCCCCGTCTTGAAGAACTCCAGGCACATAATCAGCAGCTTCACGGTTTCGCCCTCCGTTCCCGAAGGGTCCCGGCCAGAAGCCCCAGCAACGCCGAAACAACCACCACAACCACCGGGCTCAGGCCCAGAAAGGCGGAGACCAGAAAGGCCAGAAGGAACACGCACCAGCCAAAGCCGTCTTTGACCCCTGCGCGCATCAGCTTCCACACGGAGAAGGCCACCAGCACCACCACCGCCACACGGATCCCCGCCAGGGCGTGCTGGACGGCGGCGTATTCGGCAAAGCTTCGGAGCAGGGCGGCGATCACGGTGATGATCATCAGGCTGGGCAGCACGATCCCAAACGTGGCCAGAAACCCGCCCAAAGCACCCTTCTGCTTGGCCCCGATGAAGGTGGCGGTGTTCACGGCGATGACGCCGGGAGTGCACTGGCCGATGGCGTAGTAGCTCAGCAGCTCCTCCTCCGTGGCCCAGCCCTTCTTCTCCACGATCTCCCTTTGGAGCATGGGAAGCATGGCGTAGCCGCCGCCGAAGGTGAGGATACCCACCTTGAAGAAGGTCCAGATCAGGGTCAAACAGTCCAACATCTATCGTTCCTTTTTCGCTAAACTCTGTAAGAAGGGCTCCGTCTGGAACCGCCTTAAAACCTTTCGCTGATCGTCGTAGTCCGGCATGACCTTTGCCACCTCCGCCCAGAAGGCGGGGCTGTGGTCGAAGTGTCGCCGGTGGGCGAGCTCATGGACCGCAACGTAGTCGATGGCCCGATCCGGGGCGAAGAGCAGCCAGACGCTCAGGCGGATGACCCCGTTCCGGGAGCAGCTTCCCCATCTTGTTCTGGCGTTCGACAGCTTCAGCTCCCCATAGGTGACGCCCATGTCCCGGGCCCAGCGGTCCAGCCGCGCCTCCAGACGGGGCAGGCAATGGGCCTTGGCCAGCTTCAGAAGGTCCTCCCGAATCCGGTCCATGTCCCCGGCGGGCAGGATCAGGGTTCCGTTTTGAATGGAAACCCTTTCGCCCGGCACGATCCCCACGGGAAAGGTCTCCCCGCAGAGACTGACCGGGTATCCCTCGGTCAGGAGGAAGGCGTCCCGGTCCTCCGCCCGGACCCGCAGCGTCTCCTGATGGGTGCGGATCCAGCGTTCGTGGTCCAGGACGAACCGGTCGATGTAGTCCCGGGGGCAGCGCATGGGCGCCCGGACCACCACCTCTCCCTGGGCCGTCAGCCGCAGGGCGACGGTCTTGCGCCGGGACCGGATCAGCCGGTAGGGGATCACAGCAGCCGCCAGAAGGCGCAGGCCGCCGTGGCCGCCACGATGATGGCGATGAGGATGAACGCCCCGATCCGCTGCCACATGGGCCGCTCGTGATATTCCTCGCTGGGACGGATGTCCAGCACCGGCTCCTGCTTCTTCTTCTCTTCCATGACTGCCTCCATTATTTTGATTTACATAACGCTTCTTTTTAGTATACCACGTTTCCCCCGGATATGACAAGCCTTATTATTGCGGCGGCAAATTGGGATTTGTCGGGGTCATTGAGCATCCCTGTCATTCTGAGGAGACGAAGAATCTTGCGTCAACCGGGAAGGAAAGATCCTTCGCTGCGCTCAGGATGACGCAACATACCTCTCAGGTGACGCAACATACCCCGACAAATCCTAATTCAGCACTTCCCGATACACCCGCAGAGCGTTTTCGCAGAACACCCCGTCGATCTCTCTCGCCGTAAAGCCCGCTTTCTCCATGGCCGCGGCCAGCAGGGGCATCCTCGAGGCGTCCGCCACCTCCGGCACGTTGTCAATGCCGTCGAAGTCGGAGCCCAGGCCCAGAACGCCTGCGCCGCCCACGTTTTTGATGTGCCGGAGATGGGCGATCATCTCCTCCAGGGTCCCCTGACTGCCGGGGCGCAGGAAGTCCCCGCAGAAGTTCAGGCCCATGACGCCTCCCTTGCCGGCCAGGGCACGGATCATGTCGTCGGTGAGGTTCCGGCTGTGGCCGCAGACGCTTCTGGCGTTGGAGTGAGAGGCCACAAAGGGGCCTCTTGTGTACTTCACCACGTCCCAGAAGCCCCCGTCCCCCAGATGGCTCACGTCCACGATCATCCCAAGCCGGTCCATTTCCTCCACGATCTCAATGCCCCTGGGCTTGAGGCCCCCGGGTGTGTCAAAAGCCTCGTTTCGGAGGTTGATGCCGGGATAGCCGATCTCGTTTTCAAAGTTCCAGGTCAGCGTCATCATCCGGACCCCCAGGCGGTAGAGGTTCCGGAGAACCTCGATGCTCCCCTTGCAGACGCCGCCCTCCTCCACGGTGAGCATGGCCGACAGCTTCCCGGCCTCCCGGTTTTTCTCGATGTCCGCGTAGCGGTACACCGGGGCGATGAGGTCCCTGTTTCCCTCCAGCTCCCGGTAATAGCGGTCGATCAGCTCCAGCACGTTCACCAGGGGGTCCCGAGCCGGGTCCAGAAAGACGAACATGGCGAAATTCTGGAGCAGATAGCCGCCTTTTTCCATTTTATTCAGATCCACGGCCAGGGTGTTCTCCCGCAGGCCTTCCCGCTTTCCCTCCTGTCCCAGCTTCCAGATCTTCGAAATCGTGTCGCAGTGCATGTCCAGCGCCATAGGCATGACGATCGCTCCCCTTTCCTGTTTGGTATACTCTACTGATTTACGCACCGGAAATCAAGTGTTTCTCCTTGCCAGGGCCCCATTTTTTCCGTATAATGAGGGAAACAGACAAAAGGTGTGATTCTATGCTGCAAATCGCCATTGCCGGAACGCCCAAGGGTTCGGAAAACTTCATCGCCGCCCTGGAGGCATTGGGGGCAGCCGGCGTCTCGGTGCTGGAGGCCCCCGACGCGCTTGCCGACGCCTGCCACGGGCTGATCCTGCCCGGGGGCGCGGACATCGACCCGGCCCTGTTCGGGGAGGAAAACCACGGCAGCACCATCATCGAACGGGACCGGGACCTGCGGCAACTCAGCCTGCTGGACCGGTTTTTGAAGGCCGGAAGGCCGGTTTTGGGGGTCTGCAAGGGCCATCAGCTTTTGAACGTCTATTTCGGCGGGAAGATCTGCCAGCACATCCCGGAGTATGCGACCCACCAATGGATGGGCGAGGCGGGAGATCAGGCCCACGGCAGCCGCTGCCTGCCCGGTTCCTTCCTGGCGGCGCTCTACGGCGAAACGGAATTCCCCGTGAACAGCGCCCACCATCAGGCGGTGCTGACCCCGGCTCCCGGCTTCCGGTTCATCCAGTGGGCGCCGGACGGAGTGCCCGAGGCCATGGTCCATGAGACCCTGCCCCTGACGGGGATCCAGTGGCACCCGGAGCGGATGTGTTTAAAGCACCGGCGGCAGGACACGGTGGACGGTCTGCCCGTGTTCCGCTGGTTTTTGGAGCAGGCGCAGAAATGACGCTCCGGTTTTGTAAATTGGGATTTGTCGGGGTCATTGAGCACCCCTGTCATTCTGAGCGACGAAGAATCTTGCGTCAACCGGGAAGGAAAGATCCTTCGCTGCGCTCAGGATGACGCAGCATACCTCTCAGGTGACGCAACATACCTCGACAAACCCCAATCTGTACAAACCGGCCGAATCCGACAGGAAACACATGTTGCGAAGGAGACGGATTTATGGTATAATACCCTTCCAAAGGGGGGAGGACCATGGCCCGGCAGGACGGCGTGAAGCTCGTTGCCAGCAATAAAAAGGCGTTCCATGAGTATTATATCGAGGAGCGGTATGAGGCCGGGATCGAGCTGTTCGGCACCGAGGTCAAGTCCATCCGGGCCGGAAAGCTCAGCCTGAAGGAATCCTGGTGCGAGATCCGGCACGGGGAGCTGTTTTTGAAGCAGATGCACAT
This sequence comes from uncultured Oscillospiraceae bacterium, assembly GCA_905234425.1. GTDB lineage: Bacteria > Bacillota > Clostridia > Oscillospirales > Oscillospiraceae > HGM13006. The sequence continues at coordinate 7,859 of CAJOHR010000075.1, read as the reverse complement.
CTCGCCCTATGAGCACGGCAGCTTCTCCAATCGGGACCCGCTCCGTCCCAAGCGGCTGCTCATGCACAAGAAGGAGATCATGCAGCTCATGGGCAAGGTCCAGCAGCAGGGCTATGCGCTGGTGCCCCTTTCGGTTTATTTCAAGAACTCCCGGGTCAAGGTGGAAATCGCCCTGGCCAAGGGCAAAAAAATCCATGACAAGCGGGCCTCGGCGGCGGAAAAAGACGCAAAGCGCCAGATGGACCGCGCCATGAAGGAGAGGAATCAATAATGGCGAATCCGATTGTGACCATCGAAATGGAAAACGGAAAGAAGATCGTGGCGGAGCTCTATCCCGAGATCGCCCCGGAGACCGTGAACAACTTCGTGTCCCTGGCAAAGCAGGGCTTCTATGACGGCCTGATCTTCCATCGGGTGATCTCCGGCTTTATGATCCAGGGCGGCGACCCCCAGGGCGACGGCACCGGCGGTCCCGGCTACTGCATCAAGGGCGAGTTCCTGATGAACGGCGTGAAGAACGAGCTGAGCCACAAGCGGGGCGTGCTGTCCATGGCCCGTGCGTCTCATCCCAATTCCGCCGGCAGCCAGTTCTTCATCATGCACCAGGACGGCAAGTTCCTGAACAACCAGTACGCCGCCTTCGGCAAGGTTTTGGAGGGCATGGACGTGGTGGACGAGATCGCCGCGGTGAAGACCGACATGAACGACCGGCCCACCACGGAAGTGAAGATGAAGTCCGTCACCGTGGACACCCAGGGCGTCGATTATCCCGAGCCCAACAAGCTCCCCGACCCCTTCGGACGCTGAGAAACAACGTGCGGGAGCGCCCCCGCTCCCGCACGTGATGAAATCCTTCCCGAAGGGACACATCACTTTTTCACGATTCACTCTTACCTCTTACTTTTTATACGGGGCTGCAACGGGTTCGACGGGGGCAGTGAGGCTTGATCAGCGGGCAGAGGCGCCTGGCCTCTTCAAAACGAATACTGTTCTGGCTGCTGCTTAATTAGCGGCCCATCCGCCCCGGAAGGACCACGAGCCGGGCTCGGGTGTGATTTCAGTGGTGACCGTGCGTACGCTAAGCTTTGCGCGTACCATGCATCATGAAGCTACCAAACCGTGAAGCGTGACGACCCGCGTCACGGCAAGGGAATGAAAAGGATCGTCTGCGCCCGGAGAAGGTCCTGTCAAGCTGCTTTCGGACAGGGGTTCAATTCCCCTCAGCTCCACCAAAAGTACCTTACTCGAACTATTATGCCTAAAAAAATAACCATCGTTCGAGTGAGTTGACATATTTGATGGATTATCGGCAGCAGACAGGCCACATCCGAACAATTCTTGGATGTGGCCTTTTGCTATGTCTGTGAGTTTTTCGAGTTTTCTACTGCTGCAAGCTCCTTACCATTGGGAATAACGTCAAGAATCGAAGGAGAAAGGCTATGTTTTTATATGTAAATGCCTGTGTGCGCGGCGATTCCCGCACGGACCGCGTTGCCAGAGCGCTGCTATCGCTGCTTGGCAGTGAATACGAAGAAGTGAAGCTCTCGGAGGAAAAGCTGGAACCGCTCTCCGAGGACCGGCTGAACCTCCGTACCGCCCTGATCGAGCAGGGAGATTACAGCCATCCCATGTTCGACTATGCCCGGCAGTTTCAGCAGGCGGATATGATTGTGATTTCCGCGCCGTTCTGGGACCTGTCCTTTCCTGCGATCCTGAAAGTCTATCTGGAAAACATTTATGTGACGGGTCTTGTCTCCGAATACGACGAACAGGGAATGCCCCGGGGGCTGTGCCGGGCGAAAAAGCTGTACTATGTGACAACAGCCGGAGGTCCCTATATGCCGGATTACAGCTATGACTATCTCCGGGCACTGGCCGCGGTCTGCTTCGGCATTCCCGAAACGGAGCTGATCAAAGTGGAGATGCTGGACGTGGAGGGGTTCGACGCTGAGGAATTGGTTCGTCACGCGATAGAATCCGCAACGGCGGAGTTGACTTCCGCACGACCCCATAGCTCGCAAAGGTAACGTTGGGCAGGTGCATGCAAAACGCACCTCAAAGCTGAGGTGCTTGCTACAATAAATCGTTGGAAACGTGAATATCCTGGAAGACTGATTGTGAAATGGCGGTGATTATTTCGATATGAAAAGCGTACATAAAATGATTTCCTTAAAACGTCAAAGTATCAAGCTGTTGTCCTGCCTGTTGGCGCTGACATTGGTCGCGGGGATCCTTCCGGAAAATGCGCTGGCCGCCGGGATGGAGTACCGGTACGGTACAATGGAGTATTACTCGAAAATCACGGAGGCGTATGTTGCCGACAGCTATTGTTACACCGACCGGTGGTTTCTGGGAGACCCGGCAGACCGGAACGACAGCCTTGCCCTGGTCTCGGCCCAGTTGTCCTCCGCAGTGGCGGATGATCCCCGGTACGGTGTCAGGTTTCTGGAGGATCTGGGCTTTGAAGCGGCTGCGGAGCGCTTCGGGAGCCCGGAGGATGATGACTGCGCCTATGTGTTGGGGACCAAGACAATCCAGCGGAACGGAACAGACTGCACCCTGATGGCCGTGGCCTTCCAGGGAATGCTGTACGGAGAAAAGGGCTGGCGGCAGAACTTCACCGTAAACGGAACGGATGCGGAGCAGGCAGATCATGCTGCCTTCACAGCCGCAGCAAGGGCGTTTTTCTCCGATCTTGCCCTCCTGCCGGAAAAGCCGGACATCCTTTGGATCACAGGACAGAGCCGAGGCGGTGCGGTGGCAAATCTTGCGGCGGCCTATTCCCTGACGGAATGTCCGGTTGTCTTCGGGTACACCTTTGAAGCCCCCGCGACCACGGAAAGTATAGGCGCAGGCGCACCGCAATATGCGGGAATCCACAACTATATCTGCGGAGACGATCCGGTTCCCATGCTGCCCATGTGGGGTATGACCCGCTATGGGCAGGAGATCCGATACGACAGCGCTTCTATGGAAACCGTCACGGCGCAGGTAGCGGCCATGAATCCTGCCGCCGCGTCCTATATCGCGGCGTACCGGCCGGATGCCTTTGAAAACGGCGTGTCCGGCACTCTGGAGGAGCTGATTGGCAGGCTTACCTTCACGGTCCCCAGCCGTCAGGCCTATACCGCACAGAATACGGATTCCTATACGATCCTTGGCAGAGATGCCACGGTACAGTATACATATCAGGCCGGTATGCAGGCGCTTAGCAGCGTCATTTTTAGCGGCAGTGATTCATTCGCGTGGCTCCCCCTGCTGCTGGAGTCGCCTGCGTATACCTATAGCTGCCTGGAGGAACGGTACGCGCTTGAGCACAGCCCCGAAAACCGGGAAGCGCTGCTTCTGGACGCCGCATCCAAGCGCTGGACCACCGCCTGGACACTGCGGGAATCCCTGGGTATAGATGCGGTCTCCCAGGAGGATCTTTATGCTCTGCTGAAGCTCCTGGGCCCGGTGCTGTATGACACCGGCATTGCTGAAAAACCGGACTGGAAGCTCCCGGATTTTGACCTTGCGTTTATTCTGAGCAGTCCCAACTATATTGATTCCACAGCCAGACTGGTATTTGAGCATTATCAAACTCTCGTATTTCCCCACCATTCCGATGTGATTCTCTCCCGGCTGAAGCTCCTGGCGCCAGGCGCGCTGTTGGAGGACGTGCCTGCGGGCGCCTACTATGCGGATGCTGTTCGCTGGGCGGCGGAGCAGGGGGTTACTCAGGGGTACGACGCGACCCGTTTTGCGCCGGAGGATCCCTGCACCAGAGGACAGATGGTGACATTTCTCTGGCGGGCTGCCGGACAGCCGGAGCCGGAGGGGTTGTTGGTCACTTTTTCAGATGTGGAGAAAGGTGCTTATTACGCCAAGGCTGTCCAGTGGGCGGCGGAGCAGGGCATCGCCAAGGGAACCGGCGGCAACCGGTTCTCTCCGAATGCCCCAGTGGACCGGGGCCAGTGCGTCACATTCCTCTACCGTATGCTCGGAGAAGGGACCGATCAACCCAATCCTTTTTCGGATGTGCCGCCGAATGCCTTCTACGCGGATGCGGTGCGCTGGGCCGCTGCCAGCGGTGTGACCACGGGCAAGACGAGAGCAACATTTGACCCTGCCGGCGTCTGTACCCGGGGACAAATTGTGACCTTTCTGTACCGGGCCATAAATCAAGATTAACTTCCGATGTAACTGTTCAGTCGCTCGTGTCATCCTGAGCGAAAGCGAAGGATCTTTTACCTGAAATCGTGAATAATGCCAAGATTCTTCGTCACTTTGTTCCTCAGAATGACAGCGACTGAACAGATACCTTCCGATAAAGATCGGCTAAGCAGGGGACAGTGATATTTCAAATAACCGTTGTATTCCAACGGAAAATGTGTTATAATTTCGGAAAAGGGCAGTTGTCCCGAACCATCGCAATAGTGCCGGAAAAATTATTTTGGCAGGATAACGCATACCGCTCCCGTGTTTCGGCACGGGCGCGGTTTTTTCTTAAAAATTGCAACATATTTGTTATAATAAACGTCTCTTGGTATGAAAGCTGATTTTTCGCAGGAAGGGAAGTGACGCCATGACCGACGGGCAGATTCTCAAACGGATGAAGGACGGGAATCAGGAGGGGCTGGAGCAGATGATAGCCCGATACAGCCGCTACATCCGCGCCATCATCCTCAATATGCTGGGGGATTCCGGCGCCGCCGACGCGGAGGAGCTGATCTCCGACACCTTCCTGGCGGCCTGGAACCACGCGGAGAACATCCAGCCGGGAAAGCTCAAGGCCTACCTCTGCGTGACGGCCCGGAACCGGGCGAAGGATTTCCTGCGGTCCAGGCGGCCCCTGGCCATGGACATCGACGAGCTGGAGCTTCCCGACGGCGGCGACACCCTGGACGAGGAGATGATCCGGCAGGAGCGGGCCAGGCTGGTGCGGAAGGCCATTCGCGGCATGAAGCCCAGGGACCGGGAGATTTTTCTTCGGTACTATTACTATCTTCAGTCCACGGATCAGATTTCGAAGATCATGGGCGTTCCACCCGGAACCGTGCGGTCCTGTCTCTCCCGGGGACGGGAGCAGCTCAAAAAAACGCTGGGAAAGGAGGACCTCAGATGAAGATGCGCATTACAGACCTGCTGGACGACTACTTTGACGACAGTGTGAACCTGACCCTGACCGAGGCGCCTTCGGAGACAGCGGAGCCTGTTCCGGAGCTTCTGCCTGCGGCGCAGCGGGAAACGCGGGGCATTTTAAGGCCCGCCCTGGTCCTGGCGGCCTCCCTGCTGCTGGTGGTCATGGCGGGGGCTGTGGGGTACTTCCGGCTCACCGCCGGAGCCCCGGAGAGCGGCCTTCCCCTGGCGGAAGAGGGCTCGGCGCTGCTGCCGCCGGCCACGGAGGAGCCCGGGCCCATAGGGGCGTATGAGGCCACGGAGGACACGGTCCCGGCCATCGAGCCCCCCGCGCCCACGGAGCCCCCGGAGACGGTCAGCCCCGAGGAGGAGGCCTTCTTCGAGCTGTTCTGGGAGCTGGACCGGGATTCCGTGAAGCGCTATCTGGCGGCCCATCCCGAGGCGTTGGAAAAGGGCTGGGAGGGCCTGGATATCAACGAAAGCGGCCTCGATCAAAACGGCACGGAGATGTACACCGTCTACGGCGACCAGGTCCTGGCGGTCAATGCCGCCGACGGGATCACCCTGATCCGTGTCTGGCTCTCGGACAACAACACCCGGGGCGTCCTGGCCATCTGCAAGGATACGGGCCGGCTCTCCCTGTGCCCCGCCGAAAACCTGGACGTTGCGGGCCAGACAGCCGGGGAGATCTGCGACGGGAACGGCGGCGTTCTGGCCATGACCGGCAGCGCCTTTATGGACGACGGCTACGCCAACGGGGGCCGGCTCTCCGGGCTGGCGGTCTGCGGCGGCACGGTCTACGGGGCGCCTCTGGGCGAGGCCGGCGACAAGCGGCTGGAGCTGCGGGAGGACAACCGGATGTATATTGTGGATTCCTCCAACCCCTTGGGGGAAGGGACCCGGGACGCCTGCGAGTTCCATCCGGGGCTCATCATCGACGGCGTGATCTACTACAACGACTTCTGGAGCAGCCCCAATCCCAGGGCCGTGCTGGGCCAGTCCAGCCGCCTGGAGACCATGATGGTGGTCACCGAGGGACGGCTTGCCACATCCCTGGGCTGCGGCGTGGACCAAATCTCCGAAAAGCTGGCCCAGTACGGCTGCGTCCAGGCCCTGAACCTGGACGGCGGCACCAGCGCCATGATGTACTACAAGGGACAGTACGTGAACCGCTGCTCCAACACGGCCCTGCCCGAGGGCCGGGCTCTGCCCACCGCCTGGGTGTATCAGCCAAAGGGGTGAGGCCGGGGCCATCCAGATCAGAGAGGAGGACCGGACGTGAAGACGCGGGCTTTCAGAACAATCCAAATGGCCGCGCTGGTCCTCTGTCTCCTGGCGGCCATGATTTCCCCGGCCCGGGCGGCGGACGCGGCAGCGTTTTCCGACGTGCCCCCGAGCCACTGGGCCTACGACTACGTCCGGGCCTGCGCCGGGGCGGGACTGATCCGGGGCGTGGGCGGCGGAAGGTTCGCCCCCGACGAGCCCCTGACCACGGAGCAGCTTGTGACCCTGGTGGGCCGGGCCTGCTTCGGATCCCAGGCGGAAACGGAACCCGGGGATACCTGGTCCGGGGCCTATGTCCGGGCGGCCGAACGTCTCGGCGTACTGGAAAATGTGGACGTTGGCGACATGACCGGACCCGTTCGCCGGTGCGACATGGCCATGCTTTTGAGCAATGTCATGGAGAAGGTTCTGAATGACCGCCGGACGGTGAAGCCCTTCGGAGAGCAGCTTCCCGCCGGATACGACACAGGCCGCTACGAGTCGGCCATCGGGAAGTGCTACGGGGCCGGACTTCTCAGCGGCAGCGGCGACGGCTATTTCCACGGGGCAGGCCAGGTCACAAGGGCCCAGGCCGCGAAGATCGTCGCTCTGCTGGCAGGCCTGGAGCTCCGGCCCCTGTCCCGGGAGATGCCCGCGGTTCCGGGAAACAGGACCCTCTATATTCTCATGTATCACAGCGTGGCCGACGACGGCACGGATTGCGGCGCCTGGACCACCACCGTCCGTCAATTTCGGGCCGATCTCCAGTGGCTGACGGACCACGGCTACACCACCGTGCTGCCAAGCGAGCTGACGGGGGACACCTCCCTGCCGGAAAAGACGGTGATGCTCACCTTCGACGACGGCTATGCCGACACCTACCGGAACGCCTATCCGCTGCTCCGGGAGTTCGGGGCCAAGGCGGTGATCCTCCCCATTGTGGAGCGGGTGGAGGACGAAAAACCCGGCTTCCTGACCTGGGACATGTGCCGGGAGATGGGGAAATCCGGGCTCATCGAGTTCGGCACCCACACCTACGATCTCCACGCCGCCGGGATCGGCCGCCTGGAGGGGGAGACCCGGCGGGAATACGAGGCCCGGGTGTTTCCGGACCTTTTAAGAAGCAAGGCGCTGCTGGAGGAACGTCTTGGGCAGGAGGTCCGGGTTTTGGCCTATCCCCACGGGACCACGGAGGATTGGGCCCATGACTTCGTCCGGAGCAATTTCTCCATGACCCTGACCACGGTGTACGCCCCTGCCGGCATCCGGGGCGGCCTCTACGATCTGGCAAGGTACAACGCCAGCTATGCCGAGCCCGCCTCCCGGTATCTGCCGGGATGATCGTCATCCGCTCCGCTTTTACGGAGGATTTCACGCAGGATGTGGAGGATCTGCCGGTACAGGCGCGGGATGTGTGTATCTCCGCGATCACCCTGGCGGAGCCGGAATACGGCGCCTGTCACAGCTCCGGACCG
>CAJOHR010000074.1:19110-20347 GCA_905234425.1 uncultured Oscillospiraceae bacterium | reverse complement strand
GCCGACCTGCTTGCCGGTCATATCCAAAACATTGATTTTCGGCATATCTTACACTCCTCTCCTTAGCCTCTGGCGGAAGCCTTCTGGGGGTTGCGCCCGGAAGCCTTCTGCGGGTTGCGGCTGATGCCGGCCTCGCCGGACTTGACCTTGTTGTTCTTCACGGTGTTCTTCAGGAAGACCAGACCGCCCTTGGGGCCGGGAATGGCGCCGCGAATCACGATCATGTTCAGCTCGGGATCGACCTTGACCACGTCCAGGTTCTGGATCGTGACCTGCTCGACGCCCATCTGGCCCGCGCCGATCTTTCCCTTATAGATACGGGACGGCGTGGAGCAGGAGTTCATGGAGCCCGCGTGACGGTGGACAGGGCCGCCGCCGTGGGTCATGGGGGTCCGGCGGGCATTGTGGCGCTTGATGACGCCCTGATAGCCGTGGCCCTTGGAGATGCCGGTGACGTCGATCTTCTCGCCGGCCTCGAACACATCCGCCTTGACCTCGTCGCCCACCTTGAGCTGGCTCTCCTCCAGGCGGAACTCCTTAAGATACTTCTTGAGGGCTACGTCAGCCTTCTTGAGATGGCCGGCCTCGGGACGGGTGAGCTTCTTCTCCTTCACGTCCTCAAAGCCCATCTGGACCGCGTCGTAGCCGTCGGACTCCACGGTCTTCACCTGAGTGACGACACAGGGACCGGCTTCCACCACGGTGACCGGAATGACCTTGCCGCTCTCATCGAAGATCTGGGTCATACCAACTTTTTTGCCGATGATTGCTTTCTTCATTGTGTATCCTCCTCGTTCAGGTTATTGGTTGACGCATTGGGCACGCCAACTTGACCCATCCGAAAGGCGGGATCTCCCGATCCTCCCGGATTTGTCGCTGCCACCCCTCTGGGTTGGGAAGGGTGAGTTACAGCTTTATCTCTATCTCAACACCAGCCGGAAGCTCCAGGGCCATCAGGGCCTCCACACACTTCTGGTTGGGGTTGAGGATATCGATCAGTCTCTTGTGAGTCCGGCGCTCAAACTGCTCCCGGCTGTCCTTGTACTTGTGAACGGCCCGCAGAATGGTGACGATCTCCTTCTTGGTGGGCAGCGGGATGGGGCCGGAAACCTGGGCGCCGTTACGCTTGGCGGTCTCCACGATCTTCTCCGCGCTGGAGTCGATGATCTGATGATCGTAGGCCTTGAGCCGGATCCGGATCATATCTTTGTTTGCCATGTGATTGTTCCTCCTTGTT
>CAJOHR010000074.1:0-19016 GCA_905234425.1 uncultured Oscillospiraceae bacterium | reverse complement strand
TACGCCGCGAACAGATTCTCTCAGCCGCCCGATGAACGGACATACTCCGCGAAAGTTACCGGATCTCTCCGCAATCTCCCGCTTCATCGCAGTACGCGCTTATGGCGCGCCTGATTATTGTACTATAACATCCGTTCTCTGTCAAGGAGAAATTTCATATTTTTATCCGGCCCCGAGAAATCGTTTGCAAACCGCCTTTCCCCGCGCTATAATGGGTCTGAAATCTGCTGAAAAACCAGGAGGGATCCCCTTGCGCTATCGCGTCACATCCGACAGCACCTGCGACCTGAACCGGGACTATCTGGAGGCCCATCAGGTGGAACTGGTGCCCCTGTATACCTTCAAAGCCGGTGAAACCTTCCGGGACGGGGTGGACATCACCCCGGCGGACATTTTTGCCCACGTGGCCGCCGGCGGCGACCTGTGCTCCACCGCCGCCAACAACGTGGAGGACTACCGCGCTGTGTTCTCCCGTCTCCTTGGGGAATGCGACGCCATTCTCCACATCGACATCAGCCTGGACTTCTCCTCCTGCTATCAGAACGCCTGCGTGGCGGCGGCGGAGTTCCCCGGACGGGTCTTTGTGGTGGACTCCCGGAACCTGTCCACGGGCCACGGCCACGTGGTCTGCGAGGCGGTGAAGCTCTGCGAGGCCGGGGCGCTGTCCCCGGAGGAGATCAAGGCCCGGCTGGAGGAGCTTACGGGCCGGGTGGACGCCAGCTTCCTGCTGGACCGGCTCGATTACATGGTCAAGGGCGGCCGCTGCTCCGCCGTGGCGGCCTTGGGAGCCAACCTGCTGAAGCTCAAGCCCTGTATCCAGGTGGCCGACGGGAAAATGAAGGTGGCCAAGAAATACCGGGGCAGCTTCGAGAAGTGCATCCTGGCCTATGTGAAGGAAAAGCTGGAGGGCCGGGAGGACCTGGTCCTGGAGCGGATCTTCATCACCCACACCCCCGTGGCGGACGGCATTGTGGCGAAGGTCCGGGCGGAAATCCGGAAATACCAGCCCTTCGCCGAGATCATCGAGACAAACGCCGGCTGCACCGTCTCCTGCCACTGCGGCCCCGGCACCCTGGGCATCCTGTTCATCCGGGCGAAGTGACGTATATGCCCGATCCTGCGGCGCGGGATCGGGCTTTTTTTGCCGAAATGCGAAAATCCATGCTTTACATTGCCCCGCCGGATTGCTATGATAGACACTGTTATGCTTCGGCAAATCCTGACAGCAAAGGAGGGCGATCTATGCGCCGGATCGCAGCGCTGCCGCTTCTTTTATTGTTCCTCTTCTCCCTGTTCCCCGTCTCCGTCCTGGCCGAGGGGACCATCGTGGAGGAGGACGAGCCCGTGGCGGACCGGATCTCCGTGAACGCCTATTCCGCCATCGTCCTGGAGATGGACAGCGGCGATACATTATATGAATACAACGCCGACGAGATCAACTACCCCGCCAGCACCACGAAAATGATGACGGCCCTGCTGTGCCTGGAGCACGGGAACCCCAAGGACGAGATCACCGTCAGCGACGTGATCTATGAAGTGCCCTCCAACGCCTCCCTGGGAGGCCTGGTAGAGGGCGAGGTCATGACCATCCATCAGGTGCTGCAGCTCATGCTGGTGGTCTCCGCCAGCGAGGCCACGCTGGTGGTGGCGGAGTATGTGGCCGGGGATGTGGACGCCTTCGTGGAGATGATGAACGACAAGGCGGAGGAGCTGGGCTGCGAAAGCACCCACTTCGTCAATCCCCACGGCTACCCCAACTCCGACCACTACACCACGGCCAGGGACCTGTCCAAAATCGCCATGGCCGCCATGGAGTACAAGGAGTTTCGGGACATCGTGGGCGCCGCCGTCACCACCGTGGAGCCCACCAACGTCCACGGTACGCAGACCATCGTCTCCACCAACGGCATTCTTCCCGGCTCCAAGTATCCGGATTACAACTACCCCTACGCCATCGGCATCAAGACAGGCCACACCTCCTCCGCCGGGTTCTGCCTTGCCTCCGCCGCGGATAAGGATGGCCTCCGGCTTCTCTGCGTGGTCATGGGCACCCCCAGCCGGACCTCCAGCTTTGAGCAGACCATCCGGCTCTTCGACTGGGCCTACGACAACTACGACATTCTGAACTACGGCAAGGAGGCGGTGGAGGCCCCGGAGCTGCCGGACATGACCGACGCCACCGAGGATTCCGTGTTCGACGGTGAGGATGCGGATTATGTGGAGGCCATCGCTCCGACGCCCGCTCCCACGCCCACCCTTACGCCTTCTCCCGCGCCCAGCCTCTCCCCTTCCCCCGTGCCCACCCCGGACAGCGCCGGGAGCGGGGCCCTCCGGCGGTTCCGGGAACTGGACGACAGCGGAAAGAAGATCATGCTGGTCATCGGCATCGTGATCCTCCTGGCCCTGGCCGGGATCGTGGCCGCCCTGGTGTCCATGATCCGCAAAGCGAGAAGAAAAAAATAAACAGCGCAGCGCCGCAGAGAGCATAAAACACTCTGCGGCGCTGCTATTATCTGCGATTATGTATGCCCGGCTAATTCCAGGCATTATCCTCGGGATGATGGAGCAGGTGCCAATAGTACCAGCCCTTGCCGGTATACCCGTCCCTGACCCGCATGAACAGCTCCAGACTGATGGCGATCAGAAGAATAATGCAGAGCACCATAACATAGTCTTTCCCTGTCTTTTTTCCAAGGATGATCCCGGCGACAGCGCAGACGATCCCGCAAAGGAAGATCCCGTTGCTGCCAAAAACCATAGCGAGAATATAGAGGCAGATCGTGCCCGCAAGGCAGATGGGCGCGAGGACGCCCAATGCCTTTTCTAAGAATCCTTGATCCTTCATTTTCATCCTCCATCGGATTGTCGCAGCAGCGCCGCGGAATGCAAGGAAAACATTTCGCGGCGCTGCGGTTATCGAATTACGGATTGATGCGCTTGGCGATCCTGGGCAGGCCCTCGGGTGCGGCGGGCACGTAGTCGGGGGTGAAATACTCCACCTTGGACACCTTGCCGGTGATCAGGCTGCCGTCGATGTCCCCTGGCACGGAGACCCGGTCGCCCACGCGGATGGTGTCGTCGTCCGTCAGGAAGTAGCCCCGGTTCCTGGTGCTGTTGTCGTAGACCGTGCAGTAGATGAACTCGTCGCCCCGGCGGCCGTACTGGATCAGCTTGTCGCTGAGAAGATCGCCCCGCATATTGTAGAAATCGAACTTCACCTTCACGTCGGCGGCGAACCGGGTCCAGAATTTGGGCAGGTACCGGCGGTCAAAGTTGCAGAGGTAGGTGACGACCGCCCCGGAGTGATAGGTCAGCTTCAGGTACAGCGTCGGCGCTTCCTCGTCCAGCTCCGGCAGCGCGAGCTCCGGCACATCGGAGAAGGTTTCCGTCAGCTCCCGCAGAAGGAAGTCGGTCTCCTTGGTCTTGAGAGAATGGGTGGCCAGCGCCTCATATCCGAAGCCCCGCTTATAGCAGATCTCATAGGAAGCGGCGTCGATCTCCAGCTCCTCACGGTAGATGGAGCGGTTCTGCTCGGGATCGTCGAAGTAGGAATTGTCCCGGATTCCCAGGGTGTCGAGCACATAGATGGCTCTTACGTTCACAAGATAGTCGTCCGAACTGATTTTGCACACTTTGAATCCCTCTTTCATCGTTTATTCGGTATCTCTATTATCTTCCTTTCCCGGCCGCTTGTCAAGCGGGATCACAAAACTGCGGCCAAACGGTCCATGGCCTCCCGGATGGAGCGGGCGGGACAGGCCAGATTGAAGCGGATAAACCCTTCCCCCGCGTCTCCGAAGCCCTTTCCGGCGCTGACGAACACCCGGGCCGCCTCCAGCTTCTTTTCCAGTTCCTCCGGAGGCATCCCCGTGTGATTCAGGTCGATCCACTGGAGATAGGTGCCCTCCAGAGGATGGAGCACCGTCCCGGGCAGCAGCCCGGTCAGAGTCTCCTCCAGCAGTTTCCGGTTGGCCGTCAAATGCTCCAAAAGGGCGTCCAGCCAGGCTTCGCCGCCTTCATAGGCCCCCTGGGCCGCGGCGTAGCCGAAGGTGTTGACGTACATGCCGCCTCCCAATGTGATCTCCCGGGAAAGCCTTTTCCGCAGGTCCTCATTCTCCACAAAGATATTGGCCAGGGAGCAGCCCGCCAGATTGAAGGTCTTGCTGGGGGCCGTGCAGACGATGGTTCTGTCCCGGAGCGCCGGAACGGCCTCCGTCAGCACCAGATGACGGCCCGTGAAGTCCAGATCGAAGTGGATCTCATCGGAGACCACCCACACCTCCTCCTCCAGGCAGATCCTCCCCAGGGTTTCCAGTTCTTCCCTTGTCCACACCCGTCCCACGGGATTGTGCACCAGGAGCTTCGCCTGCTTCGCCTTTTCCCGGAGATCGTCGAAGTCCATGGTATATTTCCCGTCCCGGCGTTTTAATGGATTCTCCAGCACCTGCCGGCCGTTGTCCAGAACCTCGCCGTAGAAGTGCTGATAGACCGGCGTCTGGATGATCACCGGGTCTCCAGGCTCCGTCAGGACCCGGATGGCCGCGCCGATGGCCGGAATCACCCCGTGGCAGGGAACGGCCCACTCCGGCTGCACGCTCCAGTTGTGGCGGCGGGCCATCCATGCCCTCAGGGCGGCGTGAAAGCCCTCCCGGTCCGGGGGCGCGTAGCCGAAGCAGCCCCGCTCCACCGCCCTGCCCATGGCCTCCTTGACGCAGGGGGCCAGCTCCAGGCGCATTTCCGCCACGGAGAAGGAGATGATATTCGGGTCCGCGACGCCCCGATCCCTTACAAAAGGATGGACGCCGCCGCCGGTGTTCAGGGTAGTAAAGTCGAAAGTCATTCTGATCGCTCCTTCCAGGACAGGGCTCCGGTGGGACAGGTGTGGCAGCAGGCCGGGGGAAACCCCTCCAGCCGCCGCCCGATGCAGCCGTCGCATTTTTTAACAGTATTCGTCTCTATATCCAGGGTGACGACCCCAAGCGGGCAGGCGCTTACGCAGGCCCCGCAGCCCACGCAGAGCTCCGCTTCCGCCTGGACCAGGCCGTATGCGTCCCGACGGAGGCAGCCCGTGGGACAGACCGCCATGCAGGCCCCGCAGTGGGTGCAGCCCAGGCGCCGGAAGGTCAATTGACCGTCCTGCTCCACGGGCTCGATCCGCAGCAGGGGGATTTCGCCCTCCATGGGCCGCACGTCCCTCTGGTCAAGACAGGCCACCTGGCAGGCGGCGCAGCCCGTGCAGGCCCCGGGATCAAATTCCATGTCCATGCTTCACGCCTCCTTCTCCACCCGGCACCGGATGCAGCGGTAGCCGGGGAACCCGGAATAGGGGTCCCGGTGGTCCCAGGACAGGAGGCTGTTGGCGTCCGCCTCCCGGTAGCCGTGGTACAGGCTCACCATGCCCGCCGGAATGGTGACGGTGGGATTGGCGGAGACCGTCACGGACCCGCTTGATGTGGTGATCCGGATCCTGTCGCCCTTCCCCACGCCAAGACGCGCCGCGTCCTCCGCGCTCATATCCGCCATCGCCTCTTTTCGGAGGGACCGGGCGGCAGGGGTGTCGTGGAGCCGGGAGTGGAGGCCTCCGGGAATCCGGATGCCCGTGGACAGGATCAGGGGATATTCCGCCATGTTCCCGTCGTCCTCCGAGGGGCGGTAGGTGGGCAGCGGGTCCAGCCCGGGCGCATCCAGCGCCGCAATGACGGTGGAATAGAGCTCGAACTTTCCCGTGGGCGTTCCGAAGCCGTGGTCCCCCACGGCCGTCATCCGGAGGCCTTGGATTTTGTGGGGCATGTCCGGCGCGGCCTTTAATGCCGCCAGGTCGATGGGCGTCTTCCGGAGCATGTACCGGATGCAGTCGTCCCGGTCTCCCAGGAGCAATGGGTCCTCCACCCGGAGCCGCCTGGCCAGCTCCAGGATCACGTCGTCGTCCCGCCGGGATTCATAGAGAGGCGGGATCACGGCCGAGGTGTACTGGGCATTTCCCCCGCCGAAGACCTTGAACTCCCCCCGCTCCAGGGAGGAGCAGGCCGGGAGGACGATATCAGCGTATTTGGCGCTGTCCGTCAGAAACAGGTCCATGTCCACGAAGAACTCCAATTTGGACAGGGCCTCCGCCATTTTCGGGGAATCCGGGAACATGCGGAAATTCATGCCGTGGGCGCAGAGGGCCCGGATGGGATAGGGCTCCCCGGTGAGCACGGCCCGGTGGAGGTCGCAGGCCTGCATCTCCCCGATCAGCTCCCCCCACAGGGGAAACCGCTCGCAGCCCACGGGCACGGGGCCGTCCTTTGGATAGGTCTCCGTAGAGAATTCCGGCTCCAGGGTCTCAAAGCCTCCCATGGAGTGGGCATAGGTCAGGGGCGTGGGGATCATGCCCCCGGGCCGGTCGTAGCTCCCTGTCAGGGCGCAGAGGGCCATGACCGCCCGGTGGTTCTGCATGCCGTTTTTGAAGTGGACCAGGGAGGCGTTGGAGGGGTTGATGGCAAGGGGCCCGTTCTCCCCCACGATCCTGGCCGCCAGCCGGATGTCCTCGGGCCGCAGCCCCGTGAGCTCCGCCGTGTATTCCGGGGTGAAGGTCTCCGCGTATGCGGCGTATTCCTCGAACCCATATACGTTGTCCCGAATGTACGCCCGGTCGATCCAGTCATTGCGGATCAGCTCCCGCCCAAGGCACAGGGCCAGGGCCCCGTCGGCGCCGGGCCTGATCCTGAGATGGAGATCGCAATCCTCGCTTGCGGGGGTGATTCGGGGGTCCACAATGATCACCTTCATGCCCCGCTGCCTGTTTTTCCGCAGGCCGCTGTTCATAAGGTAGCCGGAGATGCCGGGATTGGCGCAGAAGCCCAGAAACACCCCTGCCCTTCCCAGGTCCGGCCGGACCGTCTCCGCTCCCGTGGCGCACCTCCAGGAGAGGATGGTGGAGGTGAAGCAGGCGGAGGATTCGCTGCCATAGTTCACGGACCCGAAGCTGTAGGCCAGCCGCTGGAGGAAGGGCCGATACCATTTGTTGTAGCCGGAATAGAAGGCCACAGAGGACGCCCCGTATCTGCCCTTCAAATCCTGGAGCCTTTCCGCGATCTCCCCCAGGGCTTCATCCCAGGAGACGGGCTCGAATTCACCCGCGCCCTTGGGTCCCACCCGCCGGAGGGGCGTTTTGACCCGGTCCTTCCGGTAAACATAGTCCCGGGCGGCAAGGCCTCTGGCGCAGAGCTTTCCATGGTTTACCGGATGGGCGTCCGTGCCCTCCACCTTGATGATTTCCCCGTCCTTCACATAGCAGGTCACGCCGCAGTGCGGGCCGGGGGCGCAGATATCGCAAACGCTGTTTTTCAATGTGATGCCCGTGTCCGCGCCGGGCAGCTTGGCGCGCAGCCGATCCCGGGATTCCATGGGATCACCTCGTTTTCCTTGATATAGGGATTATATCATAATCCCCAATGGTTTTCCACAACTCTTCACTCTTCACCCTTCACTCTTCACCCTTCACTCTTCACTTTTCACTCTTCCCGCCGGAAAAGCGGAAAACCGCACCGGCAAAGGCCGGTGCGGCAAGGGATTTATTCACTCAGGCTTCTGCCCGCCATCTCTGCGGCGATGGCGCCGTCGCTGAGGGCGGTGACGATCTGCCGGATCTCCTTCCGGCGGATGTCGCCCGCGGCGAAGATCAGGGGATCGGAGGTACGCATGTCCTCGTCCGTTTCGATATAGCCCTCCGGCGTCAGCTCCACCACGTCCCGGAACAGCGCCGGGTCCGGGCTCAGGCCGATGGCCACGAACACGCCGGACAGGGCGATTTCCTTTTCGCCCTCCGGGCCCTCCACCATGACGCCGGAGACCTTGTCCTCCCCCAGGATCCTGGTGATCCGGGACTCGTAGAGGATCTCGATGTTCTCCTTCTCCCGGACCCGCTTCTGCAGGGACTCCTGGCCCCGGCAGTAGTTCTTCCGGACCACCAGGTAGACCTTTTCGCAGAGCCCCGCAAGATAGAGCGCGTCCTCCAGGGCCGTGTTGCCGCCGCCGGACACCGCCACGACCTTCCCCTTGAAAAAGGCGCCGTCGCAGACCGCGCAGTAGCCCACGCCACGGCCTCTCAAGCGGTCCTCCCCGGGAACTCCCAGCTGGCGCCGCTTGACGCCGGGGGCCAGGATCAGCCTTCCGGCCTCGATGACCTGCCCCGTCTCCGTGGTCACCGCCACGTGATCCCCCAGGGATTCGATGGCCGTGGCCTTCTCATAGACCGTCTCCACCTCCAGGTCCGTCACCTGCTGGGAGAGCTTCATGGCCAGCTCCCAGCCCTCGGCGTTGGGAGAGCCGGGCATATTCTCGATGACGCTGGTCTCGGCCATCTGGCCGCCCACGGTCTTTTCCTCCAGGACCACGGCGGTCCTGCCGGCTCTGGCCGTGTAGAGCGCCGCCGTCATGCCCGCCGGTCCGCTGCCGACGATACAAACATCAAACATTCGATTTGCCTCCTTTGCGAAAAGCGCCCCCGCTTCCGCGCAATGTCATGAAGCCAAGACCGTGTCATTGCGAACCAGTGACCGATGTCACTGGTGTGGCAATCTGAAAAACGAGTCGCGTCTTTTAGATTCCCACGCCAGTGCGCGCACTGGCTCGGAATGACAAATCCGGTCAACTCAATGACATTGCGCTTTCGCAGGGGCGCTTTATGTTTCAAATCATTCCGCGGCCGCCTCGGCAGGCGCTTCCTCCGCCTCGGGCTCCTGGAACTCCTGCTCCAGGGCCTCCCGCAGGGCCTCGTTCCCGGTGTAGATCTCGTCGATCTCCCCGTCCCCGTCCAGGTCCACCAGGATCGTGTCCACCTCGCCGTCGCCGGTGGTGTCCATCTCCACGGTGTCCGCCTGGCCGTCCCCGGTGGTGTCCTCCAGGGCCGCGTCGGGCTCGCCGTCGCCGTCCAGATCCAGCAGCACGGCCTCGTCATAATCCTCGTCCCGGTTCCTGGCCGCCAGAGTGATGGCCGTGGCAATGCCGGCGCCGATGGCCGCGCCAATGCCCAGACCCACAATGCCGCCAATGAGATACTTCCTGTCGATCATGGTTACCCCTCCTGTATGTTGTAATTCCACGCTTTCGATTATAGCGCCTGTGTTTTTATATTGTGTGAACAAATCATAAATTATACGTAACTGTTTCCGTCGCTTGTGTCATCCTGAGCGTAAGCGAAGGATCTTGAAATCGTGAATCACGCCAGGATTCTTCGTCACTTTGTTCCTCAGAATGACAGCGACGGAACAGATACAATTATACGGTTTATTGTCCCCGGAACTGGGAGGGCGTGGCCCCCTCGTACTTTTTGAAGGCCCGGTTCATGGACAGGAAGCTGGTGTAGCCCACCATCTTGGCGATCTGCTTCATGGTCTTGTCGGAGCCCATAAGACTCTTGGCCGCCGACAGCCGGACATGCTGGATGGTCTCGTAAATGCCCCGGCCCGTGTACTGCTTGAAGACCCGGGTGGCGTAGGAGGGCGTGATCCCAAAGGCGGCGGAGACCTCCGTGAGGCCCAGGTTCTCGTCGGTGTAGTGGTCGTCGATGTAGACCGCCATCTTGTCCACCCACTGGGGCTTGGGCTCCTGGGCGGCGGCGTTTTTGTGCCGTGCCACCGCGTCCAGGATCTCGTCGAGGTTGTTCGTGAGCTCAGAGATGGTCCCGGCCTCGGCGATCCTGGGCCCCGGGTTCAGGGCGTAATAGACCTCGTCCCCAAGCTGCTCCTTGAATTCCCCGATCACGTCCAGGATCCGGCAGCAGAGGCCCCCGAGACGGATCCGGAGGATCTTCACCGTGGGACTGCCCTCAAAGAACTCCCGGTCGATCATCTCGTGGAGCACGTACTTGACCCCGTCCACGTCCCCGAGCTGGAGCCGGGTAATGAGCTTTTTGTCCAGCAGCATCAGGTCCGAACGGATCATGGGCATCCGGGTCCCGTCGTTCAGATCCTCATAGAAGATTATCTGGGCGTCCTTTTCCAGATAGTTGTTGTAAAAAAGGCCGTCTCTTGCCTGGACGTAGGCCTCCGGCAGGGCGGCGATGCCCAAAACCTCCTGGCTGACGGAGATGGTGACGCTGACGTCGAACTCCGTCTCCAACACCTCCATCATGCCGCCGAGAGCGGCCTCCTGATCCCTGCGAAAATCCTGCCAGGTCTGGCGCAGGTTCACCAGGCACACCATCTGATAGTCCTTCTCCGCCTCCACGGAGACGTTCTCCCGGTTCAGGATCTCATGGAGCATATTCCGCAGGAGGAAAAAGTGGTGCTTCGTGATCTCCAGCCACTCCGCCTCCGTGGAAAACACGCTGCTCCAGCGCTCCACATTCACCACGACCACGGCATACCTGTCCGTCTCCGGCATAAACCCCGCGCCCTGGCAGACCTTTTTCAGCTCCGCTTCATCCTTTATATAGTTGGGGCTGGTCAAATGGGAGATCAGCAGGTCCTCCAGTCCGATGTTCGGTTTTTTGTTCGCCATTGCCCGCACCTCGATTATCTTTCTTGCGCCTCCATTGTAGCAAAAAACGCGCTTCAAGACAAGCGGGATCCCGGGATAAACTGCAAAAATTCATACCTGTCTGTTTGGAAATTGACAGTTTGCACCCGGCGGTTCCCTGTGATACAGTATAGTATGGCAGAATATCTCTGCCGAAAACACTAAAACAGGAGGTTAACCATGAAAAAGAATTGGAATCTGCCGGCGCTGCTTCTTGTGCTGGCCATGCTGGTTGCCGTGTTCTCCGGCTGCGGCGGTTCCGCCGCCCCTGCCGCTGACAGCACCGCTGCCGAGGCCAGCGCTGTTTCCGAGGCCGAAGCCCCTGCCGAGAGCGAGGCGGAAGAGCCCGCCGAGGCCGAGGACTCCGCCGAGGAGCCCGAAGAGGCCGCTCCCGGGACCCTGGAGTTTGTGGAGCTTCCCATCGTGGAGGACGAGGTCCACTATTCCTGCTGGATGCCCGTGGCGCCCTTTATGGACCTGATCGGCGTGAGCCTGGACGACTTCTCCAACCAGATCAACATGGTCCGGGTCATCAATGAGACCACCAATGTGTACATCGACTTCCAGGCCGTGGCCGGCGGCTTCGGCGAGGACGAGAAGTTCAACCTGATGATCGCCGCCAACGACTACTGCGACATCATCGGCATCTCCAGCAACTACTCCACCGGCACTGAGGGCGCCATCGACGACGAGGTCATCATCGACATCCGGGACGACCTGGAGACCTACGCCCCCAACTACATGACCCTGCTGAAGGCCAACCAGAAGGCCTATCTCAACATGCTCACCGATTCCGGCCAGATGGGCTGCATCGCCCAGCTCCTGAAGAAGGCCGGCACCGAGAACATGGGCATGATCATCCGGAAGGATTGGCTGGATGAGGCCGGCCTCACCGGCGAGCCACTCTGGACGAGATGGAGACCTATCTCCAGTACGCCAAGGACAGCTATGGCGCCTATGCCTATCTGCAGTACGGCGGCCAGGACACCGACTGGGCCTCTTCCTTCAACGTGAATCCCGGCGGCTTCATGGTCAAGGACGGCACCATCGTCCATGCCTATGAGACCCAGGAGTATCAGGACTATCTGGCCCAGATGAACGACTGGTACAAGAAGGGCTTCTTCAACGATGACTTCTACAACGACACCGACATCACCACGGTCCGCTACGATATGGCCAACGACCTGTGCTCCTTCGTGGACTACTCCGCGGCCGGCATCAGCGACATCTACGACATGAACCCCGCCAACACCAAGATGGAGCTCATGGCCATCCACTATCCCAAGGCGGACGGCGTGGAGGACATCCACGTGGGCTATGATTCCCAGCTGATCAAGAACGTCGACACCTGGGCCATCACCACCGCCTGCGACGATTACATCGACCTGCTCCGGATGGTCAACTGGCTGTACTCGGAGGAAGGCCAGTTCATCTACAACTGGGGCGAGGAGGGCGTCTCCTACGAGCTGGACGCCGACGGCAACCCCCACTGGACCGACCTGATCATCAACAATCCCGACGGTCTGAGCTATATGTTCGCCACCTACAAGTACGCCTCCGGCCAGGCCACCACCTTCTTCCCCGGCGTATTCGACATGGAGAAGGGCTTCTATGATCCCCGTCCCGGCCAGCTCGAGGCTCTGACCACCCTGTCCGAGCTCACCGACGGCGAATGGATCATCGACCGCGGCGTTGCGATCCCCCTGGAGCTCCAGACTGAGAACGCCTCCATCTCCACCGAGATCTCCACCTATGCCGACGGCGAGATCCTGAAGTTCATCCTGGGCGACCGCTCCATGGACACCTACGACGACTTCCTCTCCACCGTGGAGAGCATGGGCCTGGATCGCATCACCGAGATCCAGCAGCAGGCTTACGACACCTACATGTCCAAGCTGGACAGCTGATTCCGGTTTTCATATCAGACACTTTGAGGGCGTCCCACTCGGGACGCCCTCTTTTTAGGAACAACCAAACATATTGGGATTTGTCGGGGTCATTGAGCATCCCTGTCATTCTGAGGAGCGCAGCGACGAAGAATCTTGCGTCAACCGGGAAGGAAAGATCCTTCGCTCCGCTCAGGATGACACAACATACTTCACAACCTATGGAAACGATGAATAAAGAACGGTGTGCGGATTGGCCGCAGGAATACTTTATGTATTTCAAGATTTTGAGACGAAATCAGCGGGAAAATATGCCGCCAAGACGTGCGCCGGGATTTAATCAGCGTTTCCCTATATACAAACAGGGCCGCCGCGGAATGCGGCGGCCCTGCTGCGTGTCAGGGAAATTACAGGTTGCGGTACTTGGGCTGGGCCTTGTAGGTGGTGTGAAGGATATGGTGGGCCTTCTCGCCGCCCCATTCGCCCAGGTAGTTGGCGTACACGTCCTGCACAATGGGATTGTGATGGCTCTTGCGGAGCTCCTGGGAGGCGTCCTCGTCGTAGAGGGCCTTGGCCCGCAGGGACCGGTAATCCACAAAGTTCTTGATCTCGGCCCGGACATAGGGCTGGCCGCCGCCGTTGATGCAGCCGCCGGGGCAGCACATGACCTCGATGAAGTCGTAATCCTTCTCGCCCGCCCGGACAGCGTCCAGGAGCGCGCCGGCGTTCTTGGTGCCGGAGACCACGGCCACGCGGACGGTCTTGCCGGGCAGCTCGTAGGTGGCTTCCTTCACGGCTTCCAGGCCGCGGACCTCGTGGAACTCCAGCGGTGCGTTCTCCTCGCCCGCCAGGATGGCGGACACGGTCCGGAGAGCCGCCTCCATCACGCCGCCGGAGGCGCCGAAGATGGTGGCCGCGCCGGTGGAGATGCCGAAGATGGGATCAAACTTCTCGTCGGGCAGGGCTGTAAAGTCGATGCCGGAGCGCTTGATCATCTCGCCCAGCTCCCGGGTGGTGATGGAGATGTCGATGTCCTGATAGCCGGGTGCCGCCTGCATGTCGGGACGCTGGATCTCGTACTTCTTGGCGGTGCAGGGCATGACGGAGACGACCACCATGTCCTTGGGATCGATGCCCATCTTCTCGGCATAGTAGGTCTTCATCAGGCCGCCAAACATGCCCTGGGGAGACTTGCAGGAGGAGATGTTGGGCAGGAAATCGGGGTGATACTGCTCTGCATACCGGATCCAGCCGGGAGAGCAGGAGGTGATGAGGGGCAGCTTGCCGCCGTTCTTGATCCGCTCCAGCAGCTCGGTGCCTTCCTCGATGATGGTGAAGTCGGCGGCGGTGTCCACGTCGAAGACGCCGTCAAAACCGATGCGCCGCATGGCGGCCACCATCTTGCCCTCCACGTTGGTGCCGATGGGCATGCCGAAGCACTCGCCCAGGCCGGCCCGGACAGAGGGCGCCGTGGCGATGACCACGTGCTTGCTTTCGTCGGCCAGAGCCTCCCAGACCTTGCCGGTGTCGTCCCGCTCGGTGAGGGCGCCGGTGGGACAGTTGACGATGCACTGTCCGCAGGAGATACAGGCGGTCTCCACCAGGCCGCGGCCGAAGGGAGAGCCAACCTCGGTGTTGAAGCCTCGCTCATTGCAGCCGATGACGCCGACGCCCTGGGCGTCGCAGGCAGCCACGCAGCGGCGGCAGAGGACGCACTTGGAGTTGTCCCGGACCAGATGGAGGGCGGAGTCCTCGATCTTGGGCTGGGGCTTCTCGTTCTGGAACCGGACCTCCTGGATGCCGAAATCCTTGGCCAGATCCTGGAGCTCACAGGTGCCGTTCCGGCGGCAGGTGAGGCACTCCATCCGGTGGTCGGAGAGCAGCAGCTCCAGGGTCATTTTCCGGGCGTCCCGGACCTTCTTGGTGTTGGTCTGGACTTCCATGCCCTCGCTGACGGGGTACACGCAGGCGGCGACCAGGCCCTTGGCGCCGGTGGCCTCCACCATGCAGATGCGGCAGGCGCCCAGCTCGTTGATGTCCTTCAGGTAGCACAGGGACGGGATCTTGACGCCCGCCAAATTCGCCGCCTGGATGATGGACGAGCCAGCGGGAGCCTCCACTTCGATGCCGTTGATCTTCAGTTTCACAGTATCCATCTCTATGCCTCCTTAACCCTTGGAAATTGCGCCGAACTTGCACTTCTCCATGCAAGAGCCGCACTTGATGCACTTGGACTGGTCGATCTGGAAGGGGGACCGTACCACGCCGGAGATGGCCTCCACCGGGCACACGCGAGAACAGGCCGAGCAGCCCTTACACTTTTCGGGATCAATGGTGTACTGGAGCATGGCCCGGCACTTTCCGGCGGGGCAGCGCTTTTCCACCACGTGGGCCTCGTACTCGTCCCGGAAGTTCCGCAGGGTGGAGAGCACGGGGTTGGGAGCCGTCTGGCCCAGGCCGCACAGGGCGTTGGCCTTGATGTGGGCAGCCAGCTGCTCCAGGGTATCCAGGTCCTCCAGGGTGCCCTGGCCGGAGGTGATCTTCTCCAGGATCTCATACATGCGCTTGGTGCCGATCCGGCAGGGAGAGCACTTGCCGCAGGACTCGTCCACGGTGAACTGGAGGAAGAACTTGGCGATATCCACCATGCAGTCGTCCTCGTCCAGGACGATCATACCGCCGGAGCCCATCATGGCGCCGATGGCGGTCAGGTTCTGATAGTCGATGGGCACGTCGATCTGGCTTGCGGGGATGCAGGCGCCGGAGGGGCCGCCGGTCTGGACGGCCTTGAACTTCTTGCCGTTCGGCACGCCGCCGCCGATCTTCTCGATGATCTGGCGGAGAGGCGTTCCCATGGGGATCTCCACCAGGCCGGTGTTGTTGATCTTGCCGCCCAAAGCAAAAACCTTGGTGCCGGCGCTGCCCTCGGTGCCCAGCTTGGCATAGGCCTCGGCGCCGTGGTTGATGATCCAGCAGACGTTGGCGTAGGTCTCCACGTTGTTGAGGATGGTGGGCTTGCCGAAGAGACCCTTCACCGCCGGATAGGGCGGACGGTTCCGCGGCTCGCCGCGCTTGCCCTCGATGGAGACCATGAGGGCCGTCTCCTCGCCGCAGACGAAGGCGCCGGAGCCCAGCCGGATGCCGATGTCAAAGGAAAAGCCGGTGCCGAAGATATTCTCGCCCAGGAAGCCGTACTCATGGCTCTGCTTCAGGGCGTGCTGGAGCCGCTCCACGGCGATGGGATATTCGGCACGGACGTAGATGTAGCCCTGGGTGGCGCCGATGGCGTAGCCGGCGATGGTCATGGCCTCCAGGACGCTGTGGGGGTCGCCCTCCAGCACGGAGCGGTCCATGAACGCGCCCGGGTCGCCCTCGTCGGCGTTGCAGCAGGCGTACTTGACGGGGCCGGGAGAGTTGGCGGCGAACTGCCACTTCATGCCCGTGGGGAAGCCCGCGCCGCCGCGGCCCTTCAGGCCGGAGGCCTTGATCTCGTCGATGACGTCCTGGGGCGTCATCTCGGTTAAAACCTTGGCCAGAGCGGCATAGCCGTCATAGGCGATGTACTCGTCGATGTCCTCGGGGTTGATGATGCCGCAGTTCCGAAGGGCGATGCGGACCTGATCCTGATAGAACGGGGTCTCCGTCAGGTTGGTGGCCTTGCCGGTGGACTCGTCGTCGCTGTAGAGCAGATGGGCGACGGGACGGCCCTTGAGCAGGTGCTCCTCCACGATCTCCTTCACGTTCTCGGGAGACACATGACAGTAGTAGACGCCCTCGGGATAGACCACCACGTTGGGGCCCACGTTGCAGAGGCCCAGGCAGCCCGTCTTGACCACGCGGACCTCCTTGTCCAGACCGGCGGCCTGGAGCTGCTTGTTAAACTCGTCGATGAGCCCGGCAGAACCGGTGGCGGAACAGCCTGTGCCGGTACATACCAGGATATGGGCTCTGTAGAAATCCATATTCTGACCTCCTTACTCCGCCGCGCCGATGGTATAGTCCGTAACCACCTGCTTGTTGACAATGTGCTGGGTCACGATGGCGGGGACCTTTTCCGCGTTCATCTTCACGTAGGTGACCTTCTCCTGTCCGGGCACATAGACCTCCACGATGGGCTCCAGCCGGCAGACGCCGATACAGCCCGTCTGGGTCACCTGGACGTTGCCAAGGCCCCGCTTGCTGACCTCCTCCATGAAGGCGTTGAGCACGGGCCGTGCGCCGGCGGCGATGCCGCAGGTGGCCATGCCCACGACCACGCGGACGGTGTCGCCCTCTTCCTTGCGGACGTTCATCTTGTTCTGCATCTGCTCGCGGAGTGCCTTGAGCTCTTCCAAAGATTTCATAAGCGTTTTCCTTCCCTTCTTTGTCAAGTTAAAGTGTTTTCGCCTTCTGCGATATAGTCGCCGAGCCAGCTCAGGATCTCCGGCTCCGCCAGGGAAATATCTCCCATGATCTCCCGGATCTCCCGGGTATCCAGGGTATAGCTCGCCTCCCCTTTGCTGTGGGTGAAGCGCCAGTCGATCTCCGGGCTGCCCTGGATCAGCGTCAGAATGGAGGCGCTGAGGTCGCCCAGAGGCGGCATGTCGATGTTGCCGGGATCGAACCAGGACGTGGTGGTGGTCCCCACGCCGACCTCGGAGGTAATGGCGAGGTCGCCGCCGGACTGCTGGGCCTCCATCTTCATCAGGGGGATGCCCAGTCCCACCTTCCGGGTGGTCCTGGTGGTGGTGAAGGGGTCCGTGACCCTGGCCACGAACTCCGGCGTCATGCCGCAGCCGTTGTCGGAAACGGCGATGGTGAGCTTCTCCGGGGTCTCCGTCACGGTGATGTCAATGGCGGTGGCGCCGGCCGTCACGGAGTTTTTGGCAATATCCAGGATATTGAGGCTCAGTTCCTTCATTACTTGTACTTGGCCAGTACGTCGTCCACCTGGTCGGGGGTCATGCGGCCGTAAACGTCGTCGTTGACCATCATGACGGGAGCGAGGCCGCAGGCGCCCACGCAGCGCATGGCGTCCACGGAATACTTGCCGTCCCGGGTGATGGAGCCCACCTCGCAGCCCAGCCGGGCCACGATCTTGTCCAGGATGGCCTGGGAGCCCTTGACGTAGCAGGCGGTGCCGAGACATACGGTGATCTTGTACTGTCCCTTGGGGTTCAGGTTGTAGAGGGAATAGAAGGTGGAAATCCCGTAGACCTCCTCCAGAGGGATGCCCATGCCCTCGGCAATCATGATCTGGACCTCCTCAGGAAGATATCCGAAAATCTCCTGGGCCTGCTGCATCACAGGCATGGTGCCGCCGGGTACGTCCTTGTACTCCTCGATCACAGCCTTGAGCTTTGCCTCCTGCTCCGGCGTGCCGGAATAAGGAACGACAGTTTTGGTGTTTGGCATAAGTAAAATTCCTCCTTTTCAAGCGGCTCCGCCGCAGTGGTTACTTTCGGGCCCCCGCCCGATTGCAGCGGGGCCAAGGGTATTATAGCAAAAAACAGGGCCTTTGGGAATCCAAAAAATCTGTCTCCTCCGGCATTCCCCGGCAGGCGGCCGGGCCGAATAATTTACAATTTTATGAATTTCGTGAGTTTTTTCACAACATGGAAACGGAACCCCCTGTTTTTGTCTCGTTTGAGACAAAAACAGGGGGTGTGTTCTATGGTTCCAGCAGTTTCCTTGTGGATAGTATACAAAAAATGCACAAATTTTCCTGCGAAATTTCTACATCTTCCCTGTCCCGGTCCGGCGCCGCAAAACTGCGTCCCAAAGGGTGAAGGGCAGGGCCAGGGCCGCGGTCACCGCCGCCGCCAGGAGGGTGAATCCCAGCAGGTATCCGGCCTGTCCCGGCAGCCGGGCGCAGAGCTCCAGGGGCGTTCCGGCCAGGGGGCGGAGCAGGAACATATAATTGGTCCGCAGAGCCAGATCCACGGGGTAGATCACCGCCGCCGCAGCCGTGAGAAAGACCATGACCCGCCAGGTCCGCCCCACCCGTGGCCTGGCCATGCCGGAGATCACGGCGATCAGGGCGATCTCCACCATCATGGCGTGGTAGAGAAAGCTGTGGAGGGACTGGAAGTGCCAGATGGGCATGTGGGTCCAGTCCGGGAACAGCAGGGCCGACAGTCCGGCGGGAAGGCACACGCACCAGACAAGCTGCCCGCCCGTGACCGAATCGGGATGCCAGGCAAAGAACAGGCAGAGATAGAGGGCCAGGGAGCAGAGATGCAGGGGCAGATATCCGACGGAAAAGGCCCCGATGGCCCCCAACGTCACGGTCTTGATAATTTCCATGACCAGCATGGTCCCGGAGAGGACCTTCAGCAGCCGGATCCGGTTTTCCCGCCCCATCCGGCACCCCAGGATCACCACCGGGGCGGAGATCCCGGCCAGGAGGCCCAGCATCCACAGATGGACCGGCCCGAAGGGCGCAAACCCCACGCCCTCCGGGAGCTGCCCCTCAGGGGTAAACATGTAAGGCGGCACGGCTTCTCCCTCCTTTCCCTCTCCAGTATCCGCAGTTTGGCGAAAACTATTACAAATTGGGATTTGTCGAGGTATGTTGCGTCACCTGAGAGGTATGTTGCGTCATCCTGAGCGCAGCGAAGGATCTTTCCTTCCCGGTTGACGCAAGAT
>CAJOHR010000073.1:7246-8800 GCA_905234425.1 uncultured Oscillospiraceae bacterium | reverse complement strand
GGTCCGGGCTGAAAACCGGGACAAGCTGCAAATCATCAAGGAACACGCCAAGCAGGGCAAGTTTGACATCCTGCTGGTGTTCATGTTTGACCGCATCGGCCGTATCGCAGACGAGACGCCCTTTGTGGTAGAGTGGTTTGTCAAGAACGGTATTCGTGTCTGGAGTACCCAGGAGGGGGAACAGCGGTTTGACAGTCATACGGACAAGCTGACCAACTACATCCGCTTCTGGCAGGCCGACGGGGAAAGCGAAAAGACCTCCATCCGAACCAAGACGGCCCTGGGCCAGCTTGTGGAGGAGGGTCACTTCACCGGCGGTATATGCCCTTATGGCTATGACCTGGTGAAAAGCGGGCGCTTCAACAAGCGCAAGCACGAGGTCGGCGAGCTAGCAGTCAATCCCGATGAAGCCGCCGTAGTGCGTATCATCTTTGAT
Source organism: uncultured Oscillospiraceae bacterium (assembly GCA_905234425.1). Lineage (GTDB taxonomy): Bacteria > Bacillota > Clostridia > Oscillospirales > Oscillospiraceae > HGM13006. The sequence goes on along the minus strand of CAJOHR010000073.1, from coordinate 8,364 downwards.
AAATATGTCCATGAAGGCTACGGGGCACAGCGAATCGCCACCTACCTTAACGAGCTTGGATACCGGGCCCGGACCGGCAAACCGTGGCACCACGCCACGATCCGTAATATGCTCTGCAATCCTACCTATACAGGTGTACTGCGAAGCGGAGACAGCCATTCTCCGGTTCTTGAGGAGCTTCAAATCATCAAGCCAGAGTTGTTCGACGCGGCGCAGGACATCCGAACCGCAAGGGCGGACGCAGCAGCCTATGAGCGCCGTGTCCCCATGAACACGCGGGGCAACTCTCTGCTGGCCGGAAACGTGTACTGTGGGCATTGTGGCGCTCGTCTGAGTCTTACCACCAACGGTAAGCGTTATCCCTGTAAGGACGATCCCAGCCGCATTGTAAAGCGTGTCCGCTATATCTGTTACGGCAAGACCCGCAAGCAGACCGAGTGCGATGGCCAGACCGGATACACCGCCCGTATTCTGGACGGGATCGTAGATCAGACTATCCGTCAGTTCTTCGCCGGAATGAAGGCGCTGCCCAAGAGCGAGGTCATCAATGTCCGATACCAGGAACAGATGGCAGAGCGGAAGGCGCTGTTCCAAAACGTCAGAATGGAACATATCAAGGCGACCAATGAGCTGACTGATCTGAAAGCCGAAGTCATTAAAGCGATCCGTGGAGAAAGCTCATTCAGCACTGACTTGCTGGGAAAGTGCGCTGAGATCAAGCTGCGCTATGAAGACGCCAAGGAAGCATACGAGCGCGGGCAGTCGCTGATGGATGCGATTTCCGCGCAGTATGACAGCATCATCTCCTGGGCGGATCTGTACGACAGCACCAGCATGGAAGCCAAGAAGATGATCTTCAGCTATCTGATCAATCGCATTGAGGTATCCCGCGGATACAAGGTGAAGATCGACTTCAATATTGACCTGGAGCAGTTCTGCCTGGGCGAGACGCCTGTATCCGCAACTGGCTAAACTGCCATAGAAAAAGAAAAAACCTGCCTTCTTCAAGGCAAGTTAATTTAAGAACATCTAGCGCACCCTTGGTGGAGATAAGCGGGATCGAACCGCTGACCTCTTGAATGCCATTCAAGCGCTCTCCCAGCTGAGCTATACCCCCA
>CAJOHR010000073.1:0-7239 GCA_905234425.1 uncultured Oscillospiraceae bacterium | reverse complement strand
TTAAGAACATCTAGCGCACCCTTGGTGGAGATAAGCGGGATCGAACCGCTGACCTCTTGAATGCCATTCAAGCGCTCTCCCAGCTGAGCTATACCCCCATGGGAGGGTGCGCTAGATGATTTCTTATTAAGTTAAATGCAGGGGTTGTTTTCCGAACCATTCGGGCTCCCAGCTGAGCTATACCCCCATAGGAGAGTGCGCTGAACAATTTCTTATGAAGTTAAAAGCAGGGGTCGTTTTCCGAACCAGCCGGGCTCCCAGCTGAGCTATACCCCCATGTCTTAGGACGCTTGCTATTATATCACGATTTTCTGAATTGTCAAGCAGAAAAATAAAAAACTTCAAAAAGCGGGCAAACCGTATGTAGATGCCTGGTCAGACCTGTCCGAGAAGGGCCGTAGTCTCTTCTTCCGTAAGCAGCCTGGTATGTCCCAGAGGAAGGGATCCCAGCTCCAGGCTTCCCTCCTTTTCCCGGCGTAGGTACAGCACCGGCTTTCCCCGGGCGGCCAGCATGCGGCGGACCTGATGATACTTTCCCTCCCGGACCGTGACATAGCAGCCCCGCTCCCCTTTTCTGAGCTCCGCCGGAAGGCATTTGGTCCCGTCCCGGAGCTCCATGCCGGCGCGAAAAGCATCCGCATCCGCCCCGTCCACCTCGCCCTGGGTCTCGGCATAGTATTCCTTCTCCACCTGATGCTTCGGAGAGGTCAGGGCATGACACAGAGGACCGTCATTGGTAAAGAGCAGCAGGCCTTCCGTTTCCTTGTCCAGGCGTCCCACTGGGAACAGGTCCCTGTATTCCGGAGGCAGCAATTCCATCACGGTTGGGTCCCGGGGATCGTCTGTGGAGGTCACATAGCCCGCCGGCTTGTGCAGCATAAGAACCACGATCCCTGGAAGCCGCACCGGGCTTCCGTCCACCAGAACCTCCGCTGCTTCCTCGTCAATCCGCAGCTCGGGGGATCGGACCGTTTCGCCATCCACCTGCACCCGGCCGCCTTTGATCATGGCGCGAAGCTCCTTCCGGGAGGCGACGCCTGCCTCGGAGAGGTATTTATCCAAACGCATCATCGCAAATCCATCCTTTTCGGTTCTAGCATGTCCCCGTCCTCCATAAGCTGTTCCTGAAGAGCAATCAAAACAGGAGGGGACTCAAATGGTTATTATGACCGCAAAACTGTCCAGGCCGAAGCTCATCGGCATCGTCTGCGCCGCCGCGGCGGTGATCGTACTCATCATCCTGTTCTCCGGGAGAAACGCCGCCCGTTCCATCGAGGAGACCGGGGGACGGCGGAGTCTCAAGCTCACGACGCCGGAATCCAGGGTGGCCTTTCTGGCAGAAGCGGGCTATACCGTGGATCAGAACCCGGTCCGGACTCAGGAGGTGCGAATCCCCGCGGAATTCAACGAGGTCTACGAAACCTACAACCGTCTGCAGCAGGCCCAGGGCTTTGATCTCAGCAAATACCGGGACAAGACCGTGCTCCAGGTGGTCTATCGGGTGACGGACTATCCAGGAGACAGCCAGGAACCGGTGCTCGCCACCCTCTTGCTCTATCGCGGCAAGCTGGTGGGCGCAGACCTGAGCCGTGGCGGCGCGGACAGCTTTTTAAGGCCCCTGCTGGAGGCCTGACTTCCCGGTTCCCGTCCAGTATACCATGGAGCGCCAAAAATATCTATTGACAATTCCAATATGCATGTTTATACTGTATCTAACAGAATATCTGATGAATCATGTTTTCAGGGCAGGGTGCGTAACACAGGTTACAATTCCCGACCGGCGGTGAATGCTTTGCAAAGTCCGCGCGCGCCTCCTCGGAGGTGCTGAACCGGTGCGAATCCGGTACCGACAGTATAGTCTGGATGAAAGAAGATGTGTCCTCGTTGTTTTTCGTGACACCTGAATGCATGCTGCATTCAGGTGTTTTGAAATTCAAGGAGGTTTTCATTATGACCAACAATCCCACCGCTGCCAGAAGCGGCAGCCTCACCCGCAAGATCGTCGTCACCGCCATGCTCTCCGCTGTGGCCTTTGCGCTGCAGTTCATCGAGTTCCCCATTCCGGCGCTGATCCCCTCCTTCATCAAGATGGACGTGTCTGATCTGCCGGAGCTTCTGGGCGCCTTCGCTCTGGGTCCCATCTGGGGCGCTGCCATCGCCCTGCTCAAGAACCTGCTGCACATCCTCATCAAGGGCACCTCCTCCGCCGGCGCCGGAGAGCTCTGCAATTTCCTTTTGGGCGTGTTCTTCGTTGTGCCGGCCGGCGCCATCTACAACGGCATGAAGCCCAATATCACCGAAGGCATGAGCCGCCAGGTGATCAAGTCCAAGGGCCTCAAGGCCGCGATCCTGGGCTCCCTTGTGGGGGCCGTCATCATGGCCGTGGGCTCCGTTCCTCTGAACTATTTTGTGACCTATCCCATCTACGCCGCCATGTTCGGCGGCATGGATCTGATCGTCGCCGCCTATCAGGCCATTCTTCCCTCCATGAAGAGCCTGCTCCAGTGCCTGCTGGTCTTCAACATGCCCTTCACCTTTGTTAAGGGTCTGCTGGACGTGGTGATCTGCTTCCTGATTTACAAGCCCCTGAGCCCCATTCTGCACGGGCGGAACTGAATCGCAGCATAAATGCCGCCAGATTCCGGCGGCATTTTGCTATTCCTCCTCGGCTCCCAGGAGGTTTTGGGTCATGGGTTCTTCCAGCTGCTGTACATCCCGGAGCTTCCGGTTGATGGCCCTGGTGCGGGTGCCCATGAGGTTTTCCAGATCGTCGCTGGTTTGACGCAGATGGGTCTGCATTTTCGTCATGACGTCCTCAAACTTCTCAAACTCCGTCTTGACGGCCCCCAGGACCTGCCAGACCTCGTTGGACCGCCTCTGGATGGCCAGGGTGCGGAAGCCCATCTGGAGGGAATTGAGCAGGGCCGCCATGGTGCTGGGGCCTGCGACATTGATGCTGTAATCCCGCTGGAGCACCTCAATGAGCCCCATATTCACCACCTCGGCATACAGGCCCTCAAAGGGTAGAAACAGGATGCCGAAGGTGGTGGTATAGGGCGGCTCCACGTACTTGTCCCGAATGTCTTTGGCGCTCTTTTTCAGCACCGCCACCAGAGCTCTGCGGGCTTCCTCCATCGCCGCAAGGTCCCCGGACGCCTGGGCGTCCTGGAGGTGCATAAAGGCGTCTCCGGGAAATTTGGAGTCGATGGGCAGATAGACATGGCTGCCGTCGGTTCCGGGCAGCTTCACCGCGTACTCCACCCGCTCCCTGCTTCCGGGGATGGTTGCCACGTTGGTCTCGTACTGCTCAGGCGACAGGATCTCCTGCAGAATTGCCCCAAGCTGGATCTCCCCCAGGATTCCCCGGGTCTTGACGCCGGACAGCACCTGCTTGAGACCGCCCACGTCCGAAGCCAGGTGCTGCATTTCCCCAAGCCCTTTATAGACCTGCTCCAACTGACTGGAGACCGTCTGAAAGCTCTCGGTGATCCGCTTTTGCAGGGTATCCTGGAGCTTTTCATCCACGGTGCCCCGAATCTCGTCCAGCTTCTGGGCGTTTTCCCGGCGCATCTCCTGCATGGAGGTCTGGATGCTCTGGCGCAAAGCCTCCAGCTTCTGCTCGTTGGTCTTCTCCAGGTTGCCGAGACGGGCCTCCATAGCCTTCATCTGCTGCTCCACCGTCTGGTTCATGGCCTCCTGCCGGGAGATCACATGGCGGTCGATGCTCTCCAGCTTCTCCGACTGGGCCTGGGCCGCCGCCTGCTGGTTCTCCGTCACGCTGGTTCGCATGGTCTCCAGCCGGAGACTCACGCCCTCCCCCATGGAGCGGATATTGCTTCCGATGCTCTCTCCCATGGCATGGACGTTTGTGGTGATATTCCGGCTCATGGCGCTCATGGATTCCACCACGGCCTGCCGGGTGTCAACGGCCGATTGCTGGTTCAACTGCCGAAGCTCCGCCCGGAACCGGTCGTTTTCCTCCCGGTCTTTCCCGGTAAAGGACCGGGCGGTTAAAACAGCCAGCAGCGCCACCGCCGCAATCAGCAAAATCAGAATCACGATCTCCATGGCTTTCTCCTATACTGTCAGCTGTTTCACGGCCGTACAGAGCCCCGTATCGGCGTCCACGGTAAACAACGCGCCGGAGAGCACACAGGGGCCGTCCGCGGGCTTATAGCGGCTGTAGAGGCCGCCCCGGAACTTCTCAATGGACAGCTCCGGCCGGATGCCGATCACGGAATCCCGGGGACCCGTCATACCCAGGTCGGTGATATAGCCGGTGCCCTTGGGCAGCACGCGGGCGTCGGCGGTGGGCACATGGGTATGGGTGCCCCAAACCGCTGTGACCTGGCCGTCCAGCATAAATCCCATGGCAATCTTCTCGGAGGTTGCCTCCGCATGGAAGTCCAGTAGCTTGATCCTTGCCTCCGCCACCTCCGTCAGGATTTCGTCTGCCATGAGGAAGGGGTTGTTGGGGCCGTAGTCCATATTGACCCGCCCGATCAAATTGATGACGGCCACGGGACCGAGCTCCGTGTCGAAAAGCCCGTATCCCCTGCCCGGCGTCTGAGGGGCATAATTGGCGGGCCGCAGGATATAGCCGCACTCATTCAGGTATTCGTGGACAGACCGCTGGCGAAAGGCGTGATTGCCCAGGGTGACCACGTCCGCCCCGGCATTGAACATATCCTCCGCCTGCTGGGGCGTCAGGCCCACATCGGAGGCGTTCTCCCCGTTGACCACCGTGAAAAACACGTCGTTTTCCTCAATGAGCGCCGGGAGGCGCTTCCTGAGATACCGCAGACCGATGGCGCCAACCACGTCGCCCACAGCCAGAATATTCACTGTCATATTGTAAATCTCCCCGTTTTCTATTGGATACCATCATTATACAGACAGCAGGCGCCAAATACAAGCGCACATTGATGAAACAGCCCGGCGCCGTTTCCGACGCCGGGCTGTGATATTCCAATGGATTACTTTGCGTATTCCACCGCTTTGGTCTCCCGAATGAGGTTGACCTTGATCTGGCCGGGATACTCCAGCTCGTTCTCGATCTTTCTGGCGATTTCCCGGGCGAGAATGATCATGTTGTCCTCAGTGACCTCCTCGGGCTTCACCATGATCCGAACCTCCCGGCCCGCCTGGATGGCATAGGCCTTTTCCACACCGTGGAAGGAGGATGTAAGCTCCTCCAGCTTTTCCAGCCGCTTGACGTAGTTCTCCACGTTCTCCCGACGGGCGCCGGGGCGTGCCGCGGAAATGGCGTCGGCCGCCTGGACAATGACGGCGATCACGGTCTGCGGCTCCACATCGCCGTGGTGCGCCTCAATGGCGTGGATCACCTGGGCGCTCTCCTTATACTTCTTGGCAAGCTCCACGCCCAGCTGGACGTGGCTGCCCTCCATCTCATGGTCCACAGACTTGCCCAGGTCATGAAGCAGGCCTGCCCGCTTTGCCAGGGTCACGTCCTCGCCCAGCTCCGCAGCCATCAGTCCGCAGAGATGCGCCACCTCGATGGAGTGATTGAGCACGTTCTGTCCATAACTGGTACGGTACTTCTGCCGGCCCAGCAGCTTGATGATCTCGGGATGCAGTCCGTGGACGCCGGTCTCAAAGGTGGCCCGTTCGCCCTCCTGCTTGATGGTCTGCTCCACCTCCCGGCGCGCCTTTTCCACCATGTTGTCGATGTGGGTGGGCTGGATCCGTCCGTCGGCAATGAGCTTTTCCAGGGCGATCCTGGCGATTTCCCGCCGGACCGGATCGAAGCTGGAGAGGGTGATGGCCTCGGGCGTGTCGTCGATAATCAGATCCACGCCGGTTTTGGTCTCCAGGGCGCGGATGTTCCGGCCTTCCCGGCCGATGATGCGTCCCTTCATCTCGTCGTTGGGCAGGGGCACCACGGAAATGGTGGTCTCCGCCGCATGGTCCGCCGCACAGCGCTGAATGGCCGTGACAATGATTTCCTTGGCCTTTTCGTCGGCCTCCTCCTTGAGCTGGTCCTGGACCTCCTTGATCTTCATGGCGGTCTCATGCCGGACCTCTGATTCCACATTCCGAATCAGGTACTCCTTGGCTTCCTCCGTGGTCATAGAAGAAATCTTTTCCAGCATCTCGATCTGGGCGCGCTTGATCTCAGAAACCTCGTTCTGGGCGGCGGCCACATCGGCCAGCTTTTTATTGAGCTCCTCGTCCTTACGCTCATACTGATCCGTCTTCTTGTCCAGAGATTCCTCCTTCTGCTGAAGACGGCGTTCCTGCTTTGACAGCTCGCTGCGGCGATCCCGGATCTCCTTTTCATGCTCGGTGCGTTCCTTCTGGATCTCTTCCTTGGCCTCCACCAGCATCTCGCGCTTCTTGCTTTCCGCGCTCTTGATGGAATCATTGATGATCCGCTTCGCCTCATCCTCGGCGCTGCCGATCTCCTTTTCCGCAGTACGCTTACGGTAATTCACAGCAATGGGAAACATAATGACCGCGCCGATGATAAACGCAACGATTGCGATCACGACATAAAGCATTCTCTCTATAACACCTCCTTTTTGTATAATCACAACAAATAACGGGATAAAAGCGGACGAACCACAATCCGCTGTATGTCCCTGATGATTTGCCTCGTATTATTGTATCCTCTGGAGTGATTGATGTCAAGAAAAATAAACGGAGGAATCCTCCATGCTTTCGGGCGCCGGATGCCCAAGCGATTTATTTGCATTACGCAGTGTTTCCCGGTATAATGCATACATAATCACGAAAAGGAGCTGAGGAATATGGCAGCAGTCCACGGCGGCGGTCGGGGAGGACGGTACATGACCGAAGAAGAGAAGGCCAATGCCCCCAAGATCACTATCCTCCGGTTAACCGCCTCATAGCGGCCGTACTCGTAGTTCTCCTTCCCGAAAAGTTTCACCAGCAGCTGGCCGCTGACGGACAGAGTCTCGTTCAGAATGCCGTTGATCTCGTCGCTGCAGGCCTGGGCGTCCCGGGTCAGGGTCCAGCGGGTCTTGCCGGCCCAGCGGGTGGGAATCGTAAACAGGGGGATCAGCAGCACGCCCACCGTAGCCAGGAGCCAGTGCTCCCGGTACATCATCACCACCGCCGCAATCAGGGTGATCGTGTTGGAGAGGATGGATAGCGCTGCGACGCCGATTTGACGGTGGGCGATATCTCTGTGCTGGTGGCTCTGATGGGACGGATGTACGGCCCGGTGAACTCCCTTTTAAACATCCAGGTGGAGTG
>CAJOHR010000072.1 GCA_905234425.1 uncultured Oscillospiraceae bacterium | reverse complement strand
AGAATCCTGCGTCAACCGGGAAGGAAAGATCCTTCGCTGCGCTCAGGATGACGCAACATACCTCTCAGGTGACGCAACATACCTCGACAAACCCCAATCGTCCTTGGTGCTCTACACCTCTTCACTCTGCCCACCGGGCAGCTACAGCGGACTCTGCTTGATTTTGGCGAACCGTCTGGGATACTGCTTCGGGGTGGGCCGTACCTTGCGGATCACCACCGCCCGGTGGAACACCTCCGTCCCGGGAACCCTGTAATCCGCGATTTTTTCCACCTTGCCCCCCAGCACGGATATGCCGTGGGCAGCCTGGGACAGCTCCTCGTCGCTGTCCACGCCCTTCATGGCCAGAAATGCGCCCCCCACCCGGACCAGGGGCAGGCACAGCTCTGACAGCACGTTCAGCCGCGCCACCGCCCGGCTCAGGGCCACGTCGTAGGTCTCCCGATGGTCCCCGGCAAATTCCTCCGCCCGGGCGGAAATACATTCCGCCTCTACGCCCAGCTCCGGCAGAGTCTCCCGGAGCCAGTCGATCCGCTTGGTCAGGCTGTCGAGCAGCGTCAGGTGCACGTCCGGGAACGCGATTTTCAGGGGCGTCCCGGGAAAACCCGCGCCGCAGCCCACGTCGATCACGTCCTTCCCGGAGAGCTCCAGGAGGTTCCCCAGGGCCAGGCAGTCCAGGAAGTGGAGCCGGGCCACCTCCCGGGGGTCCGTGATGGCCGTCAGATTCATGACCTGATTCTTTGCCAGCAGCGCATCCCCAAAGGCGCAGAGGGCGTCGATCTGTTCGTCGGACAGGGCCAGGGGCAGCTCCGGCAGCCCGTCCCGCAGCGTTTGCTTCATAATGGATCCTCCAAAACGCCATACAGGGCGCGACGACCCGAAAACCCCCGGTCGCCGCGCCCCTTTTGGCGCAATTTTCGTTACTTCTTCATGCTCAGGGCCAGCCGGACCTTTTCGATGATCCCCTTCGCGCTGATTCCGAAGGCATCCAGCACGTCGGGCGCCTTGCCGGAGCGGCCGAACTGATCCTCCACGCCGTGGCGCACCACAGGCACCGGGCAGCTCTCGCAGACAGCCTCCGCCACAGCGGAGCCCAGTCCGCCGAAAACGTTGGCCTCCTCAGAGGTGACGATGCAGCCCGTCTCCCGGGCAGCCTTCATAACCAGCTCCTTGTCCAGTGGCTTGATGGTGTGCATGTCGATGACCCGAAGGGAAATCCCCTCCTTTGCAAGCTGCTCCGCCGCCGTCATGGCCATCTGGACCGTCATGCCCGTGGCGATGACCGTCCCATCGGCGCCGTCCCGGAGGGTGACGCCCTTCCCGATCTCAAAGGCATAGCCGGGGATCGTGTCGGTGACAGATTCCACCGCCAGCCGTCCCAGCCGCATATAGGCCGGCCCGTCGTACTCCAGCAGCGCAACCACGGCCTGCTCCATCTCGGGGCCGTCGCAGGGAGACAGCACCAGCATGCCGGGAATGGCCCGCATAATGGCGTAGTCCTCGATGCACTGATGGGTGGCGCCGTCCTCGCCCACGCTGAGGCCGCCGTGGGACCCGATGACCTTCACATTGAGGCCCGGATAGGCGATGGAGTTCCGGACCTGCTCCCAGGCCCGGCCCGCGGAGAACATGGCGAAGGAGTTGATAAAGGGCTTTTTGCCGCAGGTGGCAAGACCGGCGGCCACGCCGGCCATATTGGCCTCGGCGATGCCCATGTCAAAGAACCGATCCGGATATTTGGCCGCGAAATCCTTGGTCATGGTGGAGCCGGACAGGTCCGCGTCCAGGACCACCAGCTCGGGATACTTCTCGCCCAGCGCGGCCAGAGCCTGGCCGTAGGCGGCACGTGTTGCGATCTTCATTTACTCCGCCTCCAATCTGCCGAGCAGCTCTGTGAGCTCAGACTTTCCCTGGTTGTACTGCTCCTCGCTGGGCGCCTTGCCGTGCCAGCCGGCGTTGTTCTCCATAAAGCTGACGCCCTTGCCCTTGACGGTCCTGGCCAGAATCATGGTGGGCTTGCCCTTCACCGTTTTGGCCTCGGCCAGGGCAGCCTTGATCTGGTCATAGTCGTGGCCGTCGATGGCGATCACGTGCCAGCCGAAGGCCTCATACTTCTTGTCAAGAGGCTCCGTAGGCATGACGTCGGCGGTTTTTCCGTCGATCTGCAGGCCGTTTACATCCACCATGGCGCAGAGGTTGTCAAGACCGTACTTGGCGGCGGCCATGGCGGCCTCCCAGGTCTGACCCTCCTGGATCTCGCCGTCGCCCAGAATGGCGTAGACCCGGTAGTCCTTCTGATCCAGCTTTCCCGCCAGGGCCATGCCCACGGCGGCGGAAATCCCCTGGCCCAGAGAGCCTGTGGACATGTCCACGCCCTTTACGTGGACCATGTCGGGATGGCCGGAGTAGTGGTCCCCGATCTGGCGGAACTTGTGCAGCTCCTCCACCGGAAAGTAGCCCCGGAGCGCCAGAACAGAGTAGAGGGCCGGGGTGCAATGGCCCTTGGAGAGTACGAACCGGTCCCGGTCGGGGTCGGCAGGCTTGGCCGGATCCACCCGCAGCTCGTCAAAGTAGAGGGTGGTCAGCAGATCCATTGCGGACATGGAGCCGCCGGGATGGCCCGAGGCGGCTTCGTAGACGCACCGGAGGGCCAGCAGCCGGCCTTTCGCGGCCATGACTGACAGCTTTTTGGTTTCCATGGGTTTATCCGTCCTTTCCGTTTTTGAGGGGTGTATATGCAAAGTGTTTTCGCCAATAGTATTCCGCGTTCCGGTAGTCCCGGACCAGCGCTTCCGCCTCAGGGGGCAGGCTGTCCGCCAGAGCGCCCTCATAGAGGTACCGTCCGGTGGTGTGGACCACGGGAACCTCTGCCGCCGTCCTGCCGATCACCTGATTGAAGGCCGGGCCCTCCCAACCGCAGAGGGAGAAGATCTCGTTCATCAGGAAACAGGGGCTCAGGTCCGGACCCTTCCCGGTGAAGTCATTCCCCAGGGTCTTTTTCGCCGCCTCGTTGGCCCAGATGATATAGGTGGTGGAGTAGTAGTTCCGGAAGCCCGTCTCCGTGCTCTGGTCCAGGTCGACGCCCAGCAGTTCATAGAGGCTGTTGCCGTCTCCCATCCAGGGCATGTGGTCCCCGAAGACCGCCAGGATCACGGGCGCATCGTCCTCCCGCAGGGCGTCGGTGAGCATTTTCAGGTTTTCGCCCGTGTTGTAGAGCCCGGCGAAGTAGTTGCCCAGCATGTGGAGTTCCTCCGCCGTGTAGCCCTCGGGCTTCACATAGTCCTCCGGCGCGCCCTCCCACTCGAAGATGTCGCCCCGGTAGGGGCCGTGGCCCTGATAGGTCACGGAGAAGTTGAAATAGGGATTTCCGGAGGCTGTCATTTCCTCATAGCGCTTCAGCAGCTCCGGGAAGAGAATGTCGTCCCGGGCCGTGGTCCAGTGGGACAGCGCCTCAAAGTGGTTTTCCGTGTACCAGTATTCCTGAAAGCCCAGGTTTTCGTTGATGTTGAGCCGGTTGTAGAACCACTGGGGCGAGGGGTGCATGCCCTCCACGGTGTAGCCCTGGGACCGGAAGTACCAGGGGTAGGAATTCACCGGAGACCGGTAGCTGTGGAGGGCGCCGTAGCCCGTCAGGAAGCAGCGCTCCGTGTCCACGGTGCCTCCGGCGAAGATGTTGGTGACGAGATTCCCGGAGACGCCCTCGGCGGCCAGATCGTGCCAGACGCCGTAGATGTCCTTGTTGAATTCCGGGGCGCCGAATTTGGTAAAATCGGCGTAGGCCTCCAGCTGGATGCCGATGAAATTCACCTTTTTGTCCGCGGGAATGTCCCGATCCGCAAACTGCCCCAGCACCGCCTGGGCGTCCTTCTGGCTGTAGCCCTTGGGCGGCAGCTCCACCGTGTCCGTGACGCTGTGGAGGAAGGGGTAGATAAAGCCGTGGGCCATATACTGCTGGGTGGAGGACCACCGGGAGGGGATATAGTCGTAGTTGGCCCCGTCCCCGTCGTAGATCTCCTGGCTCAGGAGCGCCGGGGTCAGGCAGATGAGAAGCGCAAGCCCGCCCAGGGCCAGACCCAGCCGCAGCTTCCACCTGGGCCGGAAATGGCAGAGCAGCCACAGCCCCGCCACGGCCAGGGCGAAGAAGCCCACCGTGGCGATCATGGTCTTGTCCCAGTAGAGGTGATACCGGCCCAGCATGTTCCCGGCCTCCCGGAGGGCCAGCAGGTCCCCCAGCATGACGGGATCATCCCGGAATACCAGCTTCCAGTAGTCTCCGGCGGACAGGCCCAGGACCACGGCGCCTGTCAGCGCAAAGGCCCAGGGCGCCCGGCCGATGATCCCATAGAGCAGGAGCCCCAGACCGATCACCGGCAGGATATTCAGGACCAGCAGCACGGGAGTCTCCCAGTAGCCGTCGGCCAGCTCCAGATCGTAGGGACCCACCGCCAGCACCAGGGAAATCAGGGCCGCGCCCAGGCACAAAAGCACATAGGGCAAAAGGTTCCAGAGGTAAAAGAGGAGCTTCTTCCACCGAGGCCATTCCGGGTCCGGCCTCCGCTGGAGCAGAAAGCACTGACGCAGAACTGTCAGCATGTCGGTTTAGTAGGCGAGCTTTTCCGCCAGATAGGCCCGGAGCTGGTCGAGGGGCACCCGGACCTGCTCCATGGAGTCCCGCTCCCGGACGGTGACGCAGTTGTCCGCGGGAGTATTCTCGTCACCCACAGTCTGAAAGTCCACGGTGACGCAGAAGGGGGTGCCGATCTCGTCCTCCCGGCGATACCGCTTGCCGATGGAGCCGGCCTCGTCATAGTCGCACATGAAGTGCTTGGACAGATCGTTGTAGACCTCCGTCGCCTTGTCGCCCAGCTTCTTGGACAGGGGCAGGACGGCCACCTTGCAGGGCGCCAGGGCCGGATGGAGCCGGAGCACCACGCGGACGTCGTCGTTCCCCTTCTTGTCCTGGCCCACCACCTCCTCGTCGTAGGCGTCGATGAGGAAGGCCAGGGTCACCCGGTCCGCGCCCAGGGAGGGCTCGATGACGTAGGGGATATAGTGCTCGTTCGACTCCTGGTCGAAGTAGGTCATATCCTTGCCCGAGGTGTTCTGATGGGCCGTCAGGTCGAAGTTGGTCCGGGATGCCACGCCCCAGAGCTCGCCCCAGCCGAAGGGGAAGACGAACTCGAAGTCGGTGGTGGCATTGGAGTAGTGGCTGAGCTCCTCGGGATCGTGATCCCGGAGCCGCAGGTTCTCGTCCCGCATGCCCAGATCCAGGAGCCAGTTATGGCAGAACTCCTTCCAGTAGGCAAACCACTGGAGCTCCGTGCCGGGCTTGCAGAAGAACTCCAGCTCCATCTGCTCAAACTCCCGGGTCCGGAAGGTGAAGTTGCCGGGGGTGATCTCGTTCCGGAAGGACTTGCCCACCTGGCAGACGCCGAAGGGCAGCTTCCGGCGGGTGGTCCGCTGGACGTTCTGGAAGTTGACGAAGATGCCCTGGGCCGTCTCAGGCCGGAGGTACACCGTGTTCTTGGCGTCCTCGGTGACGCCCTGGAAGGTCTTGAACATCAGGTTGAACTGGCGGATGTCGGTCCAGTTGTGCTTGCCGCAGGTGGGGCAGCAGATGTTGTGCTCCTCCACAAACGTCTTCATCTCCGCCTGGGACAGGGCGTCCACGCTCTTACCCAGGTCGAAGCCGTTCTCCCCGCACCAGTCCTCGATGACCTTGTCGGCCCGGAAGCGCTCGTGGCACTCCTTACAGTCCATGAGGGGATCGGAGAAGCCGCCCACATGGCCCGAAGCCACCCAGACCTGGGGGTTCATGAGAATGGCCGCGTCCAGGCCCACGTTGTAGGGGTTCTCCTGGACAAACTTCTTCCACCAGGCCTTTTTCACGTTGTTTTTCAGCTCCACACCCAGAGGGCCGTAGTCCCAGGTGTTGGCCAGACCGCCGTAGATCTCGCTGCCGGAAAAAATAAAGCCCCTGTTTTTGCAGAGGTTGACGATCTTTTCCATGGTCTTTTCGCTGTTTTTCATCTATTTTGTCCTCCCTTGGAAGCAATTTACGTGTTTCCAGCCAATTATACCCCGTTTTCGGGGAAAGTGCAACAGGAAAGTGCGATGGAATCGGGCGCAGGGCAAGGAAAAAAGGCCGGAAAAAGCGCAAACGGACAGCCGCCGCTGTCCGTTCGTGAAAAGGAGTGTTCCCGCCGGCCCAAGTCCGCTCTGGCAAGCGTCCGATCCGGGAGGTGGCCCTCTGCGGCGTTTTGCCGCAGGAGGTTTGAAACGTACCACTTGTTCCATACGTCTCGCCACGTCCGAATGATAGCACGTCTTTTTTCCCCTGTCAACACCTTTTTTCATTTTTCGCAGGGCCTTTAGGCGTACTCCGCCTTTTTCGGAACGGTCCGGTGAATAGGAAGGAGATACGGCGCATAGTGTTCCAGCAGGGAGGGAAATCACGCATGAACATATTGCAGATTGTAAAAGAGAAAAAATGGGCGGTGCTGGCCGGAGGACTGGTACTGCTGGCGGTGCTGATCCCCGGGACCCTGCTGCTCCGGCAGCTTCGGGCTCCATCCGACGCAGCGCCTGCCGCCGGGGGGTCCTGGGGTCTCAGCTTCCGGAAGGCCAACGCGCCGCCGGTGGCGGATGAATCCGCGGAGACCCTTTTGGCCTATGACGCCCGGTACATCGGCGACACAGCGGGAAACACCGTCTATCTGACCTTCGACTGCGGCTATGAAAATGGCAACACCGCCGCCATTCTGGACGTGCTCCGGGACCATGGCGCTCCCGCCGCCTTCTTTGTGGTGGGTCACTATCTGGAGACGGAGCCGGAGCTGGTAAAGCGCATGGCGGCGGAGGGCCACACCGTGGGAAACCACACCTGGAGCCACCCGGACATGTCCAAGATCACGGACCCCGCCGAATTTTCCCGGCAGCTCAGCCAGGTGGCGGACAAGTACCAGGAGATCACCGGCGAAAAAATGTCCCCCTACTACCGGCCGCCCCAGGGCCTCTACAGCCCGGAGAGCCTGAAAATGGCCCAGTCCCTTGGCTTCCGGACCGTGTTCTGGTCGTTGGCATACGTGGACTGGAAGGGGGACGCCCAGCCGGAGGAGCAGGAGGCCATCGACACCCTTTGCCGCAGGATCGCGGTGGTGCTGCTCCACAACACCTCCGCCACCAACGCCAAAATCCTGGACCGGGTCCTGACCCGCTGGGAGGAGATGGGCTACACCTTCGGGACCCTGGATCAGCTTTTCCAAAGTTGACAATTCCCGAAAATCCAAGTAGAATGGACCCAGAAGTAAGAAAGGTGTGCGGACTTATGAAAAAGGTCTCAAGCCCCATTGTCTCCCGGTTGCCCCAGTATTATCACTGCGTGGAGGAGCTGTATCAGAGCAACTGCGTCAAGGTCTCCTCCGCCACCCTGTCCGACATGCTGGGCTTCACCGCCAGCCAAATCCGGCAGGACTTTGCCACCTTCGGCGGGTTTGGGCTCCAGGGCTATGGCTACCACGTGAAGACCCTGCGCTATGAGATCCGGGAGATCCTGGGCCTCAACAACCGGAAGACGGCCATTCTGGTCGGCTGCGGCAACCTGGGCCAGGCGCTGCTGAAAAACTTCGATTTCGAGGCCTGCGGCTTTTTCCTGCTCTCCGCCTTTGACAGTGATCCCGAAAAGATCGGAAGCCAGGTGGGTCCCGTCCACATCATGGATGTGGAACGGCTGGACCAGTACATGGCCGCGGAAAAACCCGCCATGGCGGTGCTGACGGTGCCCCGGAGCGTGGCGCCGGACATGGCGGAAAAGCTGGCGGACCTTGGCGTCAGCGCCATCTGGAACTTCGTGGGCTGCGATCTCCATCTGGAGGACCGGGACGTGGTGGTGGAGCAGGTGAGCTTTGCTGACAGCCTTCTGACCCTGAGCTACCGGCTCAGTGAAAAAGAAAACGATGCAGAATAACATAATGATCTCCGCGCGGCAGCAAACGCTGCCGCGTTTTGTTTTGCACCAATCCGCGCCTCGGGAATAGGATGGTATAGCGCGGCGGGAAACCGACGCCAATCTCAATCTGGAGGTACGGATTATGTGTAACTGCAACAACAACGGCGGTATCTTCGGCGGCAACTGCTGCTGGTGGATCATCATCCTGCTCATTCTGTTCTTCGCCTGCGGCAACAACGGCTGCGGCAACAACGGTTGCGGCAACAACGGCTGCGGCTGCGGCTGCGACAACGGCTGCGGCTGCTAAGCCAATAACCGACGGGGCCGCCTCGGCGGCCCCGCATTTTCTTAAAAAGGGGGCGCGACCGTTACATTATGGGAGTTTCAGGATCAGCGGCCGAACTGGCAGTCGTTGTTGCCGGAATCGGTGATCCACATCTCCAGCATGTTGATGGGATCGTTGAAGTCGGCGATCCAGCCCTCACGGGCGAAGTCAAAGTTGCCGGCCTTGCGCTCCTCCAGGAACACGTTCCAGTCCTGGGTCTGGATGGACAGCTCAATGCCGATGGCGGCCAGGTCCTGCTGAATGGACTCGGCGATGGCCACATGGGAGGTGCTCTCGTTGGTGATATAGGTCACCTGGATGGGAGTCTCGGCGGACAGCTTGCCGTCCTCGCCAAACTGATAGCCGGCGGCCTTCAGCAGGGTCCGGGCCCGCTCCGTGGTGCCCTCGGGATCGTTGTTGATGGCGTAGGGATCGAAGTAACCAACGCTGGCGTCAGACTTGTAGGTGCCGCCGTTGCCGTCGGCCATGCCCAGCGGAATAAAGGAATTGGCGGGGATCTGACCGGTCTGGCCGATGTTGGTCACGATGTAGTCACGGTCGATGAGGATGGAGAAGGCCTCGCGCATGCAGGCGGCCTGCTCGGGGGTCTTGCCCTCGAAGATGTGGCTCTTGGCGTTGAAGGCCACATAGTAGGTGCCCAGGGTGTCGATGGTGTGGAACTCGGGGTCCTTGCTCTCCAGCAGAGTCTTGATCTCATCGGTGGGGACGGAGTCGGCGAAGTCGATATCGCCGGCCTTGTAGGCGGCGTAGATAGCGGTGTCGTCAGCGGAGAGCATGAACTCCAGCTTCTCCACCTTCACGCTGTCGGCGTCAAACCAGTAGGGATTCTTCTCATAGGTCATGGAGACGTCGTGGTCCCAGCCGGTGCAGACATAGGCGCCGTTGGACACGAAGCCGGCCTCCTTGCACCATGCGCCGGGGTTGCTCTCCCAGTCGGCGGCGGACTCCACCTCGGACTGCTTCACGGGGTAGAAGGTGGGGAAGGCCATCAGGTCCTCCATGTAGGCGCAGGGGGCAGTGAGCACGAACACCAGGGTGGTGTCGTCCTGAGCGGTGACGTTGAGCTCGTTGGGATAGCCGTCAAAGCCGGAGAACATATAGCCGTAGTCGGCGGCGGTGGCCTCCGCAGCGGCCCGCTTCCAGGCATACTCAAAGTCGGCGGCGGTCAGATCGCTGCCGTCGGACCACTTCAGGTCCTTCTTCAGGGTCACAGTGTAGGTCAGGCCGTCCTCGGTGACCTCATAGCTCTCGGCGCAGGCGGGAACGCAGACGCCGTCGGCGTTGTAGGTATACAGACCGGAGAAGGAGTTGGCGGCCAGGCAGGCGCCGTCCACGGAGCTGTTCAGGGCGGGATCCAGGTAATCCGGCTCGGAGGCCAGGTTCAGACGCAGGGTGTCCGCGCCGTTGGACATCTCGGTGTACATGAAGAACTTGGTCTGGAACAGATTCGCGTAGATGCCGGAGACATAGTCCTTCTGCATGTAGATGTCATTGTAGTAGTACAGGGGAATGACGCAGTAGTTGGCCATGAGGATGTCCTCGGTCTGATGCATAAGCTCCGCCCGCTTGGCGAAGTCGGTCTCAGCCTTGATCTGGGCCACGTCGGCGTCATAGTCCGCCCACTTGGTCTGCGGGTCGATAAAGGACTCGCTGACCAGGGAAGCGGCGTCGGGGATCTCCTCCGCCGGTGCGCTGGAAACGGCCTCCTCCTTGCTGCCGCAAGCGGCAAACATGGCCAGGACCATTGCCATTGCCAGCAGCAATGCAAGTGTCTTTTTCATTTGTCTACCTCCAATAAGATAAAAATGATATATTTCATCGCTCCGGCAAAAGCCGTTCGCTGATGACAGAGATTACATGTTCCAGCAGGCTACCTGATGGTTGCCGCCCCGGTCCGTCAGGGCCGGGCACTCGGCGGCGCACTGCTCTGTGGCATAGCGGCACCGGGTGCGGAAGGCGCAGCCCGTGGGCATGTTCAGGGGGCTGGGCACGTCGCCCTCCAGAAGGATCCGCTGCCGGGCTCTCGTCACGTCCGGGTCCGGAATGGGCACGGCGGAGAGCAGGCTCTGGGTGTAGGGATGAATGGGATGCTCGTTTAATTCGTCGGCGTCGGCGATCTCCACGATCTTCCCCAGGTACATCACGGCGATGCGCCGGGAGATGTGGTGGACCACCAGAAGGTCGTGGGCGATAAACAGATACGCCACCCCCAGCTTCTCCTGGAGATCCTCGAACATATTGATGACCTGGGCCTGAATGGACACATCCAGGGCGGACACGGGCTCGTCGCAGACGATGAACTTGGGGTCCACCGCCAGAGCCCGGGCGATGCCGATGCGCTGACGCTGGCCGCCGGAGAACTCATGGGCATACCGGCGGGCGTGCTCGGCGTTGAGGCCCACGTAGTTCATGAGCTCCAGGATCCGCTCCCGGCGCTCCTTCTTGCTGGAGCAGAGCTTATGCACGTCCAGAGGCTCGCCGATGATGTCCTCCACGGTCATCCGGGGGTCCAGGGAGGAATAGGGGTCCTGGAACACCATCTGCATCTCCTTGCGCATGCTGGAGATGTTCTTTGCCGTGACCTCCTCCCCGTTGTATAGGACCTGGCCGTCCGTGGGCTCATAGAGCCGGAGCAGGGTCCGACCCACGGTGGTCTTGCCGCAGCCGGATTCGCCCACCAGGCCAAGGGTCTCGCCCTTGTCCACGGTGAAGGAAACGTCGTCCACGGCCTTCAGGGGGATGGTCTTGAAGCCGGACTTCACGGGAAAATACTGCTTTAAGTGCCGGACCTCCACCAGTGTCTCGCTCATGACTCCGCCCCCTCTCGCACGGCGTCCCGCAGGTTCATCCAGCAGGAGGCCTTATGGTTGTCGTTGATCCAGATCTCCTGAGGCACCTCCGTCAGGCAGATCTTCATGGCCGCGTCGCAGCGGGCGCAGAAGGCGCAGCCCTTGGGCATGTTGAGCATGTTGATGGGCGTTCCGGAGATGGGCACCAGCTTCTTCTTCATGTTGTTCACATTGGGAATGGAGCGAAGCAGCCCCTTGGTGTATTCGTGCTTGGGGTTGTAGAAGATCTCGTGGGCGGTGCCTCGCTCGCAGATCCGCCCGCCGTACATGACCACGATGTTGTCGCACATATCGGCAATGACGCCCAGATCGTGGGTCACCAGGATCACGGCCATGCCCATCTTCTTCTGAAGGGATTGGATCAGCTCCAGGATCTGGGCCTGAATGGTCACGTCCAGGGCGGTGGTAGGCTCGTCGGCAATGAGGATATCGGGCTCGCAGGCCAGAGCCATGGCAATCATGACGCGCTGGCGCATGCCGCCGGAATGCTCGAAGGGGTACTGCTTCACCCGCTTCTGGGGCTCGTTGATGCCCACCAGCTCCAGCAGCTCGATCACACGGGCGTCGGCCTCGGCGCCGCGCTTGTCGGTGTGGAGCACCACGGCCTCCTTGAGCTGGCTACCGATGGTGAAGACCGGGTTCAGGCTGGTCATGGGGTCCTGGAAGATGATGGAGCAGCACTTTCCGCGGAAGCCCTCCATCTCCTTTTCGGAAAACGCGGCCAGATCCTGGCCCTTATAGAGAATTTTCCCTCCCACGATCTTGCCGGCGTCGGCCAGGATCCGCATGATGGAATAGGCGGTGACGGATTTGCCGGAGCCGCTCTCTCCCACGATGCCCAGGATCTCGCCGGGGTCCAGATCGAAGCTGACGCCGTTGACGGCCTGGACCTCGCCGGCGTCCGTGAAGAAGGATGTGTGCAGATCCTGCACGCTGAGCAGATGCATATTCCTCACCTCCTGAGCTTCGGGTCAAAGGCGTCCCGGAGGCCGTCACCCAGCAGGTTCAGGCTCAGGACCAGCAGACAGATCATCAGCGCCGGGAACACCAGCTTGTAGGGATAGCTTTGCAGGCCCTCCCGGGCGGCGTTGCATGGGGGCCTTGACGCCGATGCCCACGAAGCTGAGGAAGCTCTCGGTGAAGATGGCCGAGGGGATCTGCAGCGCCGTGGAGATGATGATCACGGACAGGCAGTTGGGCAGAATGTGCTTCCGAATGATCCGGCCGGGCTTGGCCCCGATGGACCGGGCCGCCAGAATGTATTCGTTCTCCTTGATGGAGAGGATCTGGCCGCGGATCTGCCGGGCCATGCTGACCCAGTAGAGAAGTCCGAAGACGATGAACAGGCTGATCATGTTGGTGCCCAGGCGCGCCAGAATGGTGCCGCTCTTGAACTTCAGCACCTCGTTGAGGACCACGGACAGGAGAATGATGATCAACATATCGGGCAGGGAATAGATGACGTCCACGATCCGCATCATTATGAGGTCCACTTTGCCCCCGAAATAGCCGGAGATACTGCCGTAGATCATGCCGATGATCAGCACGATCAGGCTGGCGAAAAAGCCCACGATCAGGGAAATTCGGGTGCCGTAGATTACGCGGATGAAGTAGTCCCGGCACTGCTCGTCGGTGCCGAAGATGTGGGGAAACCGGCTGCCGCCATTATCGATGTACTGCTGCTCCAGCTCGCTGTAGGTAAAGGGCGCCAGGTTCTTTGCGCCCTTGTCCCGGACGCCGTTCACCGACAGGATCTCCTCGTAGCTGTAGGGCACGAAGATCGGCGCGATGACGATGGAGAGGATCAGGAGCGCCAGGACCACCAGGCTTCCCACGGCCAGGGGGTTCTTGAAGAGCTTGCGCATGCCGTCCTTGAAGAAGGTGGTGCTCTCGCTCATGACGTCCTGCTGCCGCTTTTCGTCCTCGGTGGCGGGAATAAACTGCTCCGGGGTGAATTTGCTCAGGTCTACCTGCATGCTGAGGGGATGCTTCCTGGGCAGGTCGATCTTATTTCCGTTTTCGTCCAAGATGTTCGCCTCCTCAGTCATATTTGATTCTGGGATCCACCAGCTTGTAGAGCAGATCGCAGATCACGTTGGCCACAACCATAAGGGTGGCCAGGAAGATGGTGGTCGCCATGATCAGGGTGTAGTCCCGGTTGTTGATGGCGCTGACGAATTTGCTGCCCAGGCCGCCGATGGTGAAGATGGTCTCCACCACCATGGAGCCGGTGATGATGTAGGCGATCTGGGGCCCGGCGTAGGTGATCACGGGGATCAGGGAGTTCCGGAGCGCGTGCTTGAAGATCATCTTGAACCGGGAAACGCCCTTGGCTCTGGCCGTGCGGATGTAGTCCTGGCTCAGGGCGTCCAGCATGCTGGTCTTGGAGAGCCGGGTCACGTAGGCCATGGGGTAGGCCGCCAGAGAGATCACAGGCAGAACGTAGTTCTGATTGGTGGTGCTCCAGACCGGGATCCACCCAAGCTGGATGCAGAACACCAACAGCAGGAGGGAGGCCAGCACGAAGCTGGGCACTGCCGTAAACAGGGTGGAGAAAAACACAATGAGCCGGTCGGGCAGCTTGTTCCGCATGAGGGCGGCGGTGCTTCCGAAGACGGTGCCCAGGATCAGGGCCACGATCATGGCCGCCACGCCCAGCTTTGCGGAGGTGGGGAAGGCCTCCCCGATGATGGCGGTGATCTCCCGCCCGTTTTTCAGGGATACGCCGAAGTCTCCGTGCAGGATCCCCTTCATATAGAGCAGGAATTGCTCCGGCAGGGGCTTGTCCAGTCCGTAACGGGCGTTCAGGGCGGCGATGGTGGCCTCGCTGAGGGCCTTCTCCCGGTTGAACGGCCCGCCGGGAACGGCGTGCATCGTAAAGAATGTGATCGCACAGATGATCAGAACCGTGAGCACAGCCAGAAGGATCCGTTTGATCAGGTATTTTGCCATGGGTCGCTTCCCCCTTTACAGGATGCAGGACTGCGGGGCGGGCTTGCTACAGCGCCGCTTTACCCCGGCAGTACGCAAAATCGTTCTTACATTATATCGCAAAAGATCCTGTTTTTCAATTTTAACTGTTTCTTCCCGGAAAAATGTACGATACGTTGAAAAGTACGTGAAGAATTTGTGTATTTTCACAATAAGAATGGGCGATTTCCTGCCCTTTCACGCCCCCAAAGCGGTGCGGGTCTTGCATTATGACACTCTCTGTGCTACAATGGAGTAAATATCAGTTAAAGCTTCATTTACCGTGAGTTACGGCTTTGTTCACCGCTGGGAGGCGACAACCATGACATTGGGGGAGAAGATCAAGGCGGCCAGGCTGGAGCGCAATATGACCCAGAAGGACGTGGTGGGGGACTACATCACGCGGAACATGCTCTCCAGGATCGAGAACGGCAGCGCCACGCCCTCCGTAAAGACCTTGGAATATCTGGCGGACGCCCTGGGACTTCCGGCGGGCTATTTTATGTCCGAGTCCGCCGGGGACGAGCTGACGCCGGGAGATCTGGGTGCAGCCCGGGACAGCTTCCGGTCGGGAGCCTTCGCGGAATGCGCGGCCCTGCTGGAGGCCATGGACCTGGAGGGCGGCTACCGGGACGAGGCCCTGCTGCTCCTGGCCAGATCCAAGATCGGTCTTTCCAAGGCCGCCATGGCCGACGGCCGGTACGAGGAGGCCAGAGCCCTGGCGGGAGAAGCTCTGCGCCACAACGACGAAGGCCTCTACGCCTCCGCCGCCTTCCGCACCGAAGCCCTGCTGCTCATCGCCCGCTGCACCATGGAGCTGGGCGGCGACTTCTCCGCAGCCATGGACGACTATCAGGCGGCCTATCAGGACCAGGGCCTGGGGGAGTTCTACCGGCTCACCATGGCGGAATACTATATCGGCCAGGGCGACCTGGACAAGGCCCGCCGGGAGATGGACAGCATCGTCCGCCTCTCCGAGGCCACAAAGCCCGCCTATCTTATGCTCCAGGGCCAGATGGACCTGAAGGACCGGGAATACGAGGAGGCGGCCCGGCAGCTGGAAAAGGCGGAGCAGCTGGCGCGCGCCACGGGAAGCAGCTATTTCATGTCCTCCCTTTACGCCATGCTGGAGCAGTGCTATCGGGAAATGGAGGATTTCAAGAAGGCCTACCACTACGCCTCCATGCAGTTGAAAATCAAAGAGTAACGCCATTCTGAGGAACAAAGTGACGAAGAATCTTGGCGTTATTCACGATTTCAAGATCCTTCGCTTACGCTCAGGATGACACAAGCGACTGAAGCAGTTACGCGTAACGAAAAAGCATCTTCACGCTCCAAACGCTTCGGCTCCGCCGGAGCGTTTTTTCATGATCTTGACACTTTTATTTCCTGTCGAAATATGCTATGATATGCAGGATTTTTATACCCGCACCGGAAAGGGGGACACGCCATGGGAAGATATCGGTTTCTCGCTCTGCTGCTGGCGCTGTCTCTTTTTTTGACGGTTCCCGCCGGGGCCCTGGACTCCATGACCGAGGTCCGGGACGGCCTGGAGGGGAAAACCATCCTGGTGCTGGGAGACAGCTTCACCGCGGGCTACGGCCTGGTGTTCCGGGAGCAGGACTGGTCCTACGTCATTGCGGGGGCCCGAAACATGACGCTCCTGGACTTCTCCATCAGCGGCTCCTCCATCGGCGCGGGCCCCAGGAGTCTGTATCCCATGGTGGTCCGGTGCCTTATGCTGCCCGAGGATGTGTCTCCGGACATCGTTTTGCTCCAGGGCGGCTCCAACGACTTCACCAAGGGCATTCCCCTGGGGGAAATGGGAAGCTGGGACCCGGAGACCTTTTACGGAGCGGTCAATCTGACCATCTCCACCCTCCGGGAGAAATACCCGGACGCTCTGATCGCCGGCTTCACCCCCTGGGCCGGGGACGAAACCCGGAACCGGGAGGATCAGGTGCAGCAGGACTATGTGGACGCCATGCTGGAGATCTTTGGCTCCCTGGGCCTTCCCTGCTACGACGCCAGCAACATGGACGCCAGCGGCGTCCGGATGCCTCAGGATGGGTTCCGGAGCCTCTATTCCCTCCGGCCCACGGACTGGTATCATCTGAACGCTTTGGGCCACGCCTCCTTCGCGCCTACCTTTGCCCGGTGGCTGGAGGACACACTTTACGGCGCAGAGTACGCCGACCAGTTTTATGATCTCTCCGACGCCCCGGAGGACCTGCGGGCGGCGGTTTCCGACCTGACCGGCGTCATGGGGGGCGTCAGCGGCCATCTCTTTGCCCCCACCCGTTCCGCCACCCGATTGACCCTGGCCGTGACCCTCTACCGCATGGCGGGCCGTCCCTTCACCCCGGGGCGGAGCTTCGAGGACCTGGAGGACGCGGGAACGGAAGGCTATCTGGCCGCCTCCTGGGCCATGGACTGGGGCCTGTTCCTGCCCTCGGATTATTTCATGCCCGATCAATCCATCACCCGGGAAATGCTCTCCGCCGTTCTCTGCCGGTATTTCACCCTGGTTTTGCAGGGAGACATCGACGCTCTGACAGGTCTCGGCGCCTTCCCCGACGGCGGCGATGTGTCCCGGTACGCGGTGCTTCCCATGGGCTGGGCCCTCCACGCCGGGGTGCTCTCTCCCCGGGACGGAGTCCTCCGCCCCAAGGCCGCCGTCTCCCGGGGCCAGCTGGCCGTGGCCCTGGCCGCCATCCGGCGTCTGGCCAGAGAAGAGCAGGCAAAGGAGTAACCTGTGAAATATACGGCGCGGAGACTGCCTCTTTTGAGACAGCCTCCGCTTTTTGTATAATTACTGCTTGACCTCCGGCTCTGTGAAAAACACACTGAGGGGAATCCCCAGTCCCTGGCAGATCATTTCGATGGTGTCGATCTTGAGCTGTCCGCCCCGCCGCTCCGCCATGCGAATGGTGGTCAGGGAGATGCCGCTGAGCTGCGCCAGACGGTACATGGAAATCTGCCGCTGATCCGCCAGCTCGTGTACCCGTGCGATGGTATCCATTCGTCATTCTCCTCCCGATATTGGAATTTCAGTCCCGAACCCGGGCGCCGATCCCTATGATCCTATTTTACAGCGCCGAGTGTCCCATAAAAGGAACATCAGTTCAGCACCCGGCCGATGATCTGGAAGCCGCCGTAGGGCCGCACGGCCCTGGGTGCGTACGCCTCATTGAAGGAGACCAGAACCGGCTGCATGGGCACGTTCCCGTCGCCGCCGTCCCAGGCGGACCGGAACTCCTCGTCGGGCTCCTGCTCGCCGTATTCCTTCATGTAGCCCTCCCCGTCGTAGACGAAGATCCCCACTTCGCCCACCCGGAGCTGATGGCAGGTCTGGACCCAGACGATCTGCCGGTCGTGATACACCGGCTCCATGCTGTCTCCGGAGACCCGGATGCCGAATTCCGCCCGGTCCGGGACCTGGGAGGCGGGGAACCGGACCAGATCGAAGTTGCCCTCCTCCAGAAAGGCGCCGGCGCCCGCGGAGACGGCCAGGGTGCTGACAGGCATCTCGATAAACCGGACGCCCTCCCGCTCGGGACGATCCGGGCGGTAGCGGCCGCTGGCGATCAGGTCCGTCCGGTAGTCGGCCAGCTTTTTAAGGCCTTTCTCGTTGAGCTCCCGCTCCCCGGAAACGGGGGTGAGCCTGGCCGGGGCGCCGGTGAAGCAGCCCACGGCGTCCCGAATATCCAGGGCGTGGCACACGGCCAGAAGCTGATAGGCATTGGGGATCACAGCTCCGCTCTCCCAGCGCTGAATGCCGCTGCTCTGGATGGCAAGGCCGTATTCCTCCAGCAGCCGGCTGAAGGCGGGGCGGCTCAAGCCCGCCGCCTTTCGGGCGGTCTGGATCCGCTGGCCGATGATATTGTTCTCGTGCTCCACCCCGGCATGATAGCGGCGGCTGCCGGGGACGGGCGCGGAAAAGTTCTTGGAACGGTTGGACGCCATGGGAATCCCTCCTTTGGCCTTCATTATACCGGGGAAGCCCTTGATTGTCAAGAATAATCGCGCTTATTAAGCACAATTCATTTTGTTTTTTATTCTTGTTGAGCGCGATTATTGGATTCTATGGGAGCGGTTGAATTTCCGGCCCGGCCTGTGCTATAATGTTTTCAATACCCAACAAACAAAGGGGGCTATGATCCATGCAGGATTTCAACAATGAACTCATTCTCCAGTGGCTCACCTACTTCTCCCACCACGCGGAGCTGGATCTGGGCACGCTGAAGATCCTGGACATCACCCGGGAGAACAAGAACATCATCCCGGCGGTCCAGTCCTCCCGTCAGGTCCTGGTACTCACCGACGCAGGCCATCCAGACATCTTCTACGATATGTGGGACGCGGGCCTCGGCGGCTGCGACGTCTGGTACAACGAGGGCAGCGATCCCGCCGGTCCCATCAAGCACGATAAGCTCCAGGATATGATCGACCGGGGCATCAATGCCCCCGCCGCCATGCTGATCCTGAATGAGGACTATCGGAGCACCTATCAGGTGGGTCTGAGCAACCAGCAGTTCACTGCGGGTTCCATCAAATACGTGTCCAGCGAGGTCCGGGCGGTGATCATGTCCTGGCTCCAGGCGGAGCTTCGGGACACGATCCTCACCGTGGGCGCCGCCAGCATCGCCGTGGAGGCCGCCCTGGTGGCCGCTGAGGGGCGGCTCATCGCCGTGGAGCACAGTCCCCGGGACTGCGCGACGATGGAGGAAAACGCCAGAAAATTCGGCCTGAACAACGTGGTCGTGGCCGGCAGCGTGGACGAGACGGAAAGCCTGCCCGTGCCCGGCACCGCCTTCCTGGTGGCCTCCAAGTATCTGGAGCACGAGGTGGATCTCCTGCTGCGGCGGAATCCCAACATCCGGCTGTTCATCTACACGCTGGATCTGCGGCAGCTGTCCAACGTGCCCCGGATCTTCGAGCGTCACGGCGTCACCCTGACCCAGGCCATCCAGGTGGGCGTCAACCGGCTGGACTCCCGGGGGGAGATGGAGGCGGAACCGGCGCCCTGGCTTTTTGCGGGACAGGTGCTCTGATTGTTCGGAAAGCTTCGCCGGGTCAGGCCCTGGCTCATGGGCCTGTCCATTCTGGCCATCGTCCTCTATCATACGCCCTATGAGGTGACGGGCTCTTTCCTCTGGAACTACCTCCACGGCTCCGCCTATTGGGGTGTGGACGTGTTTCTGTTCCTGTCGGGACTGGGGGCCTGCCACTCTCTGGCATCCCGGGGCGGAAGGGGCTATCTGGCCCGACGGGTCAGGCGGCTCCTGCCGGGGCTCTATCTCTTTATGGTGCCCTGGGGCCTTCTCATGTGGTTCTCCTGGGGCATGACCCGGTGGGATCTCATCGGCACCCTTACATTGCTCGGCTGGTGGTTCGGCTTCACCCGGCAGCTCAACTGGTATTTCTCCGCCGTCTGGGCCTTCTTCCTGCTGGCGGTACCTGTGGGTGCGCTGCTGCGAAGATGCCGCCGCCCGGCCCCTGTCTGGGCCGGGCTCCTGGCCCTCTCCCTGGGCTTGGGGCTTTGGTGTCCCATGGACTATCTCATGACCGCCGCCACCCGGCTCCCCGTGTTCTTCACGGGGATGCTCTTCGGTGAGCTGGACCGGCGGGGATACGCGCCGGGGCGGGCCTTTTACTGCCTCGTGTATCTGCTGGTTCCGATCGGGCTGATCCTGTCCGTGCTGACCTTCGGTGTTTTGGGGGAACAGTATGGAGATTCCTTCGGGCTCTGGTGGTATCCCAACGCGCTGATCGTCCCGGGGCTGGCTGTGGCCGCAGGAGAAATCGGGGCTCGGCTTCGGGCTTTTCCCTGGCTTGTCCGGGCAGCCGGATTTATCCCGGCTCTGGGAGAATCCGCCGCGGAGATCCTCATGGTCCACGTTGGGATCTACAAGTATATCCGCCTGTTCCGGACCTTCACCAACCTGCAATGGCTGCTGATTTCTCTGATCTGCATCATTCTGGGCCGGCTGTATTACAGGTTTGTGACTTCCCGTATCACCGCAAGGCTGGAGCAGCGGCGAGCCTGACCCGATCAGACTCGCCGCTGTTTGATTTTTCGCTCAATTCTCCGCCTCGAAGGCGTCCAGCAGGCCGTTATCCCCGTATTTCAGGGCCCGGTTCACCCGGCTGATGGTGGCGCTGGAGGCTCCGGTGGTCTCCACGATCTCCGTATACACCTTTCCCTCGTACAGGAGCTTCGCCACGTCGAACCGCTGCTCGATGGCCCGGAGCTCGGTAATGGAGCACAGGTCCTGGAAAAACCGGTAGCAGCTCTCCACATCCCGAAGCTTCACGATCTGCTCATAGAGGGCCATGCTGGGTTCCTTCCTGGTATATTTGATCATACAAGGTCCGCCTCCCTGTTTTTATCTTTGATGTGTTAAAGCGAGTATAGCACACTTTTCCCTGTTCGTAAACAGAAATTTTCGTGATTTAAAGCGGCAAAAAGCGGCGGAGACGATAATCGCTCCGCCGCTTGCGCTCTGTTTCACCGCAGGAATCCGTCGAGGATCTTTTGCTCTGCCTGCTCCGCATCCAGACCCAGGGTCATAAGCTTCAAAATCTGCTCTCCCGCGATCTTGCCGATGGCCGCCTCGTGGATCAGGCTGGCGTCCACGTGGTTCGCGCTGATCTCGGGAATGGAGCGGACCTTGGCGCCGCCCATGATGATGGAATCGCACTGGACATGACCGAAGCACTGGTTGTTGCCCTGGACTCTGGGATAGAAAACCTGCTTGCTCTCGTCCTTGGCCACAGACCGGGAGGTGATCTGACATTTGGAGTCCACGCCGTTCAGGAATACGTCCACCTCGGAATCGGCCGTCTGATCCCCGTGGGTCAGCAGCCGCTCCAGGATCTGAAGCTCGGCTCCGTCTTCCAGCTCACACTTGGTATACCGTCTGGTGGAGTCCACGCCGCCGATCTGGCTCATGTCCAGATAGACCTGGGAGTTCTCCCCGATATACAGCACCGTCTGGGGATCCAGGATTCTGCCGCCGGTGCCGTCTCCGGCGCCGTAGTGCTTTTCCTGATACCGGACGTTGCAGTTTTTTCCCACATAGAAGGTGTGGATGCCGTTGTGCTTACTGTCGTCGCAGCCGCAGTTGTGGATGCCGCAGCCGGCCACGATGGTCACATCGGCGCCGTCCTCAATGTGAAAGTCGTTATAGACCATGTCGTCCATGCCGCTCTGGTCGATGACCACGGGGATAGATACGGTCTCGCCCTGGGCGGAGGACTTGATATAGATGTCGATGCCGGGTTTGTCCTCCTTGGGCACGATATCGATGTGCTCGGAGGAGTGCCGGACGAAGCCCTTGCCGTTGAGCCGCAGATTGTAGGCGCCTTCGGTGGGCATATTGGCCATATCCGCCACCTTTTGGAGCATCATTTTCTGGATCTCTGTAAGCTCTTTCACCGTCACGCCTCCTCAATAAACCGGCACATGGATGTGGTGTCCGCCAAAATTCTCGGATAGATCTGGTCCACAGGGCCACGGTCCACCAGTACGCCGTCCCGGATCAGCAGGATCTCATTGGCCTGCTGGATGATCCGCTCCTGATGGGAGATGATCACAATGGCGGGGCCGTCCTCCCGATGGAGACTCCGGAAGGTCTCAATGAGCTGGTGGAAGCTCCACAGGTCAATCCCGGCCTCGGGCTCGTCAAAGATCAGAAGGCCGCCCTCCTTGGCCAGGATCGTAGCGATTTCAATAC
Organism: uncultured Oscillospiraceae bacterium; assembly: GCA_905234425.1. Classification (GTDB taxonomy): domain Bacteria; phylum Bacillota; class Clostridia; order Oscillospirales; family Oscillospiraceae; genus HGM13006. Next base: position 638 of record CAJOHR010000072.1, on the reverse strand, counting down.
GCTTGAGCTCGCCGCCGGACAGGGAGGAATCCACATCCCGGCGGATATAGTCCCGGCTGCACAGGCCCACCTTGGTCAGATACCTGCACCCGTCGGCAAAGCTCAGGTTCTTGCCCGCGGCGCAGGAGAGCAGATCCCAGACCCGCATGCCCTTGAACCGGGGCGGCGTCTGGAAGCCGTAGGATATGCCCTTTCTGGCACGCTCCGTCACATCCAGATCGGAAATATCCTCTCCGTCCCAGAAAATCTGTCCCGCAGTCTGGTGCTCGATGCCCATAATGACCTTGGCCAGCGTGGACTTTCCACTGCCGTTGGGCCCGGTGATCACCACGAATTTCCCCCTGGGAATGGTCAGATTGATGTTCTTCAAAATCTCCAGGGTCCCGCCGTCCTCCCGACGGACGGAAAAGCCCAGATTCTTCAGCTCCAGCATCGTTACTCCTCCGTAACTCTTCACTCTTCGCGCTTCATGATTGGGAATCATGGGTTCGGAATGAGGAATAAAGTAAAACCGCGCCCCGGCCGGGACGCGGTTTCATAAATGTTGGCATTACCTATTTTCACACCCAGTCACCCAGGCACTATCGTCGGCGTACATGAGCTTAACTTCTGTGTTCGGAATGGGAACAGGTGGACCC
>CAJOHR010000071.1 GCA_905234425.1 uncultured Oscillospiraceae bacterium | reverse complement strand
TGAGCGCAGCGAAGGATCTTTCCTTCCCGGTTGACGCAAGATTCTTCGTCGCTGCGCTCCTCAGAATGACAGGGGTGCTCAATGACCCCTACAAATCCCAACCGTCATTTTTGGTACGGCGTATCTTTCATTATACACAGAGCCTCCGGCAAAGTCAAACCGGGGGCAGCTTCCCCAGGATCTCGGTGAAATAGGGCGGCAGCTCGCATTCCACGGTCACAGGCTCCCCGGTCCTCGGATGGAGAAAGGTCAGGGTCCTGGCGTGGAGGCACTGGGAGCCCAGGCCCAGCTCCTTTCCGCGGCCGTAGACGCAGTCCCCCAGCACGGGATGGCTCCGATAGGCCAGATGGACCCGGATCTGGTGGGTCCGGCCTGTCTCCAGCCGGAGCCGGAGATGGGTGTAGCCCCGGTACCGATTCAATACCTCAAAGTGGGTCACGGCGGGCTTGCTGTTTTTCTCTGTGACGGCCATTTTCTTCCGGTCCACGGGATGGCGGCCGATGGGGGCGTCGATGGTGCCCCCATCCTCCCGAATGTTTCCCACGGCCACGGCCTCGTAAACCCGGCGGAGGGTGTGGTCCTGGAGCTGGTCCGCCAGCGCCTGGTGGGCAAAGTCGTTCTTGGCCACGATCAGGAGGCCGCTGGTGTCCATGTCGATCCGGTGGACGATGCCCGGCCGCAGGACCCCGTTGATGCCGGAAAGGTCCCTGCAATGGGCCATGAGGCCGTTCACCAGGGTCCCGCTCCAGTGGCCCGGGGCCGGATGGACCACCAGCCCCTTGGGCTTGTTGATCACCAGCAGATCCCCGTCCTCATACCGGATATCCAGATCCATGGGCTCCGGCAGGATCTCCGGGGCCTCCGGCTCGGGCATTTGCAGGTCGATCCGGTCCCCGTTTTTTGTTTTGTAATTTTTTCGGACCGGAGCGCCGTTCACCAGGATGTCGCCGCGCTCCAGCAGCCGCTGGATGGCGGATCGGGTGCAGCCCAGGTCCTGTTCCGCTAAAAAGGCGTCCAAACGGACGCCTTCCTGATCACACGTTATTGTCATGGTTTTTCTCCTGCTGTCGTTTCGTCCAGGCGTCGTGGAGAAAGGCATAGTACACGCAGAACAGTATGCCGCCCACGGTCACATAGATATCCGCCACGTTGAAGATGGGAAAGGAGATAAAGAGCGTCTCGAACATGTCCACCACATAGCCCTGGAGGGCCCGGTCGATCAGGTTCCCCGCCGCCCCGGCGATGATCAGCACCAGGGTCCATTTCCCAAAGGGGTGGGTGATCTTCTTTGCGTACAGCGCCCACAGGGCAAAGACGAGGAAGACCACTGTCAGCACCACGAAGAACCACCGGGCTCCCAGGAGCATGGAAAAGGCGGCGCCCTCGTTGTGGATGTGGGAAAGCCCCAGCACATGGGGGATCAAATCCGCGTGGCCGCCCAGCGGAATACTGTTCCGGACCAGATATTTCACAAGCTGATCCAGCCCCACCAGGGCCAGGATCACAATGGCTTCGATCACGTCTCGCTCTCCCCAAATTCCAGTTTTACGGAGATCTCCCTCTGGAGCTCCTTGCAGGTATAAATCACATGGGTGGCGCTCCCGTCCGCGGCGCCTGTCCGCCGGAGCATCTCCCAGATGGCCTCCTCTTCAAACAGGGCGTGCCGTGCCGCCTCAAAGGCCGCCGGATCGGAATACCGGACGGAGAACCAGGACGCGCCCCGCTCCAGGGCCCGGGCCATGGCGTATTCGTAGGCGTCCGGACTCCATGAGGAGAACGCAAGGCCCTCCCGGACAAAGTAGTTGCAGGCGGTGGCGGTGCACGCGGGAATCGGGATTTCCCCGGTGAAGGTATGGTCCCGATACATCTCCTGATCGGTGATCAGGCAGTAGGTGTACTGGATCTCATTTCCGGGCCGGCCGTCGGCTCCCACGGGATCTCCCCAGGTCACATCCATCTGATACCATTCCCCATCGCAGAGGACCACATTCCAGCCGTGGGACTCTCCGCTCTCGTCCAGGCCCATGGCCAGGGTGCAGGGAATGCCAAGCTGGCCCATAAGGTACTGGAAGGATCTGGCGTAGCCGGCGCAGGTGGCCTGATGGCGGTCCATGACGCTGAGGATGCCCTGATCGGCCTCCGTGGCGCTGTAATCCGTATGCTCGATGATATACCGGTAGACGCCCAGGATTCTGTCGTAGTCCGAGGCGGCTCCGGAGAGCTCCAGCGCCGAGAGGCAGGCGGCGGTATACTGCCGGATCTTCTGATGGGCCTGCTGGATCTCCGCCCGGTCCAGGGAATAGGTGAAGCTGCACTCCGTCCGAATGGGGACCCCCGCCAGGGTGCTGGTCACAAAGGAGGCCTGGCCGTCAAACCAGAACAGCTCCGGGTGGTCCATGCGGATCGCCGTCATAATGACCTGCAGTTCCTCCGCATTGGCGTCCACCTCCAGGGGCGTTTCCCGATAGGCGGCCACCGCCGCCACCATCCGGTCGTAGACGGCCTGCTCCTTCTCGCTGAGCTGCTCTCTGCCCCAGAGCATGGGCGGCTCCGCGTCCGTATACAGGGGCGACCGGGTCTCCAGCACCGCCGTCTCCCGGACGTCGGGGCCGCGGAGGGCGTCGGTTTTCTCATAAAGGCGCAAAACGCTGTCCGACAGGCCGCAGCCTCCCAGCAACGTCATGAGCAAACAAACAGATAAAAACAGGCACAGCGGCCGTTTTTTCATAATCACGCCTCCAAAGCGGGACAACCCACGGCTCCCGCTTCATTTTCCGGCCCGCGTGTTCTGCGGGACCCTTCCTGAATCACTGACGCTTCCGTCTGGTCCGGTGATCCGAGTATTGCCGGAGATCGGACAGCTTGCTGTCCGAGTCGGCCATGAACTGCTTGAGCATATCGTCGAAGGTCTGGGGCTCTCTGGACCTGGCGGTCTGTCTGGGACCGCTGCTCCCGCCGGCATTGCTGCGGCGCTGGGCGCCGCCGCCCTCCCGCTGTCTTCCCTCGCCTCTTCCCTGGCGCTGGGGAGTTTCAAGGCATTTCTTGATGGACAGGTTGATCTTGCCGTTGTTCATGGCGATGATCTTCACCTTCACATCCTGGCCCACGGACAGATGCTCGTTGATATCATTGACATAGGTGTGGGCGATCTCCGAGATATGTACCATGCCGGTCTTTCCGCCTCCCAGAGAGACGAAGGCGCCGAATTTCGTGATGCCCGTAACTTTCCCTTCCAAAACTTCTCCAACCGCTAGCTCCATACGAAGTTTTCTTCCTCCTTTTCTTTTGCGCGTCCCGTGCCGCTTCCCCCTTGGGGTCCCTTGCCGCCGTCGAAGAAGACCACATCCTCCGGAGAGACCCATCCCCTCTGGCGGAAGGCCCGCCGGCGGATCTCCCCATCCGAAGCGTTTTGTTCCCGCTCCAGCGCATGAAGGGTCCCCTCGGCCTCCGCCAGCGCGCTTTGCAGCGCCCGATTGGCGAAAGACTCCCGCCGGAAATCCCGGGCAGCCTGGCCCAGGCGCAGGGCAAGGAACACGCCGAAGCACAGGGCCAGCCCCCGGAGAATCCATCCTCTCATGGGCGCGGCTCCCTTCGGCGGGTCCGCAGTGTTGACGCTTTGCCTATTGTACCCCAAATTGCCGTAGATGGAAAGAGTTTTTTTGCAAGTTTTTTCAAAAATCGACCTGTTTTTTTCGCCGTTCTTCCCAGGGCGGTTCTCAGCCTGCCGAAAAACCGGAAAACGCTCCGAAACACCCCCGTGATCCCGGCGCTGAGGGTAAGAAAATACCCGGCCGCTCCCAGGCCAATCCCCAGGCAGTGATAGAGCCGGAGCCCTCCCATATAGATTCCCGAAAGCCACAGGGTCAGGAAGAACACCAGGGCAAAGGTCCCATCCGCCGGGATCGTGGCTCCGGGGTGCTCCCGCCGGAGCGCCCTTCCCAGGTCATAGACCACGCCCAGGCCGATCCCCAGGAGCCCGGAGAGCAGCAGCTCCAGCCCCTGACGTCCCGGCGCCACCGTCATCGGAACAGCCGGGAGAGAAAGCTCCCCTGGGTCATATTGGTCTCCTCATAGGTGAGGCTGTCCACCTGGCCGCTGACCTTCACCTGTCCCGCCCGCAGATCCAGCTCCTCCACATGGAGCCCGCTGCCCCGCAGGATCAGGGACCCGCCGCCCGTCTCCAGCACCGCCGCCTCCTCGTCAAAGCGCTCCACATCCAGAACGCCGGTGACCGTCAGCTTGTTCCGTCCCTCCAGCACCAGCCGATGGCCCACCGCCATTGTTTCCTCCGAAATACCGGCCATGAATCCGCCTCCCCACAGTCGTCTCCATACAGCTTATGAGGCACGGGGCCGTTCCATGCGTCCTTTTGTATAAAAATTCCCCGGGGTTTTCTCCCGGGGAAAGGATGCGTTGTATCGGGGTTTACAATCGGTTTACAGCACCTTGGACAGGAAGGATTGGGTCCTGGGGTTCTGGGGATTTCCAAAGATCTCCGCCGGGGTGCCCTGCTCCTGGATGATGCCGCCGTCCATGAACAGCACCCGGTCCGCCACCTCCCGGGCAAAGCCCATCTCGTGGGTGACCACCACCATGGTCATGCCGTCCTCGGCGGTTTTCCGCATGATGGCCAGCACCTCGCCCACCATCTCCGGGTCCAGGGCGGAGGTGGGCTCGTCGAAGAGCATGACCTCCGGCCGCATTGCCAGAGCTCTGGCAATGGCGATGCGCTGCTTCTGGCCGCCGGAGAGCTGCGCAGGATAGGCCGCGGCCTTGTCCTCCAGGCCCACCTTGCCCAGAAGCTCCATGGCCCAGGGCTCCGCCTCGCTTTTTGTCATAAAGCCGGTGCGGACGGGGGCCAGGGTGATGTTTCGGAGCACGGTCATATTGGGGAACAGGTTAAAATGCTGGAACACCATGCCCATGCGCTGCCGCATCCGGTTGATGTCCGTCTTGGGGTCGGTCATATCCACACCGTCGAAGGTGATGGTGCCGGCGGTGGGGGTCTCCAACATATTGAGGCACCGGAGAAAGGTGGATTTGCCGGAGCCCGAGGGCCCGATGATAACCACTTTTTCGCCGGGGTGGATGTGCTCGGAGATATTGTCCAGCACCAGATGGTCCCCGAAGGATTTACACAGGTTCTTAACGTCGATCACTGGCCCGCAGCCTCCTTTCAAAGATGCCCAGAAGCCAGGTGAAGATCATCACCAGCACCAGGTAGATAGCCGCCGCACCCAGCAGCGGAAACATGGCCTCGTAGGTCCGGCTGATCACGCCCCGGGCGGCATAGAGCAGCTCCTTGCCGGCGATGACGGAGATCAGGGACGTGTCCTTGAGCAGGACGATGAACTCATTGCCCAGAGCCGGAAGGATGGCCTTCACCGCCTGGGGAACCACCACGAAGCGCATGGTGTCGATGTAGTTCAGCCCTAGGCTTCTGCCCGCCTCCATCTGGCCGGAATCCACGGCCATGAGGCCGCCCCGGATGATCTCGGAGACATAGGCTCCGGAGTTGATGCCCAGGGACAATCCGCCCACCAGGGTGAAGTTCCGGCTGGTGGCGAACACCACAAAGCCCATGATCATGAGCTGGACCATCATGGGGGTGCCCCGGATCACGGTGACATAGACCTTGAAGACGGCGTTTACGATCCCCAGCACAGGGTTCCTGTGGCCGGGACGCTGCTGGTCGTGGGCCGTGCGGACCACCGCCACAATGACGCCGAGTATGATGCCGATGATCAGGGCCATGGCCGTCACATACAGGGTGGTGCCCACGCCCTTGACGTACTGGAGCCAACGGTCAGACTCGATAAAGGCCTGATAGAACTTCACATAGAAGCTCTGCCAGGCGGTGACGTCGCCGCCGGAGGCCAGGATCTCCTTCCACTGCAAATATTGATCCAAGGCAGAACCGCTCCTCTCAAGAAATAGTGAAAAAAGGGCGGTACAGGACCAATGTCATTAAGTTAAGACCGTGTCATTGCGAACCAGTGACAGAGGTCACTGGTGTGGCAATCTGAAAAACGAATCGCGCCTTTTAGATTCCCACGCCAGTGTGCGCACTGGCTCGGAATGACAAATTCCGGTTAACTTAACGGCATTGGGTACATGACCGCCCTTTTGGCAGATAATGATAAATTATTCGCTCATGTACTTGTCCAGAATGCTCTGGAGGGTGCCGTCGGCCTTGAGCTCCGCCAGGGCGTCGTTCACGGCCTTCACCAGATCCGGGTTGCCCTTGTGGAAGCCGAAGGCGTACTCCTCGGGCTCGTAGGTGGTAGTGGTCATCTCCAGGCCGGGGTTGGTGGCAAGGTAAGCCTTGGCCACGGCGTCATCCATGACGATGCAGTCGATCTGGCCGTTGTTCAGGGCCTGGAACACCAGAGAGTAGGTGTCATAGGCCACGACCTTGTCGCCGAAGTCCTCCTCGGTGTAGATGTGGCCGGTGGTGCCCCGCTGAACGCCGATGGTGTAGTCGCCCAGGTTCTCCATGGTGATGCCGGAGCCCTCCTTGGAGACGATGGCCTGGGTGATGGTGGTGTAGCTGTCGGTGAAGTCGTAGCTGGACTTCCGCTCCTCGGTGACGGTGACGCCGGAAACCACCGCGTCGGACTTGCCCTGCTCGGCGGCCATCAGCGCGCTGTCAAAATCCATGGCGTCGATCTGGAGCTCCAGCCCCAGCTTCTGACAGATCAGCTCCATGAGCTCCGGCTCGATGCCGATCACCGCGCCGGAATCGTCGGTGGACTCAAAGGGCGGGAAGTCGGGGCTGGTGGAGATGGTCAGCTTTCCGGCGTTGATGGTGGTCAGCGCAGCCGCCTCGGCGGCATCCCCGGCGCCAGCCTCGGTGTTCTCCGCCACGGCGGAGGCGTCGGTCTCGGTGTTCTCCGCAACAGAGGCGTTGTTGGAGCTTCCGCAGGCCGCCAGGCTCAGGCACAGGCACAGGGCCAGCAGAAGCGCAAGATACTTTTTCATTTGGGATCCTTCCTCTCTTGATAATTCAACGCTGTTCATTGTAGCAGGATTCCGGTGAGAAATCAATATTTATACACATATTCTCCGGAATATTCATAGATTTGGGCGAAAATATACATCATGCCCCGGGCGTGCGCCCCCCTGATTTGTGCAGGAAGCCAAGGTCCGCCTCACGCTTCTTTTTTCAGCACCGATCCCAGGATCTCCAGCCCCCGGTCCAGCTCCTCCCGGGAGATGACCAGCGGCGGCAGGAGCCGGATGGTGTTGTGACCGGCGGTCAGGCAGAGAAGCCCGTTTTTCAACAGTTCTCCCACCAGCGCGGAGGCCTGCAGGCCCGCCTCCAGGCCCACGCCCAGCATCAGCCCCATGCCCCGGATCTCCCGGACCCCGGGCAGGGCGGAGATGCGGTCTCGGAGATATTCTCCCTTTTCCCGGACAGACCGGAGCATGTCCTCGTCCAGCTGCTCCAGCACGCTCAGCGCACCGGCGCAGCACACCGGGTTGCCGCCGAAGGTGGTGGCGTGGGTGCCGGGGGTCAGGACCTCCGCCGTTTTCTCCGACGCCAGGACGCC
>CAJOHR010000070.1 GCA_905234425.1 uncultured Oscillospiraceae bacterium | reverse complement strand
TCGTTGTTTAATTTACAAGGTACACTCCGCTTCGCGGTTTCTCACACTGCCTCTTGCGACAGCTTGGCTATTCTATCACGCGTTTCCTCGGTTGTCAAGAACTTTTTCTTGATTTCGAGAAAATTTTTTGAGGTCCCCTGCCCGAAGGCATCGGGATCTCAAGCGTGCATAGATTATATGCTATAAAGCCCTGCTTGTCAACCCCTTTTTTCAAATTTCCCCAATTCCACAACACCTAGTGCAAAAGCCGGCAGAAAACCCCAAAATGCTGTTTCGACAGGAACCAGGATTTCCGGCGGAAGGACGCGGGCGACCCACTCCAGCAGGAACGCAGCCAGCAGAAGTCCTCCCTTTTCCGGCGTCTTCATGGGACGGCCCAGGAATATTTCCCCGGCGGACAGGATCATTTCCCCCATCCACAGAAGCAGGATCATGGCCCCCATGAGCACCGCCCCCGCCAGAAACGCCTCCAGCCGCTGGAGCGTCCCAAGAATCCGGATGGTCTGCACTGCCCGGTAGAGGGGCGCAGGCTCCCAGGCTGCCAGCGCCCTTCCAAGGACGCCCCTGGTCAGCAGGCTGAGTCCCAAACTGATTCCCGCCGACGCCCCGAGCCAGGCGCCGCCTTTCCGCTCCCGGATTCCCGCCCCCCACCAGGGGATCCCTGCCGATGCTGATAAAAGCACGGTCCAGGCGGCGGGCAGCTCCGGCAGATTTTCCGTCCATTTTACGTCCATGAGGCCCCAGACTGTCACGGTCCCCAGAATCCCCAGCAGGAAGATTCCCAGCAGGACCGACACCCGCTCCAGGCCTTCCCGCCGCCCCAGCATCGCCCGGAACAGCACCGCCAGCAGCGCCAGGGACACAAAGGGGAAGGTGGTTTCCTCCGGGAAGGCCCGATCCGCCCCCAGCAGGACCGCCGCCGTTACCGGCAGCGCCATGATCCCCGCCAGCGCCGCCGGGACCCTGCCGATCCTCCCGGTTCCAACCGGTGCAATCAAGGCGAGTATGGCGGAGATGCTCCAGCCTGCCAGCACCGAGGTCCAGGGAAAGCCCGCCGTGACCATGGCGGCCAGCGTTACCGACGCGCCGAACCGGGCCGCGTTTCCCCGCTTCATTTCTCCCCTCCCTCCTTGATCTTCTCCATAGGCCCCGATTCCTCCAGGAGCACGCTGTTTTGATATTCCGCCAGGGTGGGCCGGTCCTCCCGCCGCTCCGCCGCCTCCAGCACCGGCTCCAGGGCCTCCAGATCCAGCTCCTCCGCTGATCCCTCATACTGATATATATAGGTACCCATGGGCAGCTCCCGCGGCAGGGTCATGGGGTCCAATCCGGATTCCGCCCCGTTGCAGAAGATGATTCGACCCGTCTGCCGCAGGAACAGCCGTCCCGGCGCATGCGCCTCCAGCTCCTCCGCCGCCTCGGCCACAGTCCTTCCCGCTCCCACAAACTCACCGGCATAGAGCCGCACTGTCCCATTCGCCTCCACGGCCAGGGTGTTCACGAGAAACAGCTCCCCCGTGTCCGTCTGGGGGAAGGGCCAAAACCCCAGCCACGTCACCGCCCAGACCAGGGCCCCCGCCGCGATCCATCTGTACATCTATACTTCACCTCTGATTTCGGACGTTCCCGGGATGCAGGGTCCGGTTTCTCCACTTCTCCGTCACCAGCCTGCTTCGGACGGCGGCTGCCGCGCCCCGATCCGCCGGGTCCAGGTAGCTTCGCCCCAGGCTGGTCAGATCCCCCAGATGCACCAGCAGCAGGAGCAGCATCAATGTCACCCCCGCCAGTCCCGCCGCCACGCCGCCCAGGGCAATCCAGAAGCGCCAGATCCGAAGGGCGTCGGCCAGATCCCGCTGGGGCAGGGTGAAGTTGCAGATTCCCGCCGCAGCCACCACAATCAGAGACGCCGGAGAGATGAAGTTCGCCTCCACCGCCGCCGTGCCCACCACCAGGCCGCCGATAATGGATACCGCCTGCCCCAGGTTTTGCGGAAGATGGAGCCCCGCCTCCTGGAGCAGCTCAAAGGCCACCAGCAGAAGCAGCACCTCCGCGCCGGTGGACAGCGGCACCGCCTGCCGGCTCTCCTCAATGGCCCGGAGCAGCGCCGCCGGAATCATCTCCTGGTGATAGAGGCATACCGCGGCGAACATGCCCGGCAACAGCAGCGCCGCCGCCAGACTTCCCATCCGCAGAAGCCGTACGGCGGAGGAAACCACATAGTTTCCGCCCTGGTCCTCCGGAGACTGCATCAGATCCGTCAGCGTGCAGGGAAGCAGATACCCCAGGGGCAGTCCGTCCACCAGCACGCCCACCCTGCCTGCCAGCAGTCCCCAGGCAAACCGGTCCGCCCGCTCTGTATACAGAAGTAACGGAAAGGCCGTTTTCCGGCTTCCGGTCAGGTATTCCTCCACCGCCGCCGGGGTCAGAAGCCCGTCCACATCCACGGTTTGGAGCCGCCGGGAGACCGCGTCCACCAGTTCCCGGTCCGTGATGCCCGCCAGAGAGCAGACCGTCACATTGGTCAGGCTTCGCCGTCCCACCACCTGCTCCTCCAGCCGAAGCTCCGGGGACCGCAGATGGCGGCGCACCAGAGACGTGTTGGTCCGGATCGTCTCAGTGAAGGCGTCCTTGGCTCCCTTGATGGTGGTCTCCACCTGGGGCTCCGACACGCCCCGTTTGTCCCCGGACTTCACCTCGAACGCTACGGCGTCGTCCTCTCCGAACAGGGCCACGCAGAAGCCGTTGACCAGAAGCCTGGCCAGGGTGTCCATATCCGGCACGGGAACAGCGGTGGCGTTGGGCACCGTCAGCTCCGCAGCGGAGGCTCCGTCCAGTTCTCCCGACGCGTGAAGCAGAGGCTCCGCCACAAACCGGGACAACTCCGAGGAGGACACCAGCCCGTCGATGGCGTAGAGCCACACGCGCTGTCCCTTCGATCCCGTCCGCAGCTGCCGGACGGTGAAATCCGCCGCGCCCCGGAAGATGGCGCAGACGTTTTCATGGGTGAGCTTCACCGGATACATAGGCTCCGGTCTGGGATGGGGCTGATCCTGCATGGCGTCTCCTCCTTCTGGGGCTGTCCTCAGACAGGATTCCCGGTTTTGGAAAAACTATGCGGTCCGTTTGACACAGGGGAAGGGCCATGCTATGATGGGCCGGAAGAACAGTTTTACGGCAGGTGAAACACATGAAGGAAACCATTCGGATCAAATACCACAGCGACCAGATCGACAGGCTGACCTACATCGACGGGAAAAGCGACTGGATCGACCTGCGGGCTGCCGAGGAAATCACGCTCAAAAAGGGGGACTTTACCCTGATCAGCCTGGGCGTTTCCGTCCAGGTCCCGGCGGGCTACGAGCTGATCATCGCCCCCAGAAGCTCCACCTTCAAGCATTACGGCCTGATCCAGACCAACGGCATCGGCGTGGTGGACGAATCCTATTCCGGGGACAATGATATTTTAAGGATGCCCGTCTACGCCACCCGGGATACGGTGGTCCACGTCAATGAGCGGATCTGTCAGTTCCGGATCCAGCGCCATCAGCCCCAGATCGAATTTGAGGAGGTGGAGTCCCTGGGCCGCACAGATCGGGGCGGCTTCGGCTCCACAGGACGGGCGTGATGGAAAAAACATGAATAGGTCCCCCTTTTTCCGGGCATGATCCGGGAAAAGGGGGATTCCTTTATGATGAAAGAACGAAAGACGGTGCTGATCCTGATCATGGCCGCCATGGCGCTGATCCTGGCCGCCAGCCTCACCGCCGAGCGCCTGTTCACGGAGAAGCGGATCAAGACCGCCCCCACCATGGCGAACATCGCCCTCCAGCCCGTGGAGGCGCCGCCGGAGGCGCCGGAAGCGGCGGCAGCCGAGCCGCCGGAGGTCTACGCCCTCTTTGGCGTGGACACGGAGGACGGCGACGCGGGCCGGTCCGACTGTATTCTTCTGATCTCTCTGGAGGAGGACACCCTGCGCATGTGCTCTCTGGCCAGGGACACCCTGGTGACACTGAGCCGGGATCAGACCAGGACCAAGCTGGGCCACGCCTACGCCTACGGCGGTCCCTCGGAGGCCATGGCTACCATCAACCAGAGCTTCGGCCTTCAGGTGACGGATTACGCCACGGTGAACTTCTCCCAGATGGCGGACCTGGTGGACCTGCTGGGCGGCGTGGAGGTCTCCCTGACCAGGGCGGAGTGGGACTGCCTCGGTCTCGGGAGCCCCTATCTGGGCGCAAAGCGTCTCACAGGCCGGGAGGCCCTGGCCTACTGCAGGATCCGGTCCATCGACAACGACGATATGCGCGTCCGGCGCCAGCAGACCGTGCTGACCTCCATGGTCTCCGCTCTGGGGGACCTGCCCCGATCGGAGCTTCCCGCGCTTATTATGGAAGGCATGCAGCTCTGCCGGACCAATCTGGGCCCCACAGAGCTGCTCCGGCTGGGAAAGACGGTACTGGACCACCGGGAGGACCTTTCCATCCGGCAGCTCTCCATCCCCGGGAATTCCGTGGCCGCCTGGGGCGGGATCCGGGAGGACGGCGTCTGGTACTACGTCTACGACCTGGACCGGGCAGCGGAGGTCCTCCACGACTTCTTCTACGGCAGCACGGCGGAGACCGTGGCGGCCACGGCATAAACAGCGGCGGAGTCCCGCGTGGAAACGGGGCTCCGCCGCTTTGCTATATAATTAGTAGTGGTAATCGTCGTCGTAGTCGTCGTAATCGTCGTGATCGTGGTCATGGTCGTCATATCCGCCCATGATCTCGCCCACCCGCATCCGCCGGGCGATCTTCATCTCCTCCACGGCGCTGTGGATGATCTCCTTCACATTCCGGGGCCGCTTGATGTTCTTCAGCTCCAGGGTGGGCATGGACTTGTCGGAGGACTGAATGACGATGGTCCCCACGCCGAAGATCCGCTGAAACAGGGAGATTTTCAGGGAGATATCCCGGACCCGGTAGAGCAGGATCTCCTCGGACCTGGTGCTCAGAAGTCCCGTCTCCAGAAACAGCCGGTCCTCGCTGAGGGCGTAGCGGGTGAAGCTCAAAGGCATTCCCAGCCGCCGCCTGCGGTCCTGCCACAGATAGTCGATCGTTGGCTTACTCATGTGCTTTTACCTCCTTTTTCGTCATCCGGGCGTCGGTCTCCCGGAGCAGCTTAACAATCAGATAGAGCAGGGTCAGCCCGTAGGCCGCCGCTACCAGCTCATTGGTGAGGATCCGCATCCCGCCGAAAAGGTAGGAGCAGTAGGCCAGGAATCCGCCGCCCAGAATCACCACCGGAATCCCGATCCGCCTGGGATACCGGACCAGATAGAGGACGGACAGGCACTCGGCCAGGTAGAAATACCGCTCGTGCATTCTCGGCAGGAGCCAAGGGATCCCCAGGGCGAAAATCAGGCTCACGGCAATCAGATCCCGGTCCTTCATGGCCCCGCAGCGCCGCAGGAACACATAGAGCAGCAGCAGGGTCACGATCCCCGCCAGCAGCACCGAGGCCTCGTCCATTCTGAAGAAGTAGTCGTTGGGAATCAGGGACCACATGCTGGGAGCGTTCAGGCTCAGATAGGGATAGGAATTGGTCTGGTTCAGGTAGATCCCGAAGGTGCTCGGAACGCTCCGTCCCGCCAGCAGGGCCGGAAGCATGACCGCCAGAAAGGCGGCGGGAAACCAGATAAGGTCCCGGAGGCGGAGCTTTTCCTTTCCCAGCAAAAAGGCGATCACCGGCAGGATGAACACGGCCTGGAGCTTGAAGGAAAAGGCAAGGGCGAAAAACACCATGGACCATGCCGGCCGCTTTTTCAGCCCGTAATAGAGTCCCCAGAGAGAGAAGCAGGCGTAGATCCCGTCGCACTGGCCCCAGTAGGCGCTGTTCAGCAGGATCGTGGGGGCCAGGAGCCCGCCGAAAAAGGCCAGGAGGACCATACCCTCCCGCTTGGCGGTCTCCGCCGCCAGCCGCCCCAGCACCAGGGCCAGAAACACATCGGACAGTACGGAGATCAGCTTAATGCCATAGAGATCATAGACGGGCAGCCGGGAGAGGATCAGCAGCAGGTAGAGGTAGGGCATGTTGTAATCCCCGATGGGGGTGATCAGGGCCTGCCGGACCGTCATGCCCCGCATAGTCTCGGACCAGGGCCCCAGAAAGCTCACATAGTCGGGAGACACATAGTCAAAGAGACTCAGCCGCAGAAACAGGCACATGTAAAGCCCCAAAACAGCGCAGATCGTGTGTTCCGGCTTCCGGAACAGGGGCTTCCGCAGAAGCAGCATCGCTCCAAGAAACCAGAAAAGAAGGATCACCGCACAGCACCCAAGCGCGCCTTGACCCCGAAGGTCCGAGGCGCCCAGATACGTGGCGGCGGCGATTCCCGCTATACCGCAAACCAGCAGAAGCCCGCGGCAAAGCCGCTCGTTCATCCTGTGCGCCTCCCTTCATAGGATTGCTGTGCGATCATTATAACAGAGTTGTGTGGAAATGGAAAGAGAAAAAAGGTCCCGGGAAGCGAATCCCGGGACCGAAAACGGAATATGGAATTACTTGCTCACCAGCTCGGCAGTATCCTTGGCGATCATGAGCTCCTCGTTGGTGGGGATCACCAGGACCTTGACCTTGGCGCCCTCGGGGGAGACGATGCGCTCCTGGCCGCGGAAGTTGTTCTTCTCGGGGTCGATCTCGATGCCCATGAACTGGAGACCGTCCACGAAGCGGAGCCGGAGATCGGCAGAGTTCTCGCCCACGCCGGCGGTGAAGATCACGGCGTCCACGCCGCCCATGGCGGCGGCATACTCGCCGATCATCTTGCGGACCTTGTAGGCAAAGACCTCAACGGCCAGTGCGGCGCGCTGGTTGCCGTCGGCGGCGGCGTCGTCCAGATCCCGGAAGTCGGAGGACACGCCGGAAATGCCCAGCACGCCGGACTTCTTGTTGAGGATGGTCATCATCTCGTCCATGCTCAGGTTGTAGTGGCCCATGAGGTACTCCATGATGCCCGCGTCCATGTCGCCGGAGCGGGTGCCCATGGGAAGGCCGGCCAGAGGCGTCAGGCCCATGGAGGTGTCCACGCTCTTGCCGCCGTCCACGGCGGTGATGGAGGAGCCGTTGCCCAGATGGCAGGAGACGATCTTCAGCTCCTCGATGGGCTTGCCGAGGATCTCGGCGCAGCGCTGAGAAACAAACCGGTGAGAGGTGCCGTGGAAGCCGTAGCGGCGCATCTTGTCCTTCTCATAGTACTCATAGGGGATGGCATAGGTGTAGGCCTTGGGGGGCATGGTCTGATGGAAGGCGGTGTCAAAGACGGCCACCTGAGGCACGCCGGGCATCTTCTCCTGGCAGGCCCGAATGCCGATGATGTTGGCGGGGTTGTGCAGAGGAGCCAGGGGGTTGCACTCGTAGATGGCGTCCATGACCTCGTCAGTGATGACCACGGAGGAGGCGAACTTCTCGCCGCCGTGGACCACACGATGGCCCACCGCGTCGATCTCGCTCATGGAGGCGATGACGCCGTTCTTCTCGTCCACCAGAGCGTTCAGCACGGCCTCGATGGCCTCGGCATGGGTGGGCATGGCCACGTCGATGGCGTCCAGGGTCTTCTTGCCGGCCACCTGGGGCTTGTAG
>CAJOHR010000069.1 GCA_905234425.1 uncultured Oscillospiraceae bacterium | reverse complement strand
TCGGAACCGGGGAAGTTGATCTTCGGCTCATAGCCGGTTTCCGCAGGCTCCTCCGCTTCTTCGGCCTCCTCTGCAGACTCCGTGTCCTCGGGCTCCGCATCGGGCGCCGGTTCTTCGGCCTCGGCGGGGGCTTCCTCCGGTTCCTCGGCGGAAACGGCAGGGGCGTTGTCCGACGCGGCAGGCGCAGAGGACGCAGTCTGGGAGCCGCAGCCCGCCATCAGCGCAAAAACCATGGCCGCCGCAAGAAGCATGGCGATCCAGTTCTTTTTCATGGGATACACTCCTTTTCCTTAATATACGCCTTGATTATATGCCCCGGAGATTCCCCTTGGAAAGAGCTATATTCTTAAGGTTGTGCGATTTTTTGTCATACACGCCCCGCTCCGCTCCGGCAGGCGGTTCCCTCCGGGATCACGCGGCGGATTTTGTGCTTTCTGACGAATCCGGCCCGTCATGATCTCCCGATTTTCTTGCTGCCCCAAGGGAAAAAATGGGCAAAACAGACTTTACTTTAACTTGGTGATGTGTTACCATACTACCGAATCACTCAACCAAAAAGTTTGGAGGAAAACCATTATGAAAAAGATTCTCTGTTTGGTCCTTGCGCTTGCAATGGTCCTGTCCCTCAGCGCCTGCGGCGGCAGCGCCGCTTCCAGCGCGGCGGAGGCTCCCGCCTCCGAGGCCGCTTCCGAGGCCGCCGCTTCTGCGGAGACCGCCGCCGAGCCCGAAGCTGCGGCGCCCAAGTATGTGTTCCTGGACGAGGACCTTGGCGTGGAGTCCTACGCCATCGGCTTCCGCCAGGGCGACGAGGAGTTGGCCGAGACGGTCAGCGGCGCGGTCCAGGCTCTGGTGCTCAACGGCACCTATGACGCCATCGGCGCCAACTATCCCGACATCAAGGATTATCTCTGCCTGACAGCGGACGGCATCGACGCCTCCAGCCTTCCGGCCGAGGGCTCCGGCGACAGCAGCTTTACCTTCAAGCACGGCTTCGATCTGGACTATCCCCCCTACTCCTATCTCCAGGACGACGGCTCCGTGGGCGGCTTCGACGTGGAGCTGTGCAAAGCCGTCTGCGAGTATCTGGGCTGGGGCTATGAGGCCGTTCCCTTCAACTGGGACGCCAAAGACCTGGAGCTCAACGCGGGCAGCTGCGACTGCATCTGGTCCGGCTTCACCAAGGAGGGCCGGGAGGACATGTACACCTGGGGCATCACCTATTCCAACAACACCCAGGGCATCCTGGTGGCCGCCGATTCCGGCATCACCACCCTGGCCGACCTGAGCGGCAAGATCGTGGGCGTCCAGATCGACACCTCCGCCGCGGAGATGCTGGAGGACAGCCGGGCCGACCTGGCCGCCACCTTCGCCGAGCTCAAGACCTATGAGACCTACACCGTGGCCTACAACGATCTGAAGGCCGGCGCCATCGACGCCATCGCCATCGACATGACCGCCGGCGGCTTCCTGGTTGCCAACGATTCCTGATCGCAACTGTTCCGTCGCTTGTGTCATCCTGCGCGTAAGCGAAGGATCTTAAAATACGTCAACATATCACCTCCCCATTCCGGACGGGATGGGGAGGCGGGGCTTTTTATGTTCTGTTTCTAAAGGAGGCAAGAGGCTATGTCCTGGTCCACCATGCTTCTGACCATGGGAGGCGGCATGCTGCGCACCTGCGCCATCTTTTTTCTGACGCTGCTGTTTTCCATGCCCCTGGGCATGATCGTCATGCTGCTGCGCCGTTCCCGGATCCCGGTGGTCCAGTGGATCATGAAGATCTATATCGCCGTCATGCGGGGCACTCCCCTGATGCTCCAGCTTCTGGCCTGGTATTTCGGGCCCTATTATCTCTTCGGCTGGTCCATCCGGGGCTACCGGTTCACGGCGATCATCATCGGCTTTTCCATGAACTACGCGGCATACTTCGCCGAGATCTACCGGGCGGGCATCGAGGCCATCCCCGACGGACAGTATGAGGCGGCGGACGTGCTGGGCTACAGCAAAGCCCAGACCTTCTTCAAGATCATTCTGCCCCAGGTGATCAAGACCATTCTCCCGGCGGTGACCAACGAGGTCATCACCCTGGTCAAGGACACCTCCCTGGCCTTCGCTCTGGCCTACAACGAGATGTTCGCCCTGGCCAAGCAGATCGCGGCCTCCCAGACCTCTTTCACGCCCTACATCGTGGCCGGCGTCTTCTACTTTATCGCCAACTACGTGGTGGCCTTTGTGATGGAGCGGATTGAGAAGGCCTTTGACTACTACAGATAAGGGGGTGACGTCATGGTTTTGGAGATGAAAGGCATTCAGAAGTCCTTTGCCGACCTGTCGGTTCTGAAGGATATCAGCCTCCAGGTGGATTCCGGCGAGGTGGTCAGCATCATCGGTCCCAGCGGCTCGGGCAAAAGCACCCTGCTCCGCTGCGCCACGTTTCTGGAGCGGATCGACGCCGGAGAGATCCGGTATCTGGGGGAGCCCGCCGCCACAACGAGCGCCCAGGGAGCGGCGGAATATGTGAGCGCCGGTCAGATGCGGAAGATGAAGCAGCATTTCGGGCTGGTATTCCAGCAGTTCAATCTGTTCCCCCACTACTCCGTTCTGAAAAACATTATGGACGCCCCCGTTCACGTGCAGAAACGGCCCAAGGAGGAGGTCCGGGCGGAGGCGGAGGAGCTTCTCAAAAAAATGGACCTGTCCCATCGGGCGGACGCCTACCCCTGCCAGCTCTCCGGCGGCCAGCAGCAGCGGGTGGCCATTGCCCGGGCCCTGGCCATGAAGCCGGCGATCCTGTTCTTTGACGAGCCCACCAGCGCATTGGATCCGGAGCTGACCGGAGAGGTTTTGAAGGTGATCCGGCAGCTTGCGGAGGAGAAAATGACCATGGTGGTGGTCACCCATGAGATGCCCTTCGCCCGAGCGGTGAGCAATCGGGTGATCTTCATGGACGGCGGCGTGATCGTGGAGCAGGGCGACCCGGAGCAGGTCTTCGGAAGCCCGTCGCAGGAGCGGACAAGGCAGTTCCTGCGGAATTATCAGCAATGACCGTCACCTATGCCCTGATGGACCCCACCGGGAATGTGACGGCGCTGATCGAAACGCCTGTTTCCCGGGCGGAGCAGCCCGCTGTGGCGGCGAAGGTCATGGACCTGGAGCCCCGGGCGGAGCAGGCGGGCTTCCTCTCCCACCCCGGAGGCTGTGATATTGCCCTGCGGATGGCAGGCGGGGAATTCTGCGGCAACGCCGCCATGAGCGCCGCAGTTCGGTTCTGTGCCCGTGCCGGGCACAACACCGCAAACGTGACGGTCCGGGTCTCCGGCGTGGAGCACCCGGTGGCGGTGGAGATCGAAAAAACGGCGGACAGCCTCTGGAAGGGCGCTGTGGAAATGCCGCTGCCCCTGTCCGTGGAGACAGCCGCCCTTCCCGGCGGCATGGCGTTGCCCCTGGTGGCCTTTCCCGGAATTTCCCATGTGATTCTGGAGACGCCTCTGGAGAAGGCCGAGGCCCTGGCAAAGGACTGGTGCGCCTTTCTCCATGCCGACGCCCTGGGGCTCATGTTTCTGGACCGGAAGGCCGGAGCCTTGACGCCCCTGGTCTACGTTCCGGCGGCGGACACGCTGTTCTGGGAGAGCGCCTGCGGCAGCGGTTCCTCCGCCGTGGGCGTCTGGCTGGCACAGAAGGCGGGCAGGGAAATCACTGTTTCCCTCAAGCAGCCCGGCGGCGCCCTCACGATCACAGCGGCCCCTGAGGGCCCTGTCATCCTCCAAGGAACCGTCCGCTTTCTGGAGGAAAAAACGGTAAACATCGAAATTTAGCCCTTTCCGGCTTTGGCCGGAAGGGGCATTTTTCATTCCTGCAGGTTGATTTTTCGGCCCGATGATGTATGATGGACCTGTAAAACATCGAAACAGGTGGTGTTTCTTATGGGTATTTTTCGCGCTGTCACCTCTGCCATCGGCGGCTCCCTGGAAATCCAGTGGAAGGAGCTCTTTGTCTGCGACGCCCTGCCGGAGGAGGCGCTCATGGTCCGGGGCTTCAAGCGGATCGGGAACCGCAGCGCAAACGACAATCCATACGACGACGCCATCACCCACGGCTCCCTGATTCTGATTGCCGACGGCCAGTGCGCCATCGTGGTCTCCGGCTGGAAGGTGATCGCCAGCTGCATGACGCCGGGCGAATACACCTACGAGGACCCGGAGCACGCCTCGGGCCTCCGGTCTGTCCTCCGGGAGACAGGCCGCCGGATCGCCTTCGGCGGCGACGCCCCCGCTGCCCGGGGCATGCAACGGGTCTACTATCTCTCCACCAGGGAGTGCATGGGAAATCCCTTTGCAGGCGCCATCCCCCTGAACCTCCGGTCTGCCGGACATGGCGGCGAGATGCTGTCCTCTCTGGACGTTCGGGGCACCTTCTCCTACCGGCTCACGGACCCGGTTCCGTTTTATAAGCTCCTGGCCGGAAATGTGTCCGGGGCCTATAACCGCTCCCTGCTCTCCCGGCAGATTGCAAACGAGATCGTCAAGGCCCTCTCTCCTGCCGTATCCGCCCTGGACCGTCAAGGTCTCCGGCCTTCGGAGCTCCCCGATCACACGGAGGAGCTCTGCGAAGCGCTGAAAAATGTCCTCTCCACGGGATGGGTCCCGGATCACGGCCTGGAGATCGTCTCCGTGGCCATCGCCTCATTTGGTCCGGCCGACGGCCTGGGGGGCGTACAGGAGCTCCAATACCTGGCCGCCCGGCGCGGAGACCTTTCCGATCCCGCTCCCGTCCGGTCTCAGCCTGCCTCTCCCGCTCCGGCATCCACCGCCATCCGGGACAGCCTGACCCGCTCCAGTGGAAGCTCTCTGGCAGCAGCCATCCGCGGCGGCCCACCCAAAAGCCAGACCTGGCGCTGCGCCTGCGGCGCCAATCAGACCGGCGGGAAATACTGCTCCCAATGCGGAGCCCCCAGACCTATGTAAAACAAGCAGATTGCGTGTTTACAGACGCGATCCGGGGTTCCCTTTTCACATAATAGGCGGGGCAAGCAATATGGACGCGGTTACTGCAAAATCCGCATTTTGCAGTAACCGCGTCCCTTCGTATCAGCGCATTTTTCCGTATCACGCCGCGCTGCCGAAATAGAATTCCGTAGTGGTCTTGTTGGCCTGGATCAGCACGGAGCTCTGGTGGAAGGCCTCGATCAGCTCGTCTGAGACAGCATGGACCGTCTCCAGATCCGTGTCGCTCAGGTAGATCACCAGGGTATACTCCTGATACTCGACCCCGTCGTCTCCGATCCAGCCGCCGTTGGCCTCCTGGATCGTATAGCCGCCGAGCCGGTCAATGAGGATCGCCTCGGCCCGGAGCTTGGCCTCCTCAGGGGTGCACACCGGAAGATTGGTGTCCATGTCGTTGGTGCCGAGATACATGATGTACTGGATATCCGCCTCTCCGCCCTGGTCCTTGCATGCAAAACCCAGACTGACGGCGGACAGCACCACCGCCACCAGCGCCAGCACCACTGCGGCCACGGCAAGCTTGCTTGTTTTCATTTTGAATTCCTCCCATACGCTCTGCGGGGCAGGTCCCTCACAGCGGCTTCCGCATCCACCTCCGTAAAGGGCGTTTTGCTTTGTTTACCGTTATCCAAATAAGGATTTCTTCTCTGCGAAGCCAACAGGGAAACCGGCGATCCCTTTGAAGAAAGCCGGTTTCCCTGTTTTCAGCGTAATTGCATCATTCTGCGTCAGCGGAAATGAAGGTGGCGGTCTCCTCGCCGTAGGTCCAGATCAGCTTGCCTTCCTCGTTGAGCTCGAAGGTTCCGCTCTGGTCGTTATCCTGGCTGACCAGGGTCTCGTTGCCCTCCTCGTCATAGGAGTATACGATGTAGACGCCGTCTGTGTAGGAGAACTTGCCGTCCTCGCCCTGGGTCACAGCCA
Organism: uncultured Oscillospiraceae bacterium; assembly: GCA_905234425.1. GTDB lineage: Bacteria > Bacillota > Clostridia > Oscillospirales > Oscillospiraceae > HGM13006. The sequence goes on along the minus strand of CAJOHR010000069.1, from coordinate 8,959 downwards.
TGACCCATCTGTGATGGACGGAGGCGCCATCAGGCCAGACCACCTCGGCAATTGCCGCGTTGGGGTTCACGGTGGTGTCGAAGGTCACGGTGGCCCGTCCGGCGATCTCTTCCACCCACTGGCCGCCGAGCGTCTGAATGGGAGAGGGCTCCTTCTTCCCGGCCGCCACGGCCAGGGCGTCGTACCAGGCCTGCATGATCTCCGCGTTGGACAGGGCAGGATCCGGGATAATGGCCGTGTAGAAGGTCTCGTCCTCGCCTGAGACCACACGGACCAGGTTGCCTTCGGCCGCGAAGAAATCAAGACGCAGGCCCTCCTCGGGGAAGTTCAGAACCACATACTCCCCGTCGGGCGCCTGGGCGTCCTCCACCGGCTCGAAGCATCCGGACATCAGGTTCTCCGCATAGGGATCAGGATCCACATCGCCGGGCTCCAGAGGTCCGAACTCGGTGGTGCTGACGGTGTACCTGGTGCCATCTTGATAGGCCACCCTGGCCAGCATCTGGTCGACGACGGTGTTGGTTAAGCGCACGGGGTACAGCTCCTCGCTGTTTTCCAGAATACCGCTGGGGACCTGATCCTTCGCCCAGGCGTTCAGAGCCTCCCATATCTCCTGATCGGCTTCCATCTCCTCGGGGGTCTCCCGAACCATCCGCACATCCGTGGGCGTGCGGAACACATAGAACATGCCGTCTTCATCCATGGCAAAAATCTCTTCTCCGGACATATCGCCTGTGCGCATCTCATGCATTGTATCCTCGCTGATCCGCTCAATGGTAAACAGCTCGCCGATCCCCTCGGAATACTCGCCCATGGCCTCGGCAGCCTCCACAGACTTATTCTCACAGACCGTGATCAGGGCGCCCTCCTCGCCATCGCCTGTGCCGCAAAACTGGATATTCAGCAGGGGCATGATACTCTGGGGAATGGGCACGGTGATGTTGTCCACGGTGAGAAGCTCCGGGGCATTGGCCGCCTCATCCAGAAAATGCTCCTGATACAGGAAGGAGATCATCTCGGAGCGGATGCAGGGATCCTCGGGGCGGAGCAGCACGCCCTCCACCATGGCGCCGGTATTGTCCGCGGTGAGAATGTTGCTCATGGCAGCATAGACCGCGGCCATCTCATAGTAGGAACCGGCCTCCAGATCCGGGAAAACCTCCGGGCCGCGGATCGCTTCAACGATCTGCTGGATCATATAGGCTGCCAGCTCCTCCAGGGTGGCGTCCTCGGTCATTTCCACAGGCTCCATTTCGGCGTACACATCCAGGGGAGAGCCCTTCATCCGGTAGAGCATGGTCAGGCACATAGCCCGATCCAGCGTCATTTCCGGGCTGAACTTGCCGCCGCCGGTGCCCTCGGTGACGCCCGTTTCCACAGCCCACTGGACAGCCGTCTCATACCAGCTTCCCTCCGCCACGTCGGAGAAGGTCTCGGTAACGGTAGGCTCGGGCCGGCCGGCCATGCGCCACAGGAACGTGACAGCCTGGGCGCGGGTCACTGTGCCGTTGGGGTCAAAGCGGGTGCCGCTGACGCCGTTGGTGATCTCGTTCTCCAGGCCCCATTGGACCGCGGGATAGAAGGAATCACTTTCCGCCACGTCCCGGAATCCGGTGGTGGCGTCGGCGGCAAAGGCTGTGGCGCTCAGACACAGGACCAGGGCCAGGAGCAGCGCGCCGAACCGCAGCATTTTCTTCTGTTTCATAATCATATCTTCCTTTCCGAACGGGTCATGTTTTGACGCCCGTTCAATGATTTACAGTGTATATCTAAGGAAACGCTGATTAAATCCCGGCGCACGTCTTGGCGGCATATTTTCCCGCTGATTTCGTCTCTTGAAATACATAAAGTATTCCTGCGATTTTTCGACTTTATCAGGAGAAAAATATGCTCGCCAATCCGCACACCGTTCTTTATTCATCGTTTCCCTAAGGGAAAATACCCTGCGCCCCCAGAGGAGTCAAAAACAAGCAGAGGCACAGAAGAACGGCCATGCTTCTCCTGCGCTTCGTCCCGGTTTCCTTCCCTCCGTGATTCACGCGCTTTTCACGGTGACGATGAGCTCGATCCGCTGTTCCCGGATCCCCACCTCCACCTCTTCGGCCAGATTCACCACCACGGACCGCTCCAGCTCGTCCCATTCCTCCCTGGGAAGGGCCCCCGCCGCCGCAGCCTCCCGGGCTGCGCTCAGGGTCCAGAGGCTGGCATAGTTCATTTCCGAGTCCTGGGTGATGAACATCATGCCCGGCTCCACGGATCGTTCGAACAGCTCCAGCATCTTCCCGACAAAGCCTCTCGCGGCGATATTCTTTCCGCTGGTGGAAACGCCCATGAGCTGCTCCCGCATACCGCCGGTCAGCAGGGCTTTTGTCTTCAGATGGAGCTTGAAGGCGCCGTCCTCGTCCTCGATCCAGAAGGATGCGTCCAGGTTTCCGGTCATGGCCCGGACCATGCCTGCCAGCTCCTCCGTCAGCAGCCGCAGATGGACGGCCTCCTTGCCGGACAGCTTTCTATAGGCCGCCACCGCCTCGGCCTGGGCCAGCGCCTCGCGGAGCCCCGTGCCGTCTGATTTGATCTGTATCACATCCGATTTCACTGCAATGTCCCCCTTCACAACGCTGTCATTATATCACAATCGGTTCCTTTTCTCAATCCCGGAGGCCAAAAAAACGAATTGATGTATGGTGGTTCCAATCAAGCGGCTGAACAGCCCCTTTTATTGCCGATTGCAAACATATCGGACATTCTCCCCACATATCGGACATTCGATCTGCTTGTTTCTCCCGGGTTTCTACTGTATAATCACAGTTGGAAATATGACAGGAGGGATTCGACGGCACACCGTTGCCAGGCGCTTTTGGCGCCCCTGGTTTTGCCGGGTCGTGAAGACGGCCTTGGGAGAGAAGCTGTCAGTACAGAAAGAAAGGTTCGGTGCAAAATATGGAAAACAAGAAGATCGATCCCAGAATGCGGGCCTTCGGCAATCCCCTGGCCCCCGGCGGCATGGGCAACGCCCTGGGCCCCCTGAACGGCGGCGGCCCGGGCGGTCCCGGCGGTCCCGGCGGTCCCAAGGCCCTGGAAAAGGGCACGGCGGAGCACCGTGTCTGGGGCTATGCCGGTCCCGGCGACTGGCTGGGAGAGCCCCCGGTCTTTGAGACCTGGGACAGGGAATTCGACGTGGACGTGGTGGTGGTCGGCAGCGGCAACGCCGGCGTCCAGGCGGCTCTGGCCGCGGCGGAACAGGGCGCCCAGGTGGCGGTGCTGGAAAAGCAGACCGAGGACCTGTTCACCTGGTACGGCGAGGACATCGCCGCCTACAACAGCAAATTCGCCGTGGACGCGGGCTTCGGCCCCTATGACCTGGGAGAGATCGTGGACGAATACGTGACCCGCAGCGGCGGACGGGCGGACCCGGAGATCGTCCGGCTGTTCGTGGCCAACTCCGGTCCCACCCTGGACCACATGATCGAGGTGGCGAAGGAGATGGGCGTGGACCCCAGAGCCTACACCTACGATCCCACGCCCAATGGCTGGGTCTGCATCCAGGCCGGTCTGGACTATGACAAGCTTATGTCCGGCGCGGACATCTACGACTGCTTCCGGCATGACTATCCCATGAAGCCCGGCACCAAGACCTGGGCCTCCACGGTGCAGTTCATGGGCGAGTACGCCGACGAGCCCATCATGGGCGTGGCGGCCAACTCCTGCCTGCCCTATCTGAATCAGGCCTGCATCGACAAGGCCGAGTCTTTGGGGGCCAAATGGTATTTCGGCACCCCGGCCCAGGTGCTGATCCAGAACGAAACCGGCGACGTGACCGGCGTCTTCGCCAAGGACGAGGCCACCGGCGAGATCCTCCGGTTCAACACCCGGAAGGGCGTGGTCATGGCCGGCGGCGACTACGCGGGCAACCCGGAGATGTGCTGGGCGCTTTTAAGCGAATACATGGAGCGACGGGAACGGGCCGGGGGCGACGTGGATCACTTCTCCTCCTTCATGGGCGGCCGGGACGGCAGCAGCGTCCGGATAATGTGCTGGGCCGGGGGCTTTGTGGAGCCCGCGCCCCGGGGCACCATGATTCTGGGCGGCGGTCCCACCGGTCCCTGGGGCGCCAACGCCATGCTGTGGCTGAACTGCGAGGGCCGCCGCTTCACCAACGAGGGCAACATCACCGCGGCCCAGACCGCCACCTCCCGGCAGCCTGCGGGTATGGGATGCCTGGTCACGGACAAAAAGTGGCTGAAATCCGTCTGCGCCTCGGGTCTGGAGCACAGCGGCCCCAACGCGGGACGGCCCCAATACATCCTGGACCTGATCGAGGGCATGAACAATCTGAAACCCGGTCCTGAGGGCGGCATGGTCAAGAGCTGCATTGTGGCCGAGCGGATGTACGAAAAGGTCCTCTGCGCCGAGACCCTGGAGGATCTGGCAAGGTACATCGGCTACAGCGAGGCGCAGATTCCCACATTCCTCGCCTCCATCCGCCGGTACAATGAGCTGTGCTACGCCGGCGCGGACGCGGACTACGGAAAGGACAAAAGCGCCATGATCCCCGTGGACGAGGGCCCCTTCTACGCCGTGGTCACCCCCATGGGCTCCGACGCCATGGTGTCGCCCCAGATGGTCACCATGTCCGGCGTCATGTCAGACCGCCGGCTCAACGTCATCGACCTGAACAAGAAGCCCATTCGCGGACTCTACGCCTGCGGAAACTCTCTGGGCGGCCGGTACGGCACGGGCTACTGCACCCCCTCGGCGGGCAACTCCATCGGCTATGCCGTGACCCACGGCCGGCTGGCAGGAAAGTTCGTGTGCGAGGAAGCATAAAAATGGGCATAAGGCAAAGGGAAGCAGGCCCTGATCACAACGCAAGCTTCGGAGGAACGATCCCATGATCCGATTGGAAACGGTGCGGCAGGAGGACAAAGCGCTTCTCTGGAATCTGCACCAGAAATACCTGTACGAGATGACGAATTACTACGGCAACGAAATGGACGCCCAGGGCAATTATCAATACGGTTATTTCGACGCCTATTTTACGGAGCCGGAGCGGACCGCGCTTCTCATTTATGAGGACACAACCCTGATCGGCTTTGCCATGCTGAACCCATATTCCTATTTTGGGGCGCATCCTGATCACGTGCTGGCGGAGTTCACGGTTTTCCCCAGGTACCGGCGGCGTCATTTGGGTCGGGCCGCGGCGGAACGCATTTTCCGCACATATCCCGGAAGCTGGGAAATCAAATACAACGAAAAAAACGCAAAGGCAAAGGCACTGTGGACCAGCGTGACAGCGCCCCATCACCCCGCGAAGCGCCCCTATTGCGAGAACGAGACGGTCCTCACCTTCACGGTGTAAAGGAAATCCCGCAGCAAACGCCCGGAGGCGATCTCCGGGCGTTTTTATGCTATGTTTGCCGTATGCTTCAGAAGCCTCTTGTTCTCCGCGCAAACACGGCGGCTGCAAAGCCGTCGTGTTCGTATTTGGATGTGCGGATTTCCGCCGCTCAGTCGGGCAGGATTTCGCTTAACGCCTCCGCAAACAGCCTCTGGTATTCCTCCTGCTCCGCCTGATTCTGCTCCGCGGCATGGATCTTCTCCGCCCCGACCCATCGAAGACATGCTGCGGCCCGCTCCGACTTCACCGCCACCTGGGTATACTCCGGACCGATCTTCAGTAATCTGAGCGCCTCCTCCGGCTGCAAAAACCCGCTGCTGATGATCCCCAGCGTATCGAATATGGTGTCGTTGGCGATGGGACCGATCACGACCTCCGCGTCCAGCGTGTCCTTTCCACGGCGGTTTTGCAGGATATAGCGGAACCATTCCTCGTTCCGGGAGAGGGTCCGGACGTGCAGATCTCCGATCTCCAGCTCGAATTCATTGACCACCGAATCCTCCCACGCCCACCGGTACGCGAATTCCTTGTCCGGCGTCAGATAAAAGCCCGGCCCGAAATCCGCGTTTTTTCTCCCATGGTGGACATCGGGCGTCCGAATTTCCGCCTGACTTGTGTGATACAGCTTCATTCTTCCATCCCCTTATAACTCCGATTTGTTGTATTCTATCACAAATTACACGCCGTATAAAGCAAAACAGTTCGATTTCTACCTGATTGGCTGAAAAACCATCCCCAGCCGGAACGCATGCAAATCCTGCCGCGGAGACGTGACGGTGGAGTTTCGCCTTGCATAGACCGGCAATTTCCGGTACAATAGAGAAAACGCGCCATAGGGAGGAAATGCCGTGAGCCAAAGACTGTGGGAGATCCTGCTGGACTCCTTCCCGAAAATCCTGCTGCCCGGGCTGACCATGACCATTCCTCTGACGGTCATCTCCTTCTCCCTGGCCCTGGTAATTGCCCTGATCACAGCCCTGATCCAGATCGGGGAGGTGCCGGTCCTGCGGAAGATCGCCCGGTTTTATATCTGGGTGATCCGGGGGACGCCGCTGCTGGTCCAGCTCTATGTGGTGTTCTACGGGCTGCCCAATCTGGGCCTGATGATCGACCCGTTCCCGTCGGCGATCATCGTGTTTTCCCTGAACGAAGGGGCCTACTGCGCGGAGACGGTCCGTGCCGCCATCACCTCCGTGCCCAGCGACCAGATGGACTGCGCCAGAGCCCTGGGACTGAGCTGGCTCCAGGCCATGCGGCATGTGATCCTGCCCCAGGCCTTCCGAACGGCGTTCCCGCCCCTGAGCAATTCCCTGATCGGCATGGTGAAGGACACCTCTCTGGCCGCCAACATCACGGTCATGGAGATGTTTATGGTCACCCAGCGGATCGCCTCCAAGCACTATGAGCATCTGGCCCTGTATATCGAGGTGGCGCTGATCTATCTCTTGTTCTGCACCGTGCTGACCAAGGTGCAGAGCCGGGTGGAAAAGAAGCTGTCCAGTTATGGATTTTGAAAGGAAGATCAATATGAAACGGGTATTTGCACTGGCATTGGTTCTTGTCCTGGCCCTGTCCATGACGGCCTGCGGCGCAGGAAAGGATTCGGGAAATGGCGACCTGCTGGCCCAGATTCAGGCGCGGGGGACCATGACCGTGGCCCTGGAGGGCAACTGGGCGCCCTGGGCTTATCACGACGAAAACGACGCTCTGGTGGGCTATGACGCGGATCTGGCCCGGGCCATCGGCGAAAAGCTGGGGGTCCAGGTGGAATTCATCGAGGGCGAGTGGGACGGCCTGCTCTCCGGCATGGAGGCGGGACGCTACGACATGGTCATCAACGGCGTGGACGTGACCCCGGAGCGGTCCGAGAAATATGACTTCTCCGAGCCCTACGCCTACATTCGCACCGCCCTGGTGGTGCGCGCCGACAACACGGACATCACCTCCTTTGAGGACCTTGCGGGCAAAACCACCGCCAACTCCAGGCGGAGCAGTACGGGGCCACGGTCTCCGGGGTGGACACCCTGGACGAGACCATCACCATGGTGCTCCAGGGCCGGGCGGACGCCACGCTGAACGCGGATCAGTCCTTCTTCGATTACCTCCGGGAGCACCCGGACGCGGAGATCAAGATCGTGGCGGAGACGGAGGAGGCCAACGCCATCGCCATCCCCATGCGGAAGGGCCAGGAGACCGCCTCCCTCCGGGCGGTAGTGAATCAGGCCATTCTGGACCTGAAGGCCGACGGAACCCTGTCGCAGCTCTCCGAAACCTATTTCGGGACAGACATTTCCAAATAACCCCGGAAACGCCCCCACAGAATCTCTGATACGAATATCCGATGAAAACCCGTCGGCACCGGATTGTCCAGATCCATCACGCGCTTTGCCTCCAGGTTCTCATAGCCCTGGGGCGTATGGGTGCCCATATAGACCGTACGTGGGCTCCACTCCCTTGCCCCAGGACTCCGTGACGGCGCTGGAAACGGCTCTGGCCGAATTGGGGCAGGACTGCAACGGAGACGGCTCGATATTTCGTCTGTTTTGCCATGATAGTCCCCAAGCATTCCCCCAATCGGTCCGTGCGACGGCATGTTCACTTGTTCTGGCATTCGGAAGAAACAGCACCCACCTGAACGAATGGCTGACGAAATCCACTTCAGGCCCTGATCATTATTTTCGCAAACAGCTTGACTGATTTCGCGAAAAATGATAGTTTCTTTCGCGAAGAGGGGTGGAATTATGAAATACCTTTCGGTCAGCGAGGCCGCCCGCAGATGGAACATTTCAGTCAGACGTGTACAGCAGCTATGCCGCGCCGGTGCAATCCATGGCGCCATTAAGGATGGCCGCTCCTGGCGGATCCCGGAAGATACGGATCAGCAAATCCGCCCCGGCAATCCAGCGCCCAGCGGATCTCTACCGCTGCCCGTAGGTGTGTCCAGCTATGTGGAGGCTGTCACGCACTACTATTATATTGATAAGACCCTTCTGATCAGGGACTTTATAGATTCGCTGCCGTCGGTCACGCTGTTTACCCGGCCCCGGCGATTTGGAAAGACCCTGAACATGGATATGCTCCGTGTGTTCTTTGAAAAGACCGCTGAGGATACCTCTGTTTATTTCAAAGGCAAAGCCATCTGGGCCTGCGGTGAGAAGTACCGACAGCACCAGGGACGGTATCCGGTCATCTTCCTGACGTTCAAAGACGTGAAGTACAATGACTGGAAAATGCCCTCAGGGATATTGCGGAAAACATCCGCATGGAGTACGCAAGACACAGGGAGCTAGCCGACAGTCCGGCTTGCACGGAGTATGAGAGGTCGCTGTATCAGGGACTGCTTTTGGGGCTTTGCGCCATTTTGAACAACCGATATCAGGTCCGATCCAACCGGGAGTCTGGCCTGGGACGGTTCGACATCTGCCTTCTCCCGCTGAGTTCTGATCTTCCGGGATTCATATTTGAATTAAAAGCTACAAAGAACACAAGCGAAGATCTGGATTCATTCGTGAAATGATGTTCTCGTCGTACATTCTATTTCACCCGCCTTTAACCTTATTA
>CAJOHR010000068.1 GCA_905234425.1 uncultured Oscillospiraceae bacterium | reverse complement strand
GGGGGCGGGCGTCTCCGGCGCGGGGGTCTCCTCCCCGGCCTCGTACTTGGCGTAGGAGCTGTACGCCTCCTTATTATAGCTCAGGCGGGTACCGTCCGCCGCGTACACGGCCCGGTAGGTCTGGGCGTAATAGTTCTCGTCGTCCTCCCAGGTCTCGTTGGTCACCCGCACATAGCTGCCGTCGGTATCGGTGCCCCAGATCTGCACGGTCAGGGAGCCGTTGGACACCCAGGCCTTGATCTTGATGGGATAGTCCCGGGAGTTCACGAACCGGAAGTCCGGTCCGCCCCAGCTCACCGTGGCGTCCATGCCCCAGGGCAGATAGCTCACCACGAAATAGTGGCAGTAGCGCACGGTGATCCGCAGGTTCGCGTACATGGCGCAGTAGTACAGCGTGGAGCTGCCCTGGCAGATGCCGCCGCCGATCTCCGAGACGTGCTTGCCGCCGGAGTAGGCGCCGGCGGACTGGTAGCCCCGGGCCGCGGTCCGCTGGCCGAGGCAGCTGTTATAATCGAAGGTCTCCCCGGGGTTCAGTATGGTATCGTTCATGGCCTGGGCCGCCAGGGTGATGTTGTTGATGCGGGCGCTGGAGGACCCGGCCAGGGACGTGGACTTCTCGGACAGGCAGTCCGTGAACAGGCCCTGGGACAGATCCGTGATCTCGGGATCGGTGAAGATGAAGGGGATGAACACCTGCTCGCCGGGTTCCGCGTCGGCCCAGAGCCGCATGGCCTCCTCCATGTCGAAGCTGACGCCCTGGACGCCCTCGATGACGCCGCCGGTCTGCTTGTCGTACATGGCGTTCACGGGCTCCGTGAAGACGGTGTCATAGATGGACTGGAGCAGCTCCTCGTCCGTGGTATCCCCGTCGTCCGGCTCCGTGGTGATGATCTCCGCGGTGATATCGGCGTAATCCTGCTGAGTGAAGGCCCGCAGCACATCGTCGAAGAGCTTGTCCGTGTCCACCCGGGAGGCGCTCATGCCCTTGGTGAGGGTGATGCCCTCCTCCCCGATCTCAGCGGAAGAATTGAGAAGCTCCGTGTTCACCTCGGCCGCCGCGGTCTCCAGGATCTCGCGCAGGGTGGTCTCGTCCGGCGTCGACCCCACCTCCCAGGTCAGGTCCACGGGGGTCTTTTGGCAGGTGCGGTAGGTCTTCCAGTTTTCCAGGAGGCTCCCGCCCCGGCCGAAGGTCCAGGCGGCCTCCGCAGCGTTGTTCACGTCGCCGCCGAGACCCAGCTCCGCCGCCGTGACGACGACGGTCTTTTCCTCGGTGAGGATCACCTTCACGGAGGCGTCCTTGTAGGGGTCCGCTCCCTCCGCCGTCAGCTTCGCCGCGGCCTCCTCCACCGTGAGTCCCCCTACGTCCACGCCGTTCACCGACACGTTCGGATAGACGGTCTCCAGGGCGGTCACCTTATTCGCCTGGGCCAGCAGCACCCCCAGGCCGATGACCACCAGGGCCATCACCGCCAGCAGGGGCACCACCCACGCCATCCAGCGGGGGGACTTCGCTTTCTTCCCGGCCTCTTCCTTCCGGACGCCGCCCCGGGCGGCCTCGTAATCCTCCCGGGAGGTGCGCTCCGGGGTGATCACGTAGACGTTCCGCCCGCCGCTCCGCGAGCTTTGGCCCTGCGGGCTTTCTGTCCGGGCGCTTTGGCTCCGGGAAACATCCGAAGCGGCGCGGCGGCTCTCCGTCCGGGTATTCTCCCCGGCGGAGCCTTTTTTCTGTACATGCTTTCCAGCCATAGTAGTATTGCCTTTCCCGGAATGATCCGGTCAGTGGATCTCCCGATCTGACGGGAGCACGATCTGTCCCATGAGCTCCGGCGCGGCCTCCTCCATCCAGGGATGGGCGCTCAGCCGCTGCTGGGCCTGGGCCTCCAGCAGGGAGCCGATGAGGAGGTTCGACAGGAGGAATCCCGTCGGGGTGAAGCACCAGCGTCCGTCCGCCAGGCGCTTCGTCCAGCCGTCCTTTTCATACTCCGTCAGGAGCTCCTCCAGGGGCGCGAAGTCGCTGCGATAGATCCGGCGGTACTCCTCCGCGGAGACGCCCCGGCCCCGGCGCATGCCCAGCATGATATACTCCGCCGCCCGGTCAAGCTCGTCCAGGGTCTCGTACTCGTCGAGGATATTGTCCCCCTTGGTGACCCCCTCCATATACGCGTCCAGGCCGCGGACGAAGCTGTACCGCGTGTTCCCGATGCAGGAGTGGGCCCCGGGCCCGAAGCCCAGATAGTCCTCCAGGTCCCAGTATTTCATATTGTGCCGGGACTCGAACCCCCGCCGGGCGAAATTAGAGACCTCGTACTGTCCGTAGTTATAGAGCGTCAGCGTCTGCACCGCGTAGAGGTACATGTCCGCCTGCTCGTCGTCCGTGGGGATGACGGGACTGTCCCGGTACTCGTCGTACATGGGGGTCCCCTCCTCCAGCTTGAGCCCGTAGCAGGAGATATGCTCCGGCTCCAGCTCCAGGACCCGGGCCAGGGTCTCCGCCCAGTCGTCCTTGGTCTGGTTGGGCAGGCCGTAGATGAGGTCCACGCTGAGATTGTCGAAGCCCGCGGCGCGGATATCGCGCACCGCCTTCTTCACCTGGGCGAAATTGTGCCGGCGGCCGATGATCTTCAGAAGATCGTCGTTTGCCGACTGCACCCCCAGGGAGATACGGTTCACGCCCTCCTGCCGCAGGATATGCAGGTCCCGGCGGCGGACGCTGTCCGGATTGCACTCCACGGTGACCTCCGCGCTCTTGAGGACCTTCCCGGCCCTTTTGAGGGCGTTGAAGGCATCAGCGATGCGCCGTCCGCCGTAATAGCTGGGTGTGCCGCCGCCGAAATACACCGTGTCGATATAGTAGGGCGACATGGTGCTGGACGCCTCCGCGATGTGGCTCAGGAGGGCGTCCTGATACTTCCCCATCTTCCCGTCGCACCCGGCCAGGGAATAAAAGTCGCAGTAGCCGCACTTGGACGCGCAGAAGGGGATGTGGATATATACGCCTAAATGCCTGTCTTCCATACGCTCTTTCCCGGCGTCATTCCTCTTCCGGCCCGGGGAAGAAATCCGCCTTGGTGAAGGTAGCCAGATCCTCCTTGGTGGGCTCCTCCATGGCCGCCACCCGGTTGGCCTGACGGATCACCATGTCCTCAAAGCGATTGCGCACGTCGCGGCCGTTGCCGAAGTTCTCGTCCCGGTCCTCATAGAGCTCGTTGAAGAACTCCTCCGCACAGGCCTCCGCCTCCTCGTCCAGCACATAGCCGTTTTTCCGGCACTGCATGTGGAAGATGGCGTTGAGCTCCTCGCCGTTGTAGTCCGGGAAGGTGATGTATTTGTTGAACCGGCTCTCCAGGCCGGGGTTGGAGTCCAGGAACTTCTCCATGGGCTCCGTGTAGCCCGTGATGATCACCATCAAGTCGTCCCGGTGGTCCTCCATGGCCTTCAGGAGGGTCTCGATGGCCTCCCGGCCGAAGTCGTTCTCGCCGCCGGAGGACAGGGAGTAGGCCTCGTCGATGAACAGAACGCCCCCAAGAGCGGAGGTGATGACCTCCTGGGTCTTGATGGCCGTCTGGCCCACATACCCCGCCACCAGGCCGGAGCGGTCCACCTCGATGAGCTGGCCCTTGGACAGCGCCCCGATGGCGGCGTACAGTCCGCCCACCAGCCGGGCCACGGTGGTCTTGCCGGTGCCGGGATTGCCCATGAACACCATATGCATGCTCATGGGGGCCACAGGCATGCCGTGCTCCTCCCGGAGCTTCCGGACCTTGATGAGGTTCATGGTGGATTTTACGTCCTTCTTCACCGCGGCGAGACCCACCAGCTCGTCCAGCTGGGCCATGAGCTCGTCCAGGTCGGGCTTCTCGGGCTCCGCCTCCGCACTCTCCGCGGCCGTATCCGCCGCCGTGTCGCCCCCCGCAACGCCGGGAGCGGCGCCGTTCCCGCCGGAAGCGGACGCCTGGGGCGGGTTCTTCTCGATGAAGGAGACCTCGGCGCTGGTGACGAAATCCGCGGCCTTCAGGCCGGGCTTGCCGGGCTTCACCCCGGCGCTGTCGCACAGGGCGGCCAGCTTCTCGCCGCACTCGGTGATATACTCCGCCTCGGCGTAGGTGACGTCGTCGTCCACCGCCGCCACGTACAGCAGGATGTTCGTGAGCATGCGGATGAACACCCGGGAATTGTCCGTCCCGCGGCGGGCATCCTGCTCCGTCAGCGTCCAGAAAAACAGCGGCGGCAGAAATTCCCCGCTCTCGCACACCGCGGTGGACAGGGCCCACAGCAGCCAGTCCGGCTTCTTCTGTCCCTTGGAATAGAGCTCGTTCACCGCGTCCACGTGCTCCTGCCCCAGCCGCGCGCTGCGGGAGAACAGCTGCAGGGCGCAGTCCGTGCAGAACTTGTCCATGGAGGCGGCCAGCTCCCGGCCCGCCGCGCGGTAAAACGCCTCGGTGTTGGCGATATAGGTCTTGTGCAGCTCCTCCGGGGAGCGCTTCCATTGCGTAGGCATCTGTCCACCGTCTTTCCCGACCGGGCCCTTTCAATAAAAAGGCCGTCGTATATAGTCTCTTCCGAAATTATATTATATATCAAGTTTTCCTTCCGAACAACCCCAAACATGAAGATCCGGACGGCAAAACCGTCCGGATCGGTTTATGTTTTTCTTAAGGGAGCGCCACGGGCACATAGGCCTCCGCCGCGTCCCGCGCCATAGCCATGAGGCCGTCGTAGGTGGTATCGTAGCTCTGGATGTCCGTCCAGAGAAAGACGCCCCTGGCGTCATATCCAGCATCCTCCGCCTCGGCGTAGACGGCGAAGGCCGCGTCGAACCCGGCGGCGTCCGTCTCCTCCCCGTCCGCGACATAACGCTCCGTCACCACGAGGCCGGTCTCACCGTCGCTCTCCAGATACCGCTCGCAAACGCTGGTCAGCGTCAAGACGCCGTCCTCCCCCGGGCCGAAGCGGACGATCTCGTCCCAGCTGGACTCCAGGGTGCCGTTAGCGCTGTCGATCCAGAAGCAGTATCCCTCCGCCGTCCTGCTCAGGCGGAAGGCTTCGAAATAGCTGGCGCACACCGAGACCCGGGAGAAATACTCGTCCCCAAAGGCTCCCGCCGCAGCCTCCTGCACGCTGGAGACGCAGACCACCCGGCCTTCCTCCGCCACGTCGAACAGCTGCACGCCCATGGTGGCCGAGGCCCCCACGTCGAACAGGAGCATCTCCGGCATACCGTCCAGATCCAGGTCCACGAAGCCCACGCCCGTGATCCCCTCCGGCCAGAGGGCCGCCAGGATATCGTAGTTATCGTCCAAAAACGCGAGATAGCTCTCCGCCCATCCGTCCGGGGTCTCCGGCAGGTCCGGCGCGGGGGGCTCCGTCGCCGCCGCGGGCGGGTCCGTGGCCTCCGGGGCGGCCTCCGGGACAGGCTCCGCCGTCGCCGCGGGAGCTGCCGTCTCCGCAGGCGCTTCCGTCGCCACGGCAGCCTCCGGCGCTCCCGCTCCGCAGGCGCAGAGCAGGACGGCCATCGCCGCCGTCAGTATCAGTATCGCCACCCGTTTCATCCCGTGAACCTCGCATAGCATCGCACATATTATGTAAATCATTATAGGCACCCACTTTCGGAAAGTAAAGCGGGTTTCCCAAACTGTAATCACCTTGTAAACGGATTTTAACTTATTATGAACAAACCCCGGAAGGCCTTGACATTTCTCCTCCGCGGTGGTAAATTAGCACTCAAAGAGAAAGAGTGCTAAAGAAAGGACCGATATACATGGCAAAGAAACAGTTCAAGGCGGAGTCCAAGCGGCTCCTGGACCTGATGATCAATTCCATCTACACGCATAAGGAGATCTTCCTCCGGGAGATCATATCCAACGCCTCCGACGCCATCGACAAGCTGTGCTACCGCAGCCTGACGGACGATTCCGTGGGTCTGGCGCGGGAGGATTTCCGCATCCGCATCGACACCGACAAGGACGCCCGCACCCTCACCGTCTCCGACAACGGCATCGGCATGACGAAGGAGGAGCTGGAGGCCAATCTCGGCGTCATCGCCTCCAGCGGCACCCACAAGTTCCGTCAGTCCCTGGCGGACGCGGAGGACGCCGGGGACATGGACGTCATCGGCCAGTTCGGCGTGGGCTTCTACTCCGCTTTCATGGTCTCGGACAAGGTCACCGTGGTGACGAAGGCCTTCGGCGCGGAGGAGGCGTATCGCTGGGAGTCCTCCGGCGCGGACGGCTATACGATCACCCCCTGCGAGAAGGAGACCGCCGGCACGGACGTCGTCATGCATCTCAAGGAGGACGCCGACGGCGAGGACTACTCCGACTACCTGGAGAGCTGGAAGCTGAAGGACCTCATCCGGAAGTATTCCGACTATATCCGCTGGCCCATCCACATGGAGGTGGAGCGCCGGGAGTGGGACGAAAACGGCGGCGAGGACGGCAAGGGCGCCTACAACACCGTCGTGGAGGATCAGGTGGTGAACACCATGGTCCCCATCTGGCAGCGGCCCAAGAGCGAGGTCTCGGACGACGACTGCAAGGCATATTATAAGGAGCATTTCCGGGACACCGCCGACCCCGTGGGGGTCATTCGGGTGAACGCCGAGGGCCTCACCAGCTATAAGGCCATGCTCTTCATCCCCGCCAAGGCCCCCTACGACTATTACACCCGGGAATATCAGCCCGGCCTGCAGCTGTATTCCAGCGGCGTCATGATCATGGACAAGTGCGCGGACCTCGTGCCGGAGCATTTCCGGTTCGTCCGGGGCGTGGTGGATTCCCCCGATCTGAGCCTGAACATCTCCCGCGAGCTTCTGCAGCATGACCGCCAGCTCAAGGTCATCGCCGGGAACCTGGAGAAAAAGATTCAGGCGGAGCTGACCCGCCTGAAGGACAGCGACCGGGACCGCTACCTCACCTTCTACGAGGCCTTCGCTCCCCAGCTGAAATACGGCATCGTGGGCGATTTCGGCATGCACAAGGACCAGCTCAAGGACCTCATCCTGTTCTACTCCGTGAAGCAGGAGAAGCTCATCACCCTCGCGGAATATGTCGAGGCCATGCCCGAGGGCCAGGAGAAGATCTACTACGCCTGCGCCGAGACCACCCGCCGCGCCGCGGCCCTGCCCCAGGCCGAGACCGTCAAGGCCGCGGGCTACGACATGCTCTGCCTCACGGACGACGTGGACCAGTTCGTCATGCAGATCCTGGGCAATTACAATGAGAAGCCCTTCTGCAACGTCACTAGCGACGATCTGGGCCTGGAGTCCGAGGAGGAGAAGGCCGACACCGCGAAGAAGGAAGAGGAGGCCAAGGAGCTTCTCGACTTCGTGAAGGAGAGCCTGCCGGGCCTTGTCGAGTCCGTGCGTCTGAGCCACAAGCTCAAGACCCAGCCCGTGTTCCTCACCACCGAGGGGGAGGTCACCCTGGAGATGGAGAAGTATTTCCAGAACCTGCCCGGGGTGCCCGAGACCGAGCACATCAAGGCCAAGCGCGTCCTGGAATTAAACGGCGACCACCCCGCCTTCGCCGCCCTGGAGAAGGCCTACAAGGAGGACAAGCCCCGGGCCAAGCGCCTGGCCATGGTGCTCCTTGCCCAGGCCCAGCTCATCGCCGGACTGCCCCTGGACGACCCCGCCGCCTACACCGAGCTGGTGTGCGGTCTGTTCTGATACTGATCCCGAATCAAAAGATTTAATTCGGGATGCGAATGCTGCGCATTCTGTCTTTGTGCTCATAGACACAAAGACCCGTCTCATACACTCCCCGACGCGCCTTCGGAGGAACCAGTGGTACACTGGTGACGGAAGTGCCGCGAGCGCCGCAGCGCGAGACGGTATAAAAAGCTTATTCAAGCTTTTTAACGGGGAGTAGTATGATAGTGGGGAAAGCTTCAAAAAACAGCCCCGCAAAAATCCATTATTGTGGGGAATAAAATCCAATAATAAACCAAAACGGACCGCTCTGTGGAGCGGTCCGTTTTATTCGCTTGGAGGTTATCCCGTTCCCGGGCGCAAAAAGCCCGGATAACAGAGCGGTCAGTGCGAATTCGGCTCTTTTTGTGAAACTTTTTCTCTCGAGAAAAAGTTTCAGCAGATGCCCTGCCAGAGCATGGCGTCGGCGACCTTCAGGAAGCCCGCGATGTTGGCGCCGGCCTGGATATCGCCCTTCATGCCGTACTTCTCAGCAGCGTCGGCGCAGGCGGCGTAGATGCCCTCCATGATGCCCTTGAGCTTGGCGTCGACCTCCTCGAAGGTCCAGCTCAGGCGCTCGGAGTTCTGGCTCATCTCCAGACCGGAGGTGGCGACGCCGCCGGCGTTGGAGGCCTTGGAGGGGCTGTACATCAGGCCCGCGCCCTTGATGGCGGAAATGGCCTCGGGGGTGCAGGGCATGTTCGCGCCCTCGAAGACGCCGATGCAGCCGTTCGCGATGAGGGCCTTGGCGGACTCCTCGTCGATCTCGTTCTGGGTGGCGCAGGGCAGGGCGATGTCGCAGGGGACGGTCCAGATGCCCTTGCAGCCCTCGACGTACTTCGCCGTCGGGACATAGTTCACATAGGTGCTGATGCGGTCGCGCTTCTGCTCCTTGATGACCTGGATGACCTTGTAGTCGATGCCGTTCTCGTCCACGATATAGCCGTTGGAGTCGCACATGGCGATGACCTTGCCGCCGAGCTCGGTGGCCTTCTGGTTGGCGTAGGTGGCGACGTTGCCGGAGCCGGAGACGATGACGCGCTTGCCCTCGAAGGAGTTGCCGTTATCCTTGAGCTGGGCCGCGGCGAAGTAGCACAGGCCAAAGCCGGTGGCCTGGGTGCGGGCCAGGGAGCCGCCGTAGGAGAGGCCCTTGCCGGTCAGGACGCCGGTCCACTCGTTCCGGAGCTTCTTGTACTGGCCGAAGAGATAGCCCACCTCACGGGCGCCCACGCCGATATCGCCGGCGGG
>CAJOHR010000067.1 GCA_905234425.1 uncultured Oscillospiraceae bacterium | reverse complement strand
ACAACTACAGACCTCCCTGGGAATAGCGGTTGAAGCCCTCGCCCAGGACCTGATGGGCCTCCTGGAGGACCAGAAAGGCGTCCGGGTCCGCCTGCATCACAAGCTCCTTGAGCTCCGCCACCTGCTGGCGGCGGATAGCGCAGTAGATCACGTTTTTGGGCACGCGGGAATAGGAGCCCTCGCCATGCAGGTAGGTGCAGCCTCTGGCCAGGCGCTTGTCAATTTCGTTCCGGATGGTCTCCTCCCGGTCTGTGATGATCATGGCCACATAGGAGTAGTCCAGGCCGTAGACGATGGCGTCCATAGCCTCGGAGCTGACGAACAGGGCCACCACACAGTAGAGCACCTTATTAAGATCCCGGAAGGCAAGGCCCGTGATCACGGCGATGCACAGGTCGATGAGCAGCATGAGCTTGCCGATGGGCAGTTCCCGGAACTTGTACTTCAGCAGCCGGGCGGCAATGTCTCCGCCGCCGGTGGAGGCGCCGCGCATAAACACGATGCCGCAGCCGCCGCCCACCAGAAGTCCGCCGAAGATGGCGCCCATCAGCGGTTCCGTGACAACGGCGGGCAGAAAGCGGTCCAGGGTGTCGAGCAATATCGAGGAAATCAGCATCCCGGCCAGGGAGCCCCAAAAGAACTTACGGCCCACCATGCGCCGTCCCGCCAAAAACAACGGGATATTCAGCAGGAAGGAAAACATGCCCACGGACAGCCAGGGTACAAAGCTGCACACCACCACGGCCAGACCGGAAACGCCGCCGGCGCCGAATTCATGGGGCGCCAGGAACAGGTCGAAGCCAAGGGCAAATATCCCGGAGCCCAAGGCGATCCACAACAGGTCCTTCAAAATGGGCAAAACGCGTGTTTTCACCCTCTCTCTCCTCTCTACGGTCAAAGGTCCATGGCCAGCTGCTGTTCCTCCTGATCGCTCTCCTTGAGAATGGCGCCAGCCGCCGGAAGGGACTTGCTGCGGTAGCGGGCGGCATTCCCGATCCTGGTCTCGGACAGGGGGATAAGGCGGTCCAGAAGCGACTTTTTCCGCAGGGTCAGGGCGGCGACGCCGATGGTGCTTCGGGTGGTCTTCATGGCGAGCAGCGCCGTATGCAGCACCAGAGCTCTGCCGTCGGTGGAATAAGCCGCAACGTCCAGGTCCTCCGGGCAGCAAAGGATGCTTTTCAGCGGCGATTTGTCGCTGTAGGCTCCCGTGAGACGCCGGCGGTTGGATTTGGTATCGTAGGCCGACAGGGCCACCTTGGCGATCTTTCCGTTTTCAAAGGCAAAGAGCAGGAAGCCGCTGTAGTCTCCAGGCAGGCAGACCCCGGCCACACTCTCGCCCTCGTCAAAGCCCAACTTGGTGGGGAGATAATCTCCCAGGAGGCTGGCCTTGCCGTCGTCGAACTCCGAAAGCCTTGCCTTATAGACCTGATACCGGTCGGAGAACACCAGGATCTCGGCGCTGTTGACAGTCTCCACGGTCATAACCATGGAATCCCCCTCCTTGAGCTTCTGCTCCCCGCTCATGCGGAGGCTCTGGGGGGTGATTTTTTTCAGATAGCCTTCCTTTGTGGCGAACAGGGTTACGGGATAGTCCGGGATTTCCTCCCGCTCCTCCTCGTATTCCAACTCGTCGCCGTAGATGATGGCGGTCCGGCGGTCCTTTCCGTACTTCTTCGCCACGTCCTCCAGCTCCTTGACGATGAGGGCCTTAACCTTCCTGGGAGAGTTCATGGTGTCCTCCAGCTCCCCGATCTCCTTCTCCAGGTCGGCGGTCTCCTGGGTGCGCTTGAGGATATACTCCCGGTTGATGTTTCGCAGGCGGATCTCCGCAATGTACTCCGCCTGGATCTGGTCGATGCCGAAGCCGATCATGAGATTGGGCACCACCTCGGACTCCAGCTCCGTTTCCCGGATGATGCGGATGGCCTTGTCGATGTCCAGCAGGATCTTCTGGAGGCCCAGAAGCAGATGGAGCTTATCCTTCTTCTTCCCAAGCTGGTAATAGAGCCGGCGTCTGACGCAATCTGTCCGCCAGGCGGTCCACTCCTCCAGAATTTCTCCTACTCCCATGACCTTGGGATTGCCGCCGATGAGGATGTTGAAGTTGCAGGCGAAGCTATCCTGGAGGGTGGTCATCTTCATGAGCTTGGCCATGAGCTTGTCCGGGTCCGCGCCCCGCTTGAGGTCGATGGTCAGCTTCAGACCGGAGAGGTCCGTCTCGTCCCGCATGTCGCTGATCTCCTTGATCTTGCCCGCCTTGATGAGCTCGGAGACCTTGTCGATGATGACCTCGGTGGTGGTGGAATAGGGGATCTCATAGATCTCGATGAGATTTCCGTCCTTTACATAGCGCCAGCGTCCCCGGACCTTGACGCTGCCCCGTCCCGTCTCGTAGATATTCGTGATCTCGTCGTAGTTGTAGATCAGCTCGCCGCCGGAGGGAAAATCGGGAGCCAACAGGATTTCTCTCAAATCGCACTTGGGGTTTTTGATCCGGGCCACAGCGGCAGCGCAGACCTCCCGCAGGTTGAAGCCGCAGATGTTGCTGGCCATGCCCACGGCGATGCCGTTGTTGGCGGAGACCAGCACATTGGGAAAGGTGGTGGGCAAAAGCGACGGCTCCTTCATGGTGCTGTCGTAGTTGTCCACAAAGTCCACGGTGTCGTTGTCGATATCCCGGAAGAGCTCCTGGCAGAAGCCATCCAGCTTGGCCTCGGTGTATCGGGAGGCGGCGTAGGCCATGTCCCGGGAGTAGGCCTTGCCGAAGTTGCCCTTGGAGTCCACAAAGGGGTGAAGCAGCGCCTCATAGCCACGGCTCAGGCGGACCATGGTCTCATAGATGGCAGCGTCGCCGTGGGGATTTAACCGCATGGTCTGGCCCACGATGTTGGCGGACTTGGTCCGGCCCCCGGAGAGAAGGCCCATCTTGTACATGGTGTACAGGAGTTTCCGGTGGGAGGGCTTGAAGCCGTCGATCTCGGGGATGGCCCGGGACATGATCACGCTCATGGCGTAAGGCATGAAGTTGACCTCCAGAGTCTCGGTGATGGGCTGCTCCAGCACCTCGGCCCGCAGGCCCATGACATTGGGATTGTCCGGCCGCTTGACAGCTTCCTCCGTTTTTTTCTTTCTTGCCATGTTCTATTCTCGCCTCCTCCCTAGGAAATATCCGCCAGCTCCAGGAAACGGTAGCCGTTTTCCGCGATGTGGTCCTTCCGGCCCTGGAGATTGTCGCCCTCCAGCAGGTCGAACATCCTGGCCGTCTCCTCCGCGTCCTGGGGGATCACCTTGATAAGCCGCCGGGTGGCGGGGTTCATGGTGGTCATCCACATCATCTCCGGGTCGTTCTCGCCCAGGCCCTTTGAGCGCTGAATGGTGATCTTCTTCCCCTCACCGATCTCCGACACGATCTCGTCCTTCTCCCGGTTGGAGTAGGCGAACCAGGTCTTATCCTTATAGTTGATCTCAAACAGCGGGGATTCCGCGATATAGACATAGCCCTCCTGGATCAGGGTGGGCACCAGCCGGTAGAGCATGGTCAGGATCAGGGTGCGGATCTGGAAGCCGTCCACGTCGGCGTCGGTGCAGATGATGATCTTGTTCCAGCGCAGGGCGTTCAGGTCAAAGGTGGAGAGATCCGCGGCCTTCTTGCCGCCGGTGATCTCAACGCCGCAGCCCAGGACCTTGATCAGGTCCGTGATGATCTCGCTCTTGAAGATGCGGACATAGTCGGCCTTCAGGCAGTTGAGGATCTTGCCGCGGACGGGCATGATCCCCTGGAATTCCGCGTCCCGGCTGAGCTTGACGCTGCCCAGGGCGGAATCGCCCTCCACAATGTAGAGCTCCCGGCGGTCCGGGTCCTTGCTGCGGCAGTCCACGAACTTCTGGACCCGGTTGGAGATATCCACCTTTTTGATCAGGTTGTTTCGGACGTTCTGCCTGGTCTTCTCCGCCGTCTCCCGGGAGCGCTTGTTGATCAGGACCTGCTCGGCCACCCGATCGGCCTCGGCCTTGTTCTCAATAAAATAGACCTGGAGCCGGGATTTGAAGAACTCCGTCATGGCCTCCTGGACGAATTTATTGGTGATGGCCTTTTTCGTCTGGTTGGCGTAGCTCGTCTGGGTGGAGAAGCAGTTGGTCACCAGCACCAGACAGTCCGTCACGTCCTGCCAGGTGACGGCGCTCTCGTTTTTGTTGTATTTCCCGTTTTCCTTCAGGTAGCTGTTGATGGCGGAGACAAAGCCCGCTCTGGCCGCCTTCTCCGGGGCGCCGCCATGCTCCAGCCAGGAGGAGTTGTGATAGTATTCCGTGAGCTGGAACTTGTTGGAGAAGCATACGGCAGCAGAGATTTTCAGCTTGTATTCCGGCTTGTCCTCCCGGTCCCGGCCCTTCCGGTCCGCCTCCCAGAACTGGGGCATGGTCAGAGCGCTTTCCTCGGTCAGCTCCGTCACGTAGTCCAGAATACCCTTTTCATAGCAGAACACATGCTCCTCGAATTTCTTCAGGGAGGTCTCGTCCCGGAGGACGAATTTCACGCCGGCGTTCACCACCGCCTGACGCTTGATGGTGTCGGTGAAATAGGAGAGGGGGATGTCGATGTCCGTAAACACATCCAGATCCGGCAGCCAGCGGAAGCAGGAGCCGGTCTGCTTCCGATCCTGCTTTTCCGCCTGGAGACCGCCCACGTTTTCGCCCTTTTCAAAATGGAGGGTGTACTTTTTTCCGTCCCGCCGGATCACCGCGTCGAAAAAGCGGGAGGCATACTGGGTGGCGCAGGCGCCCAGGCCGTTGAGTCCCAGGGAATACTCATAGTCTCCCCCGGCGTCGTTGTTGTATTTGCCGCCGGCGTATAGCTCGCAGAAGACCAGCTCCCAGTTGTACCGCTGCTCGCCCTCGTTCCAGTCCACGGGGCAGCCCCGGCCGAAGTCCTCCACCTGGATGGACTTGTCTAAAAACCTGGTGACGATGATCTCCCGTCCGTGGCCCTCTCTGGCCTCGTCAATGGCGTTGGACAGAATCTCGAAGACTGCGTGCTCGCAGCCCTCCAGCCCGTCGGAGCCAAAAATAACCGCGGGGCGCGTCCGGACACGCTCCGCTCCCTTGAGCATACTGATGCTCTCGTTGCCGTAATCCTGTTTCTTCAAAATGATCCCTCTTCTGGTATGATTGTCGATATAAAAGCCCAATATGTTGTTATTATACCCGGTTTTCAATGGGTTGTCAACATAACAGACGTGCAAAGCGGACCGGGAATCATCCTCCCGATCCGCTGTATGTATTCAGTTATTATTGACGGCCTCCCGTTTTTCCCACCATCCGGTCAGGTAGTAGATCCCCATGGGAATGGTGGTCACAAAGCCCGCCAGGCCGGAGCCCAGCCAGAAGCCCGTCAGACCCATGAAGTGACCGAGCAAGAGGCTGAGGCCGATTCGGGCCACCACGCCGTCCAGGAGGCCCACCGCAAGGTTGAAGCTGGCAAAGCCGATGCCGTTGACCAGGGCAAAGGGGGCGTCCATGGAGCAGAGGGCCAGCAGCCAGATCACGGCGAACCGCAGATACACAGGGGCCAGCTCCAGTACCGCCGGGTCCGAGGTGAACAGGCCGAAGATCTGCCTGGGCAGAAGCAGGTAGGCCGCCGTCAGAATCAGGAACCAGACC
Source organism: uncultured Oscillospiraceae bacterium (assembly GCA_905234425.1). Classification (GTDB taxonomy): domain Bacteria; phylum Bacillota; class Clostridia; order Oscillospirales; family Oscillospiraceae; genus HGM13006. The sequence goes on along the minus strand of CAJOHR010000067.1, from coordinate 16,318 downwards.
ATGCATATGATCATGCAGGCCCGGAAGGTGCTGCGCACCCGGTCCGTTTTCCTGGCCCCGAAGCTCTGGGCGATCATGGAGGAGGATGCGGTGGATATGGCGCCGGTGACCACGTTGACCACCGTGTTGAGCTTGCCGCCTACGGAGTCCACGGCGGAGGCGGTGACGCCATAGATGTTCACTCTGGAGTTGATGAAGGTAATGGAGCCGGTGATCAGGAACTGCTGCAGTACCTGGGGAATCCCCAGCCGGCAGAGAGCGATCAGCTGATCCTTGTCTATGGCAAAGCTGCGGAGCCGGAAGTCGAACTGGACGGCCTCCTTGTGCCGGTAGAGATAGACAAGGGCACTGAAAAAGGCCACCGCCTGGGCCAGCACCGTGGCCGCCGCAGCGCCGCCGGCGCCCCAGCGAAAGCCCGCCACAAACAGCAGGTCCAGCACCACATTGACGATGGACGCGATGCCGATGAACACCATGGGCAGGCGGCTCTCCCCCATGCCCCGGAGGATGGCGCAGACCGCGTTATAGCCATAGATGAACAGCATGCCGCAGGAGCAGATCACCATATAGGCCGCCGCCTGGGAAAAGGCCTCCTCCGGCGTATTCATCAGACGGAGCATGGGATTGTGCATCAGAACGCCGATGAGTCCCACCACGACGCCCATGATGCCCTCCAGGGTCAGGAGGGTTCCCACGGATCTGGAGATTCTGTCGGACTGCAGGCCCACCTGCTGGGAGATGACGATCTGACCGGCATTGGCGAAGCCCATACCCACGGCCAGGAAGAGAAATTGGAGCTGACCGCCGATGCCCACGGCGGACAGTCCTGCCGGGCCGCCGAACTGCCCCACCACCACCATGTCCACCATGGAATAGAACGCCTGGAGAAGATTGGCCAGCATAATGGGGACGGCAAAGCGGATCAGCTTGCTGAGCACCGGCCCCTCCGCAAGATTGTTGATCAGGGTTTCTTTTTGCAAAGGAATCACTCCGAATGTGTGTTTTTATCCATATTAGAGCACATAATACCGTATAATGCAAGAAAAAGCCGCTCCGCCTTCCTGTATTTCTCCGAAGCGGTGCTTAGATGCTTTCATTCATCGTTGGATGGTCCGGCCTGAAAGGCGGCGGATACCTGGGGCGCAGCAATGGGGGACGGCGACGGCGCTGACGGATTCTGTCCGGCACTTCTCCCCAACAATCCCAAACGGGAACAAAGAAGCAGCAATGCTGCGATCACAAGGGCAAGCAACGTAAAGCGAAAGCGCTTGATCAGAGCTGCGGGACTGCTCCGCTTTGTCTCCAAATGGATGGCAGACATGATCTCCCTGTAAAGCTCGTCCTGCCCCGGTTCCAAGCTGTCTGCGGATTTCGGGCACTTCCCTTTTGAAGCATCCTCCGCGATGCTGATCAGCCAATCCTCAAAGGGTTGATCGAATTGAAATAGTCCCACAGCGTTCCATGCCCTTTGAAAGGTTTCGACTGTAAAAGCATGGGCTGCGCCGGGATTGCCGGTTTGTATCTTGAGCCAATCATAAACTTGGTTTACATAACATTTAACCAGATCGGAAAACGCGTCTTCCTCTCCCCTGCCTGCCCGCAAGATCAGTTCCCGTTCCTCCATACCCTCACCTCAATTCCCGCTGGATTTCCCGGACAATCTTCCGGACCTCCTCCAGGGTGGAAACCCTGGAGATCTGCTGCTTGTACGGATTTGCGTGGGGCACGCCATGGAGATACCAGCACAGATGCTTTCTGGCCTCGAGACAGGCGATGTGCTCACCCTTGTCCTCGGCCGCAAGCTCGATCTGACGGAGCGCTGTATCAAACCGCCGGGAAAGGGCGGGGCGCGCGGGAATCGGTTCGCCGTCCAGCGCAGCTCTGGCCTGCCGGAAAAGCCAGGGATCTCCGAATGCGGATCGTCCGATCATCACATGGTCCGCGCCGGTATACCGGAGGATCCGCACGGCGTCCTCCGGCTTTTCCACGTCGCCGTTGGCGATGACCGGAATGGAAACCGCCTGTTTGACGTCCCGGATCACATCCCAGTCCGCCCGCCCGCTGTACATCTGGATTTTGGTCCTGCCGTGGATGGCCACAGCCGATGCGCCGGCGGCCTCCACCATTCGGGAGAGCTCCACACAGTTGACGTGGCCCTTGTCCCAGCCCTTCCGCATTTTTACGGTGACGGGAACCTCTACAGCCTCCACTACCGCGCGGACGATCTCCGCGGCCAGCTCCGGCGTCCGCATGAGACCAGCGCCGTCGCCGGTGCCTGCCACCTTGGGCATAGGACAGCCCATGTTGATGTCGATAAAATCACACGGACTTGCCTCCAGCGCCAGGACTGCGGCCTTGGCCATAAAGTCCGGATCATTGCCGAAAATCTGAATGCCGCATACGCTTCCCTCGTTTTTCTTCAGGAGCTGCAGCGTTTTTTTGTCCCCGTAGCAGAGCGCTCTGGAGGAAACCATCTCCGTCACGGTCACGTCCGCCCCCAGGGATGCAGCCACGGTTCTGTATGCCCAGTCGGTGACGCCTGCCATCGGCGCCAGAATCAGCTTGTGTTCGTTCATGGGATCTGCCTCAACATTTCAGTTTTCTATCCGGGGACGAAAAAGCCCCGCGGTTTCCCGCGGGGCATCAGAATCATTCTTCGGCGCCGCTTTCGTCCACATACAGCGTGTCGATTACGGGAATATCAGGAATCTCGGGAGCCGGTTCCTCCGGCGCTTCCGCAGCCTCCTCCGCCGCTTCACGCTCGGGAGCATCCTCTTCCACGATCTCCAGCACGGGTTCCTCGGGGGCAGCTTCCTCGGTCACAACGGGAATGTCCTCCTGGACACGGGCGGCAGCCATATCATCGTTCAGCTTGGCAATGGCGGCCTTCGCCTCGGTGATCTTGTCACACCAGGGCTGATAATCCTCCATGGCAGCCTCCGTGCCTGCCTCGTAGTCCCGATAGAACAGGCGTCCGAGCTCCGAATAGGCCTGCTTGACCTTGTCCTCCTCGGCGGCAATGGCGATCTTGATCTTAGCGACGGCCGCCAGAGACTTTGTCTGCTTTACCGCGTTCTGGGCAACATTTCCCGCAGCGCCGCGGACCACAGTGGCCTGCTCAAAAAACTTATCGAAGAAAGACATACAGATCCATCCCTTCTAAATATTTTTCTCCATTGTAAGCGATTTTTCCGCACCTGTCAACAGGGCCCGTATTAAAACAGCCCCGTAATCACGCCGTTTTCGTCGATGTCAATTTTCTCCGCCGCCGGGACCTTGGGAAGTCCGGGCATGGTCATGATGTCGCCGGTTTGAACCACGATAAATCCGGCGCCCGCGGAAATGCGGACCTTGGATACGCTGACAGTGAAGCCCTGGGGCCGGCCCAGAACGGTCTGGTCGTCGGAAAGCGAATACTGGGTCTTTGCCATACAGACAGGCAGACCGCCAAAGCCCAGAGATTCCAGCTTGTCGATTGCGTCAGAGGCGGCCTTGGAATAGGATACGCCTGCGCCGCCGTAGATCCTGGTCACGATGGTCTCGATCTTTTCCTTGATGGGACGGTCCAGCTCATAGGCATAGCGGAAATCATTGGGCTGGTCACAAAGACGGAGCACCTCCTCGGCCAGCTCCACGCCGCCCTGGCCGCCCTTGCCCCAGACCTCGCTGAGGGCCACATTGACGCCGTACTCGCCGCACTTTTTCCGAATGAGATTCAGCTCTGCGTCGGTATCGTTGTCGAAGCGGTTGATGGCCACCACGGCGGGAAGTCCGTAGACCTGGGTGATGTTCTCCACATGCTTGAGCAGATTGGGCAGGCCCTTTTCCAGCGCTTCCAGATTCTCCTGCCCCAGCTCCGTCTTGGGGACGCCGCCATTGTATTTCAGCGCCTTCACCGTGGCGACGATGACGACCGCCGAAGGATTCAGCCCCGCATAGCGGCACTTGATGTCCAGGAACTTCTCCGCGCCAAGATCGGCGCCGAAGCCGGCCTCCGTCACCACATAGTCCGCCAGCTTGAGCGCAGTGTCCGTAGCGGAGATGGAGTTGCAGCCGTGGGCGATGTTGGCAAAGGGACCGCCATGTACGATGGCAGGATTATGCTCCAGGGTCTGGACCAGATTGGGCTTGATGGCATCCTTCAGAAGCGCCGTCATCGCGCCTTCGGCGTGGAGGTCGCTGGCGGTGATGGGATCGCCCTTCCGGTTGTAGCCCACAACGATCCGGGCAATGCGCGTTTTCAGGTCCTTGAGATCGCTGGCCAGACACAGCACAGCCATGATCTCCGAGGCCACGGTGATGTCAAAGCCGTCCTCTCTGGGAACGCCCTGCATCCGTCCGCCCAGTCCGCAGACGATGTTCCGAAGCTGCCGGTCGTTCATGTCCACGCAGCGCTTCCAGGTGATGTTCTTGACGTCGATATCCAGGGCATTGCCCTGCTGGATGTGGTTGTCGATCATGGCCGCCAGCAGGTTGTTGGCGGCGCCGATAGCGTGGAAGTCGCCGGTGAAATGGAGGTTGATATCCTCCATGGGAACCACCTGGGCATAGCCGCCGCCGGCAGCGCCGCCCTTGACGCCAAAGACGGGACCGAGGGAAGGCTCACGCAGACACAGCATGGTGTTCTTCCCCAGCAGGCTCAGCGCATCGGACAGACCGACGCTGGTGGTGGTCTTCCCCTCTCCTGCCGGGGTGGGGTTGATGGCGGTCACCAGGATCAGCTTGCCCTTCCGGGGCTTGTCCCGCAGGGAGCTCAGATCCAGCTTCGCCTTGTAGCGTCCATAATACTCCAAAAGGTTTTCGTCGATGCCCGCCCGGGCGGCCACATCCTGAATGGGAAGCATTTTTGTGCTCTGGGCAATCTCAATGTCGGTTTTCATGTGCAGCACTCCTCTTTGTATGATATTTTGATGTCCGGCGGGTGAAAAAAACAGCCAACTGTCCGGACGCTTCGCCCAGACGGTCGGCTTTCAAGGGCCATACTCCATGTGGTTACTCCACTTCCGTCAGTTGTATGACCGGGTCCAGCATATCATCTTCCCGGAAATTTGTCAAGCACCTGGGGAAAAAGAATCTGAGAAAACGCCCGCGGAGCGGCTGCATGCCTGGCCCCGCGGGCGTATTGCTTATTCCGTATCGGAGGATTCTCCGTCTTCCGTTTCTGTCTCCGGTTCTTCCGCCGCCGTAACTTCCGCGTCTGCACGTTCGGTTTCCTCGGAAGTTGCTTCCGCATCCGCGCCACCGGCTGCTTTGGCTGCCGACGTATGGACATAGAGCTCCTCCGGATCGTGCTCCCGGAACACCTTGTTGTAGAACAGGAAGATCACGGAGAACACCACGCAGAGTCCGGCGACCAGCTGGCTGATCCGAAGATTGGTGTTTCCAAGATACAGGCTGTCTGTCCGCAGCCCTTCGATAAATACCCGGCCAAGACCATACCAGCCCAAATACATGACGAAGATCTGCCCGTCATATTTCCGGCGCTTGGACAGGAAATGCAGGAGGACAAATCCAAGGGCGTTCCATGCCGATTCGTAGAGAAAGGTGGGATGTACATATTCCGTGACGCCGGATGCATCTGTGAGGCCCATCCGAAGGAAGCCGGCAGAGGGACCGCCGTGGGCTTCCCGGTTGATGAAATTGCCCCATCGGCCGATACTCTGGCCAATGAGCAGGCCCAGCGCGCCGATATCCAGCATGGCGGAGGTTTTGATCCTCCTGACCTTTGTGAAGATGATCACAGCCAGCACGGCGCCGATAATGCCGCCGTAGATGGCCAGCCCGCCCTCCCAGATAAAGAGCACGCGGATGGGATCGTCCCGATAAAGCTCCCACTTAAAAATGCAGTAATAGGCTCTGGCACAGACCACAGCCGAGGGCACGGCGCAGATCAGCATGTCGATGATGTTATCCTGGGTCAGGCCGAACTGCCTGCTCCGCCGCAGGCCGTAGGCCACAGCCAGCAGGAACCCCGCGGCAATGATGATTCCGTACCAGTAAAAGTCCTTCGCACCGATGGAAAAGGCCACCCGGGAGGGATTGAAGGTCAGTCCCAAGCCGGGAAACGAGATTTCCTGATACATGCTCACTGCTCCTTTCTGACAGGTTCGATGACGGACAGGGCTCCCGTTTCCCGCGAAACATGTTTGGCGATAAACTGCCGCACATCCTCGGTGGTCATCTCTTCATAGTGCTCCGGGAAGCGGAAATAGTCATATTCGTCGAAGCAGGCGAGGCTGAGCCGGTAGCACAGTCCGTCGAAGGAATCCAGGCCGCGGACCCGATGCCCGAGAGACGCCCGGCGGATGCGCTGAAACAGCGCCTCGTCCACGCCCTCCCGCTTGATCCGCTCCGCTTCTTCCAGAATCGCCTCCATAACGGCGCGGGGATCGTCGCTGTCCCCGGCGAAGCTCAGAGCGGGCATGCCTTTGATGATCTCACAGGCCACGCCGAAGCCGGAATCAATCAGCCCCTCTTCATAGAGCCTGCGATACAGCTCCGAGGATTCGCCGCAGAGGACCTCCGCCGCCATATCCCCCAGAAGCTCCTGCCGCAGCCGTTCCTGACCGGGCTCCAGCGCAGGGCACTTGAAGCCCAGAGCGAACATAGGCATGGCGACCTCCATCTCCCGGACGATTTCCGTCTGCGCGGGACGGGCCGGTTCCGGCGCGCCGTAATCCCGCTCCACCCGGCTGTCAGATCTTGCGGGAAGGATCTCCAGGGCGCAGCGCTTCACAAGCTCCGGGTCCACATCCGCCGCCACACAGAGGATCATATTCTCCGGCCTGTAAAAGGCGCCGTGGCAGCGGTAGAGCATTTCCGGCGTGATCTCCGCAATGCTCTCCACCGTTCCGGCGATATTGACCTTCAAGGGATGGTTTTGATACAGCGCCCGGAACAGATTCTCCCCCAGGCGGGAGCCGGGGCTGTCCTCATACATCCGGATCTCCTGGGCGATGATGCCCCGCTCCTTATCCACGGTCTCCCGGGTGAAATATGGAACGGACACAAAGGAAAGCAGCCGCCGCAGGTTTTCCTCAAACCGGTCTGTGGATTCAAAATGATAGGCCGTGATCTGATAGCTGGTGAAGGCGTTGGGACTGGCGCCCGTGGCGGACATATCCTGGAGGGCGTGGCCGTCCTCCGTATCGAACATCTTGTGCTCCAGGTAGTGGGCGATGCCGTCGGGCATATGATTCCGGACGCCGTCCACCTGAAAGCTGGTGTCGATGGAGCCGTAGTTGGCGGCGAAAAACGCATATTGTCTTGCAAAACCCTTCTTGGGGACCACAATGAGCCGCAGGCCGTTGTCCAGGGTCTCGGTGTAGACGGCCTGATCCAGCCGCCCATGATATTGCCGCTCCATTACTCCGCCCCCTTCAGGAAAAACTCGGTGTCCAGGGAAAGCCGCCTGGCGGCATTCTGAATATCCTCTTTGGTTACGGCCTGCAGGGAATCCAGCAACGCTTCCGGCGCCGATTTCCTGAGACAGATAGAAGTCCTCCATCCTGCCAAGCGAGTCCTCGCTGGCCCGGAGGCTGGAGACAAGGGCGCTTCGGACGGAGGTGATCTCCTCCTCCGTAATCTCCCCTGCCCGGATCAGCTCCAGTTGCCTTAAAATCTCGGATTTTGCATCCGCGTATTTCGCCGTGTCGATGCCGGAGGACACCACCATGACGCCCTTGAACCGATCCAGGCCGGAGCTGGCGTAGTAGCAAAGGCTCATGGCCTCCCGGACGTTCCGAAAGAGCTTAGAGGTGATGCCGCCGCCAAAGATCCCGTTGCACATCAGCAGGGCGGGATATTCCTTTGATGCGGAGGTGACGCCGGTGCGGAAACCCATGATCAGATTGCCCTGCTTGATGTCCATGGTCTCGGAATACTCCCGGACCCGCTCCGGCATGGAGCCCTCCAGCGTTCCAACAGGGTCAATCTCCCCTCTGGGAAGCGCGGAAAGGGCCTCTTGGAGGCATTCGATCAGATGGTCCCTGTCAGCCCGTCCCGCGAACACCAGCTCGATCCGGGAGCGGGAAAGAATACGCTGATAATGGCCATAGAGCGCCTCGGGCGTGATAGCCTCCACCCCGGAGACCTCTCCGTTTTTGCTGACGCCGTAGGCCTCCCCCTGAAACATCTCCTGCCGGAGCCGCATGGCGGCATAGGTACGTTTATCGTTGATTTGAGAGAGGATGGCGTTGATCAGATTGACCTTTTCCCCTTCCACGTAATCCTCCCGGAAGACGCCGTTATCTGTCACAGGCTCCAGAAGAAAGCTGCCCAGCAGACTGCAAACGTCCCGGATCAGGTCTTCCCCGGAGAGTACGAACCGTCCGTCGATGCAGTCCAGGAAAAAGCCGATGCCCTGGACCTCTCCCTTCTTCCGGACAGCAGCCTGGATCCCTGCGCCGTACCGGGAATCCAGCCAGGCGGAAAGCGCGCCCATATCCGGGCACAGCCTGCAGCCCCGCAGAAGGACATTTTGCCGCTTCCTCCTGGCACAGAGGACGCAGGAGAGTTGCAGACAGACAGCTTGTGCGGAATTTATCGGTATCCAGAATCGTCAAAAAGACGTCCGGTATCAGTTCCATTCGTGTTTTTTTCATTTATCAGATTCCTTTCCATGCCTGCTTCCTTTTATTATACATCGGTTTTCGGAAAAGTAAACGATAATCTGTTTTGATATCACAGACAGCACATCCATGAAATCTTTGTTTACCGGGGCGCAGAATACGGCGCCGATTATCCCCAGATTAATAAAAATTAAGGTGGAAAAGCGTACCTGTCTCTGGTATAATAAACTTGAATTTATATAGCTGGATTCAGGCGGCAGTTCTCTTTTCCTGCCGCGGATGCGTAAAAGAGAGAGGAGGCGTTACATTTGCTTCATTGGTTGACCCTTGGAATGATCTGCTGCGGCGCCCTGCTGATGGTCTATAATATCTATGGCTTCATCCGGTTTGCCAGGTTTGTCAAGGTGTCGAATGTGTCCGATCAGAGACCCATAGCGCTGCTGATCCTGTTCCTGCTCGGGTATCTCGCTGTGGGGCTGTTCGGTGATCCTGACCTGATCATGGGCGGCATTCTTCTCGGCGGCAGCGTCTTTGTCTTTATTATGTACCTGCTGCTCAGCAGCATCACCCAGCGGATCCTTCAGCACGAGGAGCTCAAAGCCCAGCTTCTGGCGGCCGAGGAATCCAACCGCGCCAAGACCAGCTTTCTGGCCAGCATCAGCCATGAGATGCGCACACCTATGAACGTGATCATGGGGCTGGACGATGTGGCGCTGCGGAATCCGGCCCTGCCGGACGAGACCAGGGGACAGCTGGAGAAAATCGGTCACAGCGCCAGACATCTGCTGGGCATGATCAACAACGTTCTGGACATGAACTCCATGGAAAGGGATTCTCTGGAGCTTGAGAGCGAATCCTATTCCATGCTTGACGCCATCACCCAGGTGAATTCCATCACCCAGACGCTCTGCGACGAAAAGGGCCTTACTTACGTGACGGACATTCCGGCCGAGACGTTGGGACGCTACTGGGGCGACGTCATGCAGCTCAAGCGCGTCTTTCTGAGTCTCCTGGAAAACGCTGTAAAATACACAGACGCGCCGGGAACGGTGCGGTTTGCCGCAGCGCTTCTTTCGGAAGAGGACGGCGTCCGCAGCATACGGTTCACGGTATCCGACACGGGAATCGGCATGGACGAAAGCTTCCTGTCCCGGCTCTTTGAATCCTTCTCGAAGGAAGACGCCAGTTCCACCAGCCGCTACAGCGGCACCGGCATGAGCCTGGCTGTGACGAAGCGCCTGGTGGAAATGCGCGGCGGCGCCATCGCCGTGGAGAGCGAGAAGAACGTGGGCTCCACCTTTACCGTCACCCTTTCCATGCCCTATCTGGGCCCGGATAAAGCACCCTTGGAGCAGCAGGAAGCGCTGGTCAGCCTGGAAGGTCGCCACATCCTTCTGGCGGAGGATATTCCGGACAACGCGGAGATCGTCATGGACCTTCTGGAGCTGGAGGACGCTGAGACAGATCACGCGGAAAACGGGAAAATCGCCCTCGACATGTTCCGAGACGCGGCGCCCTACACCTATGATGCGATCCTCATGGACCTGCGAATGCCGGAAATGGACGGTCTGGAGGCCACCAGACAGATCCGAGCCCTGGACCGGCCGGACGCCAAAACGATCCCCATTATTGCCCTGACAGCCAACGCCTTTGAAAGCGACGTGCATGCGGCCCTGGACGCCGGCATGAACGTCCATCTGGCAAAACCCGCCGACGCGGAGCTTCTGTATGATACGCTCAGGCGTTTGATAAGCGGCACATCCGTACCTGAAAGGAGCGAGAGCACATGATCGAATCAAAACAGATCCAGCGCCCCCAGCTTGTCCTTGTAGTAGACGATCATGAAATCAACCGGGATGCTCTCGGCGTGATCCTGGAGGACGACTACGAGGTGATTTATGCCGAAAACGGCAAGGAAGCACTGGAGCAGATGGCGGCCCACAAAACGGACCTTTCCATCGTTCTGCTGGACCTGATGATGCCGGTGATGACCGGCTTTGAGGTCCTGGAGTATGTTCGGAACGACGAGGAGCTAAAGCGCATTCCCATTATCGTCCTGACGGCGGAAAAGAGCGCGGAGCTTCAGTCCCTGCAGCTTGGCGCGGTGGACTTCATCACCAAGCCCTTTGACGTCACGGAAATCATTCTGGCCCGCGTGAGCCGCATCATTGAGCTCAGTGAGGGACGTCAGCTGATCTCCGCGGCGGAGAATGATTCCCTCACCGGCCTCTATACCCGGAACTTCTTCTTTGAATACGCCAACCGGCTGTATCAGTACCGCGCCAAGGGAACGCTGGACGCCGTTGTCATCAATATCGAGCAGTTCCACACCATCAACGCCCTCCACGGCCGGGATTTCGGCGACGACGTGCTTCGGATCATCGGCGACGAGATCCGCGGCTTCCTGTCCGAAACCGAGGGAATTGCCAGCCGCTTCGAGGCGGACCGGTTTGATATCTTCTGCGTCCGGCGGGAGAATTATCAGAGCGTGCTGGATCGCCTGCAGCGCCGGGCGAACAACATCTCCAACAACGTCAACATTCATCTGCGGATGGGCGTCATGCACGGCCAGGAGGGCATTGAGCCGGTGCAGCTCTTTGACCGGGCAAGAGCCGCCTGCAACATGGTCCGTGGCGACTATCAGAATCCTCTGATGATCTACGACGAAGAAATGCGTCTCCGGGAGCTCCGGAATCAGCGTCTGCTCAACGACCTTCACACCGCCGTACTGGAGCGGCACTTCCAGGTCTATTATCAGCCGAAATACGATATTCAGTGTGAGCCTCCCCGTCTGGCCAGCGCCGAAGCTCTGATCCGCTGGAGACATCCGGAGCTGGGCATGATCTCCCCCGGAGACTTTATTCCCCTGTTTGAAGGCAACGGCCTCATCGGCGTCGTGGACAGCTTCGTATGGAACGAGGCTGCCCGGCAGATCGCGCGCTGGCGGGACACCCTCCACATGGAGCTGCCTGTGTCCGTCAACCTCTCCCGCTCGGACGTCTATGATCCCACTCTTGAGGATCGTCTGGTGGCTCTGGTGGAGGAAAACGGACTGAACTACAAAAGCTTCAAGCTGGAGGTCACGGAATCCGCCTATACGGACAACGCCAAGCGGGTCCTGGACGTGATCCGGCGTCTTCGGGAGAAGGGCTTTGAAATCGAGATGGACGACTTCGGCTCCGGTTATTCCTCCCTGAACATGCTTTCGGATATGCCCATCGACGTGCTGAAGATGGATATGAAATTCATCCGGAACATTGAGACCAGCGAGACCGACCGGAAGCTGGTCATGCTGATTCTCGACATCGCAAAATATCTCCATGTCAGCGTGGTGGCTGAAGGCGTGGAGACCGAGGGACAACTGGAGATTCTGCGGGCAGGCAAATGCGATCTGGTTCAGGGATATTATTTCTCCAGGCCGCTTCCGCCGGAGGAATTCGAGGAGCTGATCCAGCGTGAGATCGATACGGAAAGGGAGTAACAATATGACGATTCAGGAACTGTATGCGGCCATCGGCGGGGACTATGAACAGGCGATCCGCGTCCTTCGCATGGACAAGCTGGTGGACAAGCACATCCGCAAGCTGACGAAAAACGGCGTCATTGATGCGCTTCTGGCCGCCGGCGAAACCATGGACCCCACACAGCTGTTTGAAACCAGCCACGCCGCTAAGGGCGTATGCGGAAATCTGGGCCTGACAAAGCTCGCCGACGCCGCCACGGAGATCACGGAGGATTATCGCCCCGGCGCCGTCCGGAAGTATTCCGACGCGGAGATCCGGGAAAAGCTCCGGGAGCTGGCCGCGCTCTATGAGGTGACAAAGGCCGGCATTCAAAGATACGAGGCGGAATCCGGCAAGTGATCCGAATTCCTGACAGGGGGAGTCAGTTGTGAATGATACCATATCGAAACGGAATCATTCGGGCGTTACGCCTTATCTGACGGCGTTTGGAGCCTGGGGGCTTGCCTTCGGGTGCGCTGTGGGACAGGGCGCCTTTGTGATGCCGGGCAACATATTCCTGCCGGCAGCCGGCCCTGTGGGCGCGTCTCTTGGAATCGCTCTGGGCGGACTGGTCATGCTGGTACTGGCGCGGAATTATCATTATTTGATGAATCAATTCCCCGACAGCGGCGGCACCTACACCTATACGAAGCGGTGCTTTGGCTACGATCACGGCTTTTTGAGCGCGTGGTTTCTGCTGCTGACCTACATCGCCATACTCTGGGCAAACGCTTCCGCCCTGCCTGTGGTTGCGAGAATCCTGCTGGGCAGCACCTTCCAGTTCGGATTCCACTACGAAGTGGCGGGTTTCCAGATCTATCTGGGGGAAATTCTGCTTTCGATCCTCGCCCTGACTGCCTCGGCCTATGTCTGCCTTCGCAGGTCTCTGGCCGCCGGGACCCAGGCGTGTATGGGCGTCGTGCTGCTGATCGGCGTCGTGCTCTGCTTTGCCGCCGCGCTCGTAAAACGGGACGGGTCCACGCCCCTGTTTCAGCCTGCTTTTGCAGAGGATTCCGGCGCGTTGAGCGGCACCTTCACCATCCTGGCCCTGTCGCCCTGGGCCTATGCGGGCTTTGAATCCGTTTCCCATTCTGCGCCGGAGGCAAAATACCCGCTGAAAAAGACCTTCCGCATTTTTGTGCTTGCCGTCCTGGCCGCGGCTGCCGCCTATATTATGCTGGTGCTGCTGGCCGTGACGGCAACGCCGGAGGGGATCTCCGGATGGCCAGAGTATGTGGCGGTCCACGGAGATTTTCAGGGGGTCAAATCTCAGCCCACCTTCTTTGCCGCCCAAACCGCCTTGGGCGGATGGGGCTCTGCGATTCTGGGGATCGCCGCCTTCTGCGGTATTTTCACCGGTCTGATCGGAAACTATGTGGCGCTGAGCCGTCTGATCTGCAATCTGTCCGAGGATGAGATGCTTCCCCGATGGATCGGCAAGCTGGAGGACAACGACGTTCCCCGACGGGCCATTCTCACCGTTCTGGGCATCTCGGTGATTCTCCCCTTCTTCGGCAGGACCTGGATCAGCTGGATCGTGGACGTGACCACGGTGGGCGCTACCATCGCCTACGCCTTCGCCTCCGCCGCCGCCTGGAAGGCGGCCCGGGAGCGGAAGGCAAAGATAGAGACTGTCACCGGCGCCGCCGGGTTTGTGATTGCCCTGCTGTTTGTTCTGGCATTTCTGATTCCCAGCCTGCTGTCCGTCAAGACCCTGGCAACGGAATCCTATCTGATCTTCGCCGCCTGGGGCTTCCTGGGCTTCCTCATGTTCCTGCATCTGATCCGGCGGGACCAAGCCCACCGGCTTGGCCGTTCCAATGTGGCCCTGATCGTTATGTTCGGCCTGATTCTTTTTACATCCACTGTCTGGATGATTCAGACTGCCGATACAGCGGTTGAGCAATCCGTCGCACCGCTCCAGACCTATTACGCGGATATGCTGCAAAAGGCAGGCGCCGACGCGGCCAGCGGCAGCGGAACGGTCTATGCCTATCTGTGGGATGTGCTCAATGAAATCAATCGGTCCCTGACGCTTGCCGCTGTGGTGCAGATCGGTCTGATCGTACTGACGCTCATCGTTCTTTTCCTGATTTACGGAAGGATCCAGCGGCGGGAACGGCAGATCGAGGTGGAAAAGACGCTGGCGGAGGATACCAGCCGCGCCAAAACCAGTTTCCTCTCCAATATGAGCCACGAGATCCGTACCCCAATGAACGCCATTATCGGCCTGGATAACATTGCGCTGCGGAATCCAAATCTCCAGCCCCAGACCAGGGAACAGCTGGAGAAGATCGGCGCCAGCGCCAATCATCTTTTGGGACTGATCAATGACATACTGGATATGAGCCGCATCGAGTCCGGCCGGGCCGTGCTGAAAAACGAGGAGTTCTCCTTCCGGGAGTTCCTGGATCAGATCAACATTATGATCAACGGACAGTGTATGGACAAGGGCCTCCACTATGAGTGCAACATCGTCGGAAGCCTGGCGGATTATTATTTCGGCGACGATATGAAGCTAAAGCAGGTGCTCATCAACATCCTCGGAAACTCCGTGAAGTTCACGGAGCCTCCCGGAGACGTGACGCTGACCGTGGAGCAGATGACCGAATTTGAGGGCATGTGCACCCTGCGGTTCCAGATGAAGGATACAGGCATCGGCATGGACAAGGAGTACATCCCCAGGATCTTTGAGGCCTTTTCCCAGGAGGACGCCACTACAACCAACCGTTACGGCGGCAGCGGTCTGGGTATGGCCATTACAAAGAGCTTTGTGGAGATGATGAACGGCGAAATCCAGGTTGAAAGCAAAAAGGGCGTTGGCTCCACCTTCACCGTCACAGTCACCCTGAAATCCTCCAGCCGTACCGCCCATGAGGAAGACGGAATTCGTCTGCCCGAGAATATGCGCGCTGTAGTGGTGGATGACGACGAGATCGCCTGTGAGCACGCCCAGGTGGTGCTGCGGGCCATCGGTATTGAATCCGACATATATACGGATGCAAATGCGGCGCTGGATCAGCTCCGGAAGGCCCATAACGAGGGAGGGCCCTATCAGCTTCTGCTGACCGACTACAAGATGCCGGATATGAACGGTCTGGAGCTTACCAAGGCGCTCCGTGCCTTTGACGCAGGTGAGACCGCGGTCATTATGCTGACCGGCTATAGCTGGGACATCATCGAGGACGAGGCGCGGGCCGAGGGCGTGGACAGCATTGTATCCAAGCCCCTGTTTACCGACAGCCTGCAGCGGGCAATCCAGCGCATTCTGCTGGTGCGCTCCGGCGAAGAGCCGGCGGAGACGGCCGCGGAGACGGAGGATGTATCCTGGAGCCTTACAGGCCGCAGGATCCTGATGGCCGAAGACGTGGACCAGAACGCCGAGATCCTGCAGGATCTGCTGGAGCTGGAGGATATGGAATCCGAACACGCGCAGAACGGCCAGATCGCAGTGGAAATGTTCTCCGAAAAGCCCGAGGGATACTACGACGCCATCCTCATGGACGTGCGTATGCCGGTCATGGACGGTCTGTCCGCCACAAAGGCCATCCGGGCTTTGGCGCATCCGGATGCCAAGACCATTCCCATCATCGCCATGACCGCAAATGTCTTTGACGAGGATGTGCAGCGGTCCCTCCAGGCGGGCATGAACGCGCACCTGAGCAAGCCCGTGGAGCCGGAGCATCTGTACGAAACGCTGGAACTGCTCATTCAGGCATGAAGGAAACGGCAGCACGGGGCTGTCCCGCAAGAGGCGGGACAGCCCCGTACCGTTATTTCACGCCGCCGACAGGGGCATGATACTCCTGCGCCTGGCAGCGCTTACACCTGGTAGCATCCGCCGCCGATAAACTCCCGCAGAATGCTGGCCTTGGGGACCGCGTCGTCCGGGATGGGCAGGAAGTAGTTCAGGAACTTCAGCAGCCGCTTCGCCTCCGCGTACTCCGGGCAGTCCCGGGGAATGTCGAACAGCAGCGGCTCCACGTAGGGCTGGAGGAGGGAGGTCTCGAAAATCAGAGCGGAGTTGAAAATCTCGTCCGCGCTGTCCTGGTACGGGAAGATGTTGTTCTCCTCCCCCCGCCGCACGGAGGGCCACATCCTGATGGTGGCCTGGGCGGAGTGGCCCCGGGTCCGGGCGTCCCGCTCAATGCGCCGCAGGAGCCGGGCGTCCGTGGTGGGAATCCGGTTGTGCTGGTCTACGTTCAGGGTAGTCAGGGCGGAAATGTAGATTTTGAACTTGCTCTC
>CAJOHR010000066.1 GCA_905234425.1 uncultured Oscillospiraceae bacterium | reverse complement strand
GCGCAGCGAAGGATCTTTCCTTCCCGGTTGACGCAGGATTCTTCGTCGCTGCGCTCCTCAGAATGACAGGGGTGCTCAATGACCCCGACAAATCCCAATTTGCAAAAACAGCGCCATGTTTGAATATAGCCAGTCAAAACGGCGTCTCCGCAGAAACGGAGACGCCGGAATTTTACTTTATCCGCCTGTGTTGTCCTCGTTGATTTTCGGGCTGGGGCTTGGGGACGGGCTTGGGGATGGGCTTGGTTTCGGGGTGGCGCTGGGCTTCGGCGTTGCGCTGGTGCCGGCGGTCGTGCCGGTGGTCGTGCCGGTGGATGATCCGGTGGCTGTTCCTGTCTCCGGCGAGGCGCTGGTCTCCTCCTCGGGCAGGTAGTAGTCCGTCCAGTCCACCGTGTCGTAGTCGATATTGCTCCAGTCCACGCTGTCCCAGTCCACCTTCTCCCAGTCGATGTCCTTCCATTCCTCCCGGTTCCAGAAGGCGTACCAGGCCTCATAGTCCCAGGCGCCCTCCTCCGCTTCCTCGCCGTAATCCGAGGCGCTCTGGGCGGTGGCGCCCTTGTAGATGGTGTTTTGAAGATAGGTGATGTTGGCGTCCAGATCCAGGCTGATGACGCTCATGCCGGAAATGGTGGAGCCGTAATAGGTGTCCGCTGCCGGGATCTGCTGGGAGACGATGTCATAGTCCAGATAGGCCGCAATGTTGGCGGCGTAATTCAGGACCTGGCTCTTGGTCATGTCCGTGGTGACCTGAGGCAGGATCACCTGGGCAAGCTGAACCAGTACCGCAGGAGAGGCGGACCGGCAGCCCCGGAAGATCTGGGTCAGCACGTTCCGCTGCCGCTGAGTCCGCTGATAGTCATTGCCCACGTAGCGGTTCCGGGCGTAGCAGAGGGCCTGCTTGCCGTTGAGCTTGTGCCAGCCGTCGGACCAGAGATAGTCGTTGGACCATTCCTCGTCCAGCAGGTTGTTCATGGACCAGATATAGTCGTTGGTGACCTCCCGCTCCTCCTCGGTGACATAGATCCAGACGCCGCCCAGGGTGTCCACCACGTCCATAAAGGAATAGAAGTTCACCGCCGCGTAGCGGTCCACATGGATCTTGAAGTTCTCCTCCAGAGTTTCCTCCAGGAGCGCCGGACCGCCGTAGGCAAAGGCGTGGTTCAGCCGGGTATTGCCGTAGCCGGGAATGTGGATATAGCAGTCCCGGAGGAAGGAGGTCAGGTAGATGGTCTGGCTTTTCTGGTTGATGGAGACCAGGATCATGGCGTCGGAGCGGCCCACCTCATCCATGTCCCGGATGTCGGTGCCGATGAGCAGGATGTTGTAGACGTCCTGGTCGATGGGGATCTCATAGGTGTCCGTGTCGGAGATCACGTCCTCGATGTGCTGGTCCCACTGGGCCAGCTCCTCCGGCGTGGCCTCCAGCAGGTCCTTGGTGTCCTCCGCCTCCAGCTGGGCCACCATGGAGCTGACGGGACTGGGCTCCGCCGGAAGCTCCTCCTCGGTGCTGACCGTGTTGAAGTATTCGCTGTCGGCGGCCTGATAGTTGATCAGGCCGAGGAAATAGTTCACCGTCAGGGCGCCGGCGCCCAGGATCACCACCAGGGTGATGATGGCGCTGAGGAAGCCCACCTTGGTGCTGGACAGACCGCGGAAGAACCCGAGGATCCGGTCCTTCAGACCCGGTTCTTCGTCGTAGTACTCGTCGTCCTCATCGTAATACCCGTCTTCCGGGTCCGCTTCATAATCCTCGTCAAAGTCCTCGTCTTCCAGGTCCTCGAGGGCTTCCTGGATTTCCATTTCCTCCTCAGGCTCCTGGGCGTGGGAATTGCCGAATAGTTTCATAAAATCATTCCTAAATCAAGGATCGCCGTCTTCGCAGGCGCGAAAGCGCCTATGTATTATACGGACTTTTACAGGGAAAGTCAATGAAAAACATGGGTCTCAGAGCACCACGTCCTCCAGCCGCCGCTTGGGAACGTAGTGGACGTCGTTCTCGTCCCGATAATAGTTCAGACTTCCGCCGGCAGGGATGTCCGTGAGCACCACGGTCTCGTCCGGCTTTCCGAAGGCCACGATGAGCATGGGCACGATGTGGTCCGGCAGCGCCAGGGCCTCGGCCACCCTTTTCGGGCTGAAATTGCCGATCATAATGCCGCCCAGGCCCTGCTCTGCGGCGGCGAGCAGCATGGTCTGGGCCACGGCGCCCACGTCCCGGAGATACCGGGAAAGGTCCGGGTCCCATTCCGTCTCCTGGCAGATCACGATGAAGCCGGTGGGGTTCTTCCCGGGATGGGGCAGGCGCATGTTGGGCAGGGCTCTGGCCCAGCCGGTGAGGGGCTGGATTTTGTCCAGGGCCTCCTGCTCCCAGGCCAGATAGTATTTGAAGGGCTGCCGGTTCACGCTGGAGGGGGCATAGCGGGCGCAGTCCACCAGCTCCAAAAGCTCCTGCCGGGTCATGCGCCGGGTCTCGTCGTAGCCGCGGTAGCTGCGGCTTTTCCTTGCCAGGTCCTTTAACATGGGTCCGCCTCCTATCAGGTTATTTGCTCTATCATAGCCGCCAAATCGGGAAAAGGCAAGAGGAAAGGCAAAAAAGCCTTGATTGACAGTGGTTTTCGCCTGTGTTATACTTGTGGGACCGACACATTATCATAAAGGGGCGCGGCTATGGACCGGGAAACGCAACAATCGAATCGGCTGAAAACCGTGGGGCTTATCGTCATCATCACCCTGGCGGGCAAGGTGCTGGGGCTGGTGCGGGATATGCTCCTGGGCCACAACTTCGCCACAGGCATGGACAGCGCCGCCTTTCAGGTGGCCTCCCGGATCCCCCGGACCTTCTTCGACGCCATCTTCGCCTCGGCCATTTCCGCCAGCTTTATCCCCGTGTTTTCCCAGCGGCTGGAGCAGAACGGTCAGGAGGACGCCTTCTCCCTGTCCAGGAGCTTTTTCACCTGGGTGGGGCTTCTGACGGCAGCCTTTTCCCTGCTGGGCATGGCCTTTGCCGGACCCATCGTGGGGCTTTTGGCTGACGGCTTCGATCCGGAGACCGCCGCGCTCTGCGCCAGACTCCTGCGGGTCCTGTTCCCCACGGTGTTTTTCACGGGACTGGCCTTTTCCATGGTGGGGGTCCTTCAGTCCATGGGCCAGTTTTATATTCCCGCGGCACTGAGCGTGGCCTCCAACGGGGTCATCATCCTCTATTATCTCTTTTTCTGCCGGAAATTCGGCATTTGGGGCCTTGCCTGGGCTTTTCTCCTGGGCTGGGCCGTCCAGGCAGTCATGCAGATCCCCTGGCTCCATCGCCACGGGTTCCGATACCGGCCTGCCTTCCGCCATCCCGGGCTCAGAAGCGTGTTTCTGCTCATGCTGCCCGTCATGGTCTCCACCTGGATCCAGCCGGTGAATCAGCTCATCTCCACCCGGTTTGCCACCCATCTTTTCGAGGGGGCCGGGGCCAGCGCCATGGACTACGCCAACACCCTCTACACCATGATCGCCGGAATTCTCGTCCTCTCCATCACCAACGTGATCTTCCCGGAGATGAGCCGGCTTTCCACCGGGGAGAAAAAGGAGGAGCTCAGCAATCTCCTGGGGGAATCCCTGCGGGGCATGCTGTTTCTGCTCCTGCCCATCACTGCCGGGATGATGCTCCTGGCGGGACCCATGGTGCGGCTTCTCTATGAATACAACGCCTGGGGGCCGGACTCCACAGCCATCACCGCCAGAGCCCTCTGCTTTATGAGCATCGGCATGGTGGGCTATGGGGTCCAGAACGTGCTGTCCCGGCTGTTCTACGCCGAGCAGGACGGAAGGACGCCCCTGATCTCCGGCGGGATCTCCATTGCCGTCAATCTGGTGCTGTGCCTCCTTCTGATGGAAAAGCTGGATGTGGCAGGGCTGAGCCTGGCCACGGCGGTGTCCGTCACCGTGGCGGCGGCGGTGCTGCTGATCCCCACGATCCGCCGGTATCCGGGGGCGATGGACAAGGTCTTCTGGCTGGCCCTGGGGAAAATGCTGCTTTGCACCATGATCATGGCCCTGGCGGTCTATGGAACTGCAAAACTGACGCCAAGTAACTGGAGCGGGACCCTGACGGGCCGGGTTCTGGACCTGGGCGTCCCCACAGCCGCAGGCGTCATCGTCTATTTCATTGCCGCCTTCCTTTTCCGTTTGGAGGAGCTCCGGGCGGTGACAGACAAGCTCCTGCGCAGAAAGTAACGGCATATTATAAAGAGACCCGGAAAACGTCAGATGTATCAAAGCATCGGAGCAGAGAGAAGGAAATTCATGAATATTATCATCGTAGGCTGCGGCAAGGTGGGCCTGACCCTGGCCCAGCAGCTCCTGCAGGAGGACCACGCCATCACCATCGTGGATCTGAACAAGGAGCGCCTGGAAGCGGCTGTGGGCTCTATGGACGTCCAGGCGGTGCTGGGCAACGGCACCTCCTACGGCATCCTTATGGAGGCGGGGCTGAAAACGGCAGATCTGCTCATCGCCGTCACCGATCACGACGAGCGGAACATGCTCTCCTGCCTGATCGCCCGGAAGGCCGGCAACTGCCAGGTCATCGCCCGGGTCCGGGACCCAAGCTATTACGAGGATATCGACTTCATCAAGGGGGAGCTGGGCCTTTCCATGGTCATCAACCCCGAATGGGCCGCCGCCCGGGATATCATGCGCCTGCTCCAGATCCCGTCGGCTCTGGACGTGGACATCTTTGACCGGAGCCGGGTGAATATGCTCCGGTTCCCCATTCAGGCCGGGTCCCCCCTGGACGGGAAGAACATGATGGAGGTCAACGCCCTTTTAAGCGGCCGCATGCTGGTCTGCATCCGGGAGCGGAACGGGGAGATCGTGATTCCCAAGGGCAACACCGAGCTCCGGGCCGGGGACAAGATCTCCGTGGTCATGCCCTCGGGCCAGATCGCCTGGGTGCTCCAGCGGCTGAAGCTCCAGGCCAAGCCCATCCGGGCCGTGACCATTGCGGGCGGCGGCAGCACCTCGGAATACCTGGCTACCATTCTCCAGCGGGCCGGGATGCAGGTGAAGATCATCGAGTCCAGCCGGGCGCGCTGCGAGGTCCTGGCCGAACGGCTGCCCAAGGCGCAGATCATCTGCGGCGACTGCAGCGACAAAACGTTGCTCAGCGAGGAGGGACTTCCCTCCGCCGAGGCCTTTATCTGTCTGACGGGGCTGGACGAGGAGAACATCATGCTGGCCCTCTACGCCGGGAAGGTCTCCCAGGCCAAGGTGGTCACCAAGATCAGCCGGATCGACTTCGAGGAGGTGGTGGAGGACCTGAACCTGGGCTCCGTGATCTACCCCAAGAACATCACGGCGGAGAACATCGTCCGGTATGTCCGGGCCCTGGGGAACGCCGGGTCCAACAACGTGGAGACTCTCTACCGACTCCTGGACGGCCGGGTGGAGGCCATGGAGTTTATCGTCCATCCCGGCTCCGACATCACCGGCATCCGCATCCAGGACCTGAAGCTCAAAAAGGACCTGCTGGTCTGCTCCATCAACCGGAAAGGCCGGATCATCACCCCCACAGGCCAGGACACCATTGAGGTGGGGGACGTGGTGGTGGTGGTCACCACCGGCAAGGGCATCCGGGATCTCCGGGACATCGTGAGGAGCTGAGCCATGAATCTTGGGATGATCGCCTATATTGTGGGCTGCGTCATGGAGGTGGAGGCGGCGCTGCTGCTGCTGCCCGTCATGGTGGGGCTCTATTACGGAGAGACCACGGCCATGAGCTTCCTGGCGGTGGCTGCGGGAGAGGCCCTTTTAGGACTGGTTTTCGTCCTTCGAAAGCCCAAAAACACCACGTTTTTTGCCCGGGAGGGGCTGGTGACCACGGCCCTGTCCTGGTTCCTGCTGTCGGCGGTGGGGGCCCTGCCCTTCTCCGTCACCGGACAGATTCCCCACTATCTCGACGCTCTGTTTGAGATGGTCTCGGGCTTCACCACCACGGGGGCCAGCATCCTCCTCCATGTGGAGGATCTGGACAGGTGCATGCTCTTCTGGCGCAGCTTCTCCCACTGGGTGGGGGGCATGGGCGTGCTGGTGTTCATGCTGGCCATTCTGCCTTTGGCCAGCGCCGGGGGCCAGAAGCTCTATCTCATGCGGGCGGAGAGCCCCGGTCCCACGGTGGATAAGCTCTCCCCCAGCATCCGGACCTCCGCCGGCTGGCTCTACGGCATCTATTTCGTTCTGACCTCCCTGTGCTTCACCTTTTTGAAGTTCGGGGGCATGGGCACCTTCGACGCCGTCTGCCTGACCTTCGGCGCGGCGGGCACCGGCGGCTTCGGCACCCTGAGCACCAGCTTTGCCAGCTACAGCCTCATGTGCAAGTGGGTGGCCACCGTCTTTATGATGCTCTTCGGCGTCAACTTCAACTTCTATTATCTGCTGGCGGTGAAGCGCTGGCGGGACGCGGTCAAAACCGAGGAGGTCCGCTGGTATTTCATCATTTATCTCTTCGCCGTGATCACCATTCTTCTGGTGCTGTACCGGGCGGGGAATCTGGGCCGGGACGCCTCGGTGGTGGACGGATTCTTCTCCGTTGCCTCCATCATGACCACCACGGGCTTCGCCACGGTGGACTTCAACCTCTGGCCCACCTACTGCCGGATGATCCTGGTGGCCATCATGTTCACCGGCGCCTGCGCCGGGTCCACCGGCGGCGGCATCAAGATCGGCCGGTTCCTGATCTACTTTAAGGCCGTGGCCAAGGAGCTCCGGCGCATGGCCCATCCCAGGTCTGTCCGGCGGCTACGGATCGACGGGAAGTCCGTGGAGGACGGCACGCTCCAGAACACCTTTGTGTATCTGGTGGTGTTCGTGGTCATCTATATCGTAAGCGTTCTGATTCTGGCCCTGGACGGCTTCGATCCCACCACCACCTTCACGGCGGTGGCCGCCACCTTCAACAACATCGGTCCGGGCCTCAATCTGGTGGGTCCTGCGGGGAACTACTCTCAGTTCTCCTTCCTGAGCAAGGTGGTCCTGATCTTCGACATGCTGGCGGGACGGCTGGAGATCTATCCCCTGCTGATTTTCTTCCTGCCCTCCACCTGGAAAAAACACGCCTGATCGTGAGCGGCCTGCGGTCCCGGACCGCAGGCCGCTGGAAACTGTCAAAGAACACGGTGAAACCGGCCGCAACTGAGCGGCAGGGGGAAGAGTGAAGGGGGGGCTAGGCCCGCCCTTCGCGTTCAATCAAAAGGTTTTCTGAACGATTCCCCGTTCAAAAATCCGCACGCAGCTTGGGTTATCAGTGATAAAGAATCAAGAAGTATTTCCCATAATCTTTGACTCATTCCGGAACCGCCATTTCTTTCTCATTCTAACCCTAATACAGCTATAATATCTCCGCTGCCCACTGCTTCGGCCAGTCCTTCGGGATTATCCACCCAGCCGATGCGGGTATAGCCGTAGGAGGTGGAGAAGCTGTCATAGAACAGGACCACGCAGTTGTCGCTGTAGAGCATCAGGTCGCCGGTCTCGATATACCCCACGGACCGGGAATCCGAGGGGAGGCTGCCGTCCAGATAGATGAACTTCTCGTTGCCGTGGAGCTCCTCCATCTCCCAGGCGGCAGGGAGCAATTCCCGAAACGCTTCTGCTGTGGGGCTGTCGTCCAAAGTGACCGAAAACCGCTGCCCGTTGATTTCCGCGTAAATTGCTTCCGTTTTCATGGTGTTCTCCACATTTTCAGAGTCCTCTGTTTCCTCCGGTTCATCAAACGGTTCCTGAATCAGGATCTCATCGGACGGTTCAGCAGCAGGTTCCTCCGGTTCTGATACCGGAGCCGCAATGGAATCAGTTGGGGCGGACTCAAAGGCGCTTTCCACAATGCCAAAGGTTGCCGCCGTGGATTCAACCGGTTCCGATACGACGGGACTTCCACATCCGGTAAGCATGGCCAGGAGCAGCAGCCCGGAAAACCATGCCCGTCTCACAGGAACGCTCCGTTGCAGACCTGAAGCACCTGACCCTTCACATGGACCCCCATCTGGCCTGATCCATGGGGTCGCACTCCGGGCCGGGGAAATAGACGTAGTGACCGGAGTAGTTCAGCATCTCACTGCCGCCGGGCTGCTCGCCTGCCTTGTTCGCCAGATGCGCCGGGGTGACGGTCGCGCCGGGGGCCACAGCGTTGATGCGGATATTCGTGTCGATGAGCCGCATGGCCACGTTTTTGGTCAGGGTGTCGATGGCACCCTTGGAGGAGGTGTAGGCCGCGCCGCAGAAGGGCCGGGTGCCATTGACGGAGGAGATGTTGATGATGCAGCCCTCGTTCTTGGGCAGGAACACCTTGAGGGATTCCCGAATGTACCGAAGCGGTCCCATGACGTTGGTGTTGTAGACGTGCTCCGCCCACTCGTCGGTGGTGTCGTCGATGATGATCTGCTCCCCGATGCCGGCGTTGTTGATGACAATGTCCAGATCGCCGTAGGTGTCCAGGGCGGTCTTGATAACCTTCTGCACATCCTCCAGCTTTTCGCTGTCAGCCACCACGCCGATGGCTTCGTAGCCCTTGTCAGTGAGTTCTTTCACGGCCCTGTCCAGGGTATCCTTGCCCCGGGCGGTCATGACCACCTTGGCGCCTTCCTCGCAGAACAGACTTGCCATGGTCTTGCCCATGCCGTAGCTGGCCCCGGAGATGATGGCGACCTTGCCATCAAGCATTTTTGCATCCATGTCTCTCTCTCCTTATTTCAGATTGGACTTGAAGAAGTCCTCCAGCTTGTCGAAGGGAATCCGGTCCACCCGGTCATAGAGGTCGATGTGCTCCGCGTCCTCTACCACATACAGCTCCTTGGGCTCCAGTGCATGGTTGTAGGCCCGCTCACTGAAGGATTTGGAGTGTGCCCGGTCCCCCACCACAAACAGGATGGGCCGGGGACTGATCTCCTCGATGTAGCTTAGGGCCGGGAAGTTCAGCATGGCCAGATTGGAGGTAGTAGAGAAGCCGCCTCTGGCATTGGGGTGGTGGCCCCGCTTCACGGCGTAGAACCGGTTCCACTCGTTGGTCAGCGGATCAGTTTCCGGAATACCGTCGTCGGGATAAGGCTCTTCCGGGAAGCTGGGAATGTATTCGGGATAGCCGTTTTCAAAGTCTGTCCACCGCTGCCGAGCAAGCTGGGCCTTCATGCCGTCCAGGGCAGCCTTGTCCATGGGCATCATGTTCCGCACATCGGTGATGTTGTACATCGAAGTGGTGGCGACGGCCTTGATCCGCACGTCCACCTGGGCGGCGGAAAGAGCAAAGCCGCCAGAGCCGCAGATGCCGATGACGCCGATTCTCTCCCTGTCCACAAACGGCACCTTCACGCCCAGAAAGTCCACGCCGGCGGAAAAACTCTCGGCAAACAGGTCAGGAGAGGAGATATTTCGGGGCTCGCCGCCGCTCTCGCCCATGTGGACCTGATCGAAGGTCAACACCACGAAGCCCCGCTGGGCCAGCTCATTTGCATAGACGCAAGGGCCCTGCTCCTTGACGCCGCCGTAGGGCGCGCCCACGATCAGAGCGGGATATTTTTTCGTCTTGTCGAGATCCTTTGCCGTGTACAGGTCCCCGGCGATGGCAGTCCCATAGCGGTTGTTGTAGCGGACATGGGTGCGCGCCACTTTGTCAGAGAGCTTCTGAATGTATCCGTATGCCATGATAGATTCCTCCTTGAAGTCATGTTCAGTTTTCTTTTTCCAGATGGTAGACCATGTAGTCCAGGCAGTTTATTTTCCGCTCTTCCTCATGGACGCCATCCAGTAGGGCGCGCCGGTGCTGCTGGAGGAGCCGGAGGCCGTCCTTGATCCTCCCGCTTCGATAGAGGTCCATAAAGCTGCCGATCAGCTCCTCCGGACAGCCCGCATCCTTCAGATTCCGGATCAAATCCGCGTCTGTTCGCATAGCGCTCACCCCTTCCCGTATGGTTCCATCATATATGGAAATCCAAAATAAATCAAATACTGATTTGTTATGGTTTCCCATCATTAATATTTATGGTTTTGGCAAAAGAAACGGCGGGCCTATGGTTTTGTCACAGGTACGCCGCAGCTTTTTATTTATGATTCCCGCAGCTCTTCCAAAAACGCCTCCGCCTGCCGGGACATCATCTGATACCGCTTCCAGACCACATTCATGCGGCCGGTCACGGCGGGCTCCAGGGGCCGGAAGCACAGCTCGCTCTGTTCCCCCAGCTCCAGGATCTGATCCAGCCCCACCACATAGCCGATGCCGTCCGCCGCCATGAGTCCGGCGTTAAAGATCAGACTGTAAGTTGCCGCCACATGGATCTGCTCTGGTTTCAGCCCCAGAATGCGGCTGCCGGTTTTCTGATAGTCGCCACCCCTGGGCAGGATCAGCGGCAGACCGATCAGGTCCTCTGGACGGACGGCTTCCTGCTTTGCCAGGGGTGCGTCCCTCCGCATGATGACGCCCCACACGTCCTCGTAGGGAATGGGGATGAAGTCATACTGGGTGGCGGCGATGGGCTCCAGCAGAAGGCCGAAGTCGATCAGGCCCTTTTCCAGTTCCTCGGTCACGTCCGTCCGGTCGCCGCTGGAGATGTTGATCCGCACGCCGGGGTGCCGGTTCATGAGCCGCTTGGCGGCCTGGGTCAGAAAATGGATGCCCTTGGTCTCTCCGGCGCAGATGTAGATATCGCCCTCGATCACCGTGTCCGGGCTCATGATCTCCGATTTCGTCCGGTCCGCCAGCCGCAGCAGCTCCTCCGCCCGGCGGCGCAGCACCATGCCCTCCTCGGTCAGCACCACCCGGCGGCTGCCCCGAATGATAAGCTGTTTTCCCAGCTCGTCCTCCAAAACCTTCAAGCTGCGGGTGATGCCCGGCTGAGAAAGATGCAGCGCCTTGGCCGCTCCGGTGAGACTGCCTTCCCGGACGATGGTCATGAAGTATTCCAGGTCCCGCAGTTCCATATCCTCGCCTCCTTTTATGCCTATCATAGCACAAAAATCCATAACTTTCAATGATGGATTTCCATAACTGTTTGGTATTTGTAATCGTGAAAATATCGTGCTACACTGCTCACAGATGCATTTCGGCAAAACTCACAAAAACTTTGAGGAGGAATTGATACTAAAATTTAATTAAACGATTTAAAAATCCAATCCCGACCAGTAATACTCCTTATGGTAGCATTAGACAGGTGGCAAATAGCGTCACACAATCTATCAACCACCTTTTCCAAGGTTGCAAATACCTGATTGCGGAAGCTTTTTCGCAGCTCTTTCCAAATCTGTTCGATCGGATTCATCTCGGGCGTATAAGGCGGAATGTGGAACAGATATATGTTGCTGGGTATCACTAAAGTTTTTGATTTATGCCAGGTGGCTCCGTCGCAACACAGTAAAATAACATCATCAGGATACTGCTTGGAAAGCTCCGTTAGAAATACGCTCATACAGGCAGAGTTACAGTATGGCATCACCAAAAAGAAGGAATCCCCTGTCATAGGTTCAACTGCTCCATAGGCATAGCGATACTCCCGAATATGATGGCACGGAACCGTGGGTCGAATTCCCTTTTCACACCAACAGTATTTGGGCTTGTTAATCCGTCCAAAACCTGCTTCATCCTGAAACATCAGCCGCACTTTGCAGTTGACATAATCCCTCAACTCTCCGATTCTGGTTTTAATTTTTTTGAGGTCTCAATGACCTCCTCGCTGGCCTTTTTCGGATGCTTGCTCCGAGGCATAACCTTTCGCCAGTTTTGTCGATGTAGCACAAAGTATATCTGGCTATTTCCAATCGGATGATCGACCTCTGCTTGATATGCCGCCTTGATTTCACTGACCTCGATCATCTCGCCTTTCTCAGCTCGTTCTTTGAATGGTGCAAGTATCTCAGCCTCTTTCTCAATGCTCATATTCCGTCGATTTCCACCGTAGTGATTGCCTGCTATCGCATCCAATCCGCCATTTCGGTACTTCCGAACCAGAGTCGTTATATAAGCAGGGTGAAATCCGGTTTCCTTCGCAACGTCTTCCGATTTCTTCCCTTTGGCGCGCAGTTCCAGTGCTTTCAATCTGGCTTCGGCTCGTTTATCCTTATTCGCCTTTCTTGCGCTTTCGATTTTTGCTATCTCTTCGCAACTGAATTTGTATCTTGATGCCAT
>CAJOHR010000065.1 GCA_905234425.1 uncultured Oscillospiraceae bacterium | reverse complement strand
CCGCGTCCGCAAATCGGAGCTGGAGGACATCATCGGTCGTCGCACGTCCAGCCGCCGCACCGTGGATCCTGCCGACATCGTAGAGATCTTCCACTATGCCCTGGACGATTGGGACCATGACCTCCCGAAGATCATCAAACACCATGTAACAAAAATATACGCCCACGCGGACGGCTCGTATTCCGTCAACGTAGGCGTACATATAAATGGTTGCGGGAGAGGGATTTGAACCCCCGACCTCCGGGTTATGAGCCCGACGAGCTACCGAACTGCTCTATCCCGCGTCATCTGGGAGTATTAATATACCACATCTGAGAGCGAATGTCAAGAGGGATTTCCTGTCGCTTTCCGCCGCAGCGGGACCGGGACGGATCGGCGATCCGTCCCGGTCTTCGCGGTTTTAGTCCTTCAGAGACTGGATGAATTCCCAGATGGCCTCGGCGGAGTTGAAGTTCTCCGGCTCCAGATCGGCCATGTTCAGCTCCACGTCGAACTCGTCCATGATGCCGTTCACCAGGGACGTGATATCGAAGGAGCCCAGGATACCGTCGTCGATCAGGGCGGTCTCAGTCTCAAAATCCACATCGGGACGCAGCTCTCTCAGAAGCTCCATCAGCTGTTCCATACTGTATTTACCTCCAAAAACATTTTTACATGGGAAACAGGGAGCGGGCTCAGGCCTGGCCCGTCAGCTTTTTCTCGTATTCCAGCAGGCCCTTGTCCCGCTCCCGGATGCGCTTGGCGGGGATGCCCACATAGATGCCCCAGGGCTCGGTGGACTTGTTCACCAAGGCCATGGACCCAACGGAGCAGCCCTCCGCCACAGTGACGCCGGGCATAAGGGTGCAGCCGGTGCCTACGATGGCGTGCTTCTCCAGGATGATGGGCAGATTGTCCTCATGCCGATAGGCCTTGGGGGCGGTGGGGTTGCTCAGATAGCGGCCGGAGTAGTCGTCGCTGGTGGCGTACAGGGCGCTGCGGGACGACACCGCGGTGAAATCCCCCAGCTCGATGTACGTCTCGCCGGCGTAAAACTCGCAGTTCGAGCTGATATGGACGTAGCTGCCGATGGTGATCTCGCCGTTCATGATGGTGAAATCGTCGATGAGGACATGATCACCGATGGACATCTTCTCCGGCGTATAGATGCGGCAGGTGCGGCTGATGAGCACATGGCGCCCCAGCTTCCTGAAGCCCATTTCCTTGAGCTCCTTGGGGGAGTAATAGGGATTAACGATCCTCATGCTGCTTCCTCCCGCCGGGTCATTCGATGCCGACGATGGCCTTGGCCAGGTCCTTCTTCCCGGCCAGATCGCTCTGGCGGGAGATGATGATGCGCTGGGCCTGGGGAGAGCCGGCCCCGTGGAGGGACTCCGTGCGGTAGCCCACCGCGGCGGTGCCCAGGGTCAGGTTCTCGATCAGGCGCATGATCTTCAGGCGATTGATCGTCGGGACGGAGTCCACACCCTTGAGATACTTTTCCACATAGGGACCCAGCTCCGGGTCCCTCAGGTCCGTCTCGGAGGGGCAGGTGACCATGATGCCGCCGGCCAGATCCTCCGCAAGCCGCGCGATCTCATAGGGGAAGCGGGTCACGTTCTGCTTGCATACGTTCGCGAGCAGCGTGTCCACCATGTAGTTGCCGGAGGCGGTCTTCCAGCCATTGGCGGAGCAGGCGATGCCGCCGGAATACAGGGTCTCGTTCAGGTGGGTCATCTCAATGAGCTTGTCCTTCACATGGGAGGCCTTGGCCGCGCCGTTAAACTCCGCGGCCAGCGCCGCGGCGCCGATGAGCACATCGCCCACGCCCACCTTGCAGCCGCCGTAGCTCTGGCGGTGATAGGAGGCGAAGCGGTCCACCAGCATGGTGGCGAATTCGGTCTCTCCGTTGAGGAAAATGCGGTCGTTCGGGACAAAAACATTGTCGAAGATGACCAGCGCCTCCATGCCGCCGAAGGTGGGATTGCCCCGGTCCAGGGTGCCGTCCTCCAGCTTGCGGGTATCGCAGCTCTGGCGGCCGACGATCATGAAGATGCCCTCCGCGTCGATGGGCACGGCGAAGGCGATGGCGTAATCCTTATCGTCCGGCTTCATGGCCTGGGTGGGCATGACCAGGATCTCATGGGAATTCGACGCGCCGGTCTGGTGGGCCTTGGCGCCCCGGACCACCACGCCGTCCGGGCGGCGCTCCACCACCCGCAGGAACAGGTCGCCGTCCGCCTGGGCGTGAGGCGCGAGACCGCGGTCGCCCTTGGGGTCGGTCATGGCGCCGTCCACGACGAGGTCCTCCTCCTGGACGTACTCCATGTACTTCTTGAAGTTCTCGAAATAGCCGGTGCCGTGGGCCTTGTCCACCTCATAGGCGGTAGACCAGACGGCGTTGAAGGCGTCCATGCCCACGCAGCGCTGGAAGCAGGCGCCGGTCTTCTGACCGCAGAGGCGCTGCATCTTCACCTTGAGGATCAGGTCCTCGGGGCTCTGGTGGATGTGGCAGAAGCGATTGATCTTCTTTCCGGTGATGGAGCTGGTGGTGGTCATGAGAGACTCGTACTCGGGCATTTGGGCCAGATCGTAGGTCATCTTTACGGAGTTCACCGAGGGACGGAGGATGGGGTCGTCCACCGCGCAGGGGATCTGCTTGCCGAACATATAGATGCGCGGATGCAGCTTGCGCAGGCTCTCCAGATACTGTTCGCCGGTCATCAGTGCCATAATGTATTCTCCTTTGTCCGTCCGCCGCAGGAAAACGGCGGTTTTTCATTGATTTTTGGTCTTTTTTCTTCCGATCGTCCGCATTATAACATAGTTTTTATAGGGTGACAACCACAGGTTTTTTCACGTTTTGCGTGTTTCTTCCTCGTCCTTCAGATCCAGCTCCCGATAGACCTCCCCCTCCAGGGTCTTCCAGAGGAAGAGACCTTTGTCATAAGTCATATAGCTGTGGGGCGAGGCGTTCTTCGGGATGGAGACGGAGCCGGGGTTCAGAAACCACACCCCCTCCGGGGACTGGAAGCAGGCCGGGACGTGGGTGTGCCCCGAGAGCATCACGTCCCCGGGGTCCAGGGCCGGGGGCTCGATGGGGTTATACAGATGCCCGTGGGTCAGGAAGAACCGCCGCCCGTCCACGATAAGGCTCATGCTGTGGGCCACCAGGGGGAACTCCAGCACCATCTGGTCCACCTCCGCGTCGCAGTTGCCCCGGACGGCGGTGATCTTATAGGCCAGGGGGTTCAGCATGTCCATGACCCGCTTGGTGTCGTAATCCTCCGGCAGGGCGTTCCGGGGTCCGTGGTAGAGGATGTCCCCCAGGAGGATCATGCTGTCGGCTCGCTCCCGCTCCCAGGCCTCCATGAGCTTTCCCACATGCTCCGCCGACCCGTGAAGGTCGGAGGCGATCAGGTATTTCATCCGTTTTTCTCCTTGCGCTTTTTTCTACATCATACCACAGACCGCGAGCATTTGACAGAGACGGAGGTGGGATGGTACAATTTTTATTTGAAATAACGCACAGGAGTACGGAAGCTATGACAGAATTCAAAGGCAGCACGGGGTATGTGGCGTCCCCGGAGCTCTTAGGCAGCGTGAACATCGCCATGGCGCTCGAAAAGCCCCTTCTCGTCAAGGGCGAGCCCGGTACCGGCAAGACCATGCTGGCCCAGGCCGTGGCGGAGGCCCTCGGGATGGAGCTTCTCATCTGGAGCATCAAATCCACCACCAAGGCCCAGGACGGGCTGTACGTCTACGACACCGTCCAGCGCCTGTACGACAGCCAGTTCGGCGCGGATGTCTCGGACATCGGAAAGTACATCAAGCTGGGCAAGCTCGGCGAGGCCTTCCGGCGCACGGACCGCTGCGTCCTGCTCATCGACGAGATCGACAAGGCGGACATTGAGTTCCCGAACGACCTTCTGTGGGAGCTGGACAAGATGGAGTTCTACATCCCCGAGACCAAGGAGACGGTGAAGGCCTCGGTGCGGCCCCTGGTCATCATCACCTCCAATGCGGAGAAGGAGCTGCCGGACGCCTTTCTGCGCCGGTGCATCTTCCACTACATCGACTTCCCCGACGAGGCCATGATGGAGAAGATCGTCCGGGTACACTTCGACGATCTGGAGGAAAAGCTCCTGAAGCAGGCCCTGGAGAGCTTCTATGCCGTGCGGGCCCTGCGGGGCCTGCAGAAAAAGCCCTCCACCTCCGAGCTCATCGACTGGGTCCAGGCCCTGCGCATCGGCGGCATCGACCCGAAGCGCATCGAGAAGGAAATGCCCTTCGCCGGGGTCCTCCTCAAGAAGAACGAGGACCTCGATACGCTGACAAGATCCCAGCAGTCCAATTCCCGCCGCTGGTAAGCTACGGCGGCCCGCTATGTTTACAGATTTCTTTTACCTTCTGCGGCTGCGGGGCCTGCGGGTCTCGATGCAGGAGTGGAATACCCTCCTGCAGGGGCTGGAGATGGGCCTGCACCGCTCGTCCCTGACGGGGTTTTATCAGCTGGCGCGGGCGGTCCTCGTGCACACGGAGGCGGATTTCGACAAGTTCGACCAGGTGTTTTTGGAGTATTTCAGGGACGTAACGACCTTCGACGAGCTGCCGGCGGAGCTGGAGGACTGGCTCAGCACCCCCATCGACCCGGTGGAGTACGACCCCGCCCTGCTGACGAACCAGGGCCTGGACATCGACGAGATCCGCCGGATGTTCGAGGAGCGGATGAAGGAGCAGCACGAGCGCCACGACGGCGGCACCCATTGGGTCGGCACCGGCGGCGCCTCCCCCTTCGGGAACTCCGGGTACTACCCCGGCGGCATCCGCGTGGGCGGTACGGGCCGGAACCGCAGCGCCCTGCAGGTGGCGGGGGAGCGGCACTTCCGGGATTTCCGGGACGATACCGTCCTGGACGTGCGCCAGTTCCAGATGGCCTTCCGCAGGCTCAGGCAGTTCTCCGCCCGGGAGGACGGACCCAAGGACGAGCTGCAGCTGGAGGATACCATCAAGGAGACCGGCGACAATGCCGGTCGGCTGAAGCTGGTCTTCGGACGGCCCCGGCGCAACACCGTGAAGCTCCTGATGCTCTTCGACTCCGGCGGCTCCATGTGGGAGTTCACGAAGCTCTGCGCGAGCCTCTTCCAGGCCGTCAGCCGGGAGTCCAAGTTCAAGGACCTCCAAACCTACTATTTCCACAACTGCTTTTACGACGACCTGTACACAAAGCCCTCCTGCCTCCACGCCGACAGCGTCAGCACGGAGTGGGTCCTCTCCCAGCTGGGGCAGGACTACAAGGTCATCGTGGTGGGGGACGCCTCCATGGCCCCCTACGAGCTGCTGCGGCCCGGCGGGTGCAGCGACTACTACACCTACAACAAGGAGCCGGGGATCGACTGGATCGAGAAATTCACCCATCGCTACGACCGGATGATCTGGCTCAATCCCCTGCCCCGGGACAACTGGGACTACGGCTACGGCAGCGAGACCATCCGCATCATCAAGGCCCGGGTCCCCATGTACCGTCTGACCCTGGAGGGGCTCCAGGAGGGCCTGAAGGCCCTCATCGCGGCGCGGTGACTATCAGTCCATATAAAAACCCGGCCTGTTCGTTCGGAACAGGTCGGGTCCTTTGTTCACTCTTCACATGCCGCAGAGAGCCGCGGCGGTCCTTGCCGCCAGGGCGGCGTTATTGAGGACGAGCTTGATGTTGGCCTCCAGACTGTCCCCGCCGGTGATGTCCTTCACCCGGGCCAGCAGGAACGGGGTCACGGCCTTGCCCTTGATCCCCCGGGCCACGCTCTCGGCCACGGCCTGGTCGATGGCGGCGTTGATGACGTCCGCGGGCATGGAATAGGCCTCCGGGATGGGGTTCGTGCAGAGCAAGCCGCCCTTATAGCCCAGGACTCTCTCCGCGGCGAACACGGATGCCAGCTCCTCCGGGGAGTCCACCCGGAAGTCCACGCCGAAGCCGCTCGTCCGGGTATAGAACGCCGGCAGCTCCTCCGTGCCGTACCCCGCCACGGGGACGCCCTTGGTCTCCAGGTACTCCAGGGTCAGCCCCAGGTCCAGGATGGACTTGGCTCCGGCGCAGATGACCAGCACCGGCGTCTGGGCCAGCTCCTCCAGGTCGGCGGAGATGTCCATGGTGGTCTCCGCCCCCCGATGCACGCCGCCGATGCCCCCGGTAGCGAACACGTCGATGCCCGCCATGGCCGCCACGATCATGGTGGAGGCCACCGTGGTGGCGCCGTCCGCGCCCCGGGCGCACAGCACCGGCAGGTCCCGGCGGCTGGCCTTGGGGATGGCCTGGCCCTGCTTTGCCAGGTATTCGATCTCGTCCTCTGTCAGCCCCGCCTTGAGCTTCCCGCCCAGGATCGCCACGGTGGCGGGCACCGCTCCGTTCTCCCGGACGGTCCGCTCCACGGCGAACGCCGTCTCCGCGTTCTGGGGCCATGGCATGCCGTGGGATATGATGGTGCTCTCCAGCGCCACCACGGGCTTGCCCGCCGCCAGGGCCTCCGCCACCTCGGGCTTTATATCCAGAAACTTCTTCATGCTTGACGCACCTCCGTGAAATCAGTACAATGAACGGGTCAGGAACCAGGTCAGCGCTAACTGCGCCGCCAGGAGAAGGGGGACCCCCAGAAAGAATTTGGGCTTGCGGATCTTGTGCCGGAACAGGAGCATCCCCGCCAGCGCCCCGACGCTGCCCCCCAGCGCCGCCGCCCACAGCAGCCGCACCTCCGGGATGCGCCAGCGGCCCCGCTTCGCCCGGAGCTTGTCCGCGCCGTAGAGGACCAGCGCCGCCGTATTCACCAGCACGAGATAGATAAATACTATCCTGTAAGCATCCATAGCCGCTCCTTTCCCGCGGCCATGATTATACTCTTTTTCCGAAACGAGGTCAACCGATGGAAACCGTCAAGCTCTACTATGAAAACGCCTTCACCCGCGCCTTCGAGGCCCGGGTCCTCTTCTGTGAGCCCCGGAAGGAGGGCTTCGCCGTGGTCCTGGACCGGACGGCCTTCAACCCCGAGGGCGGAGGCCAGTCCGGGGACACGGGGACCCTGGGTGACGCAAAGGTCACGGACACCCACGAGAAAAGCGGCGTCGTCCTCCACTATACCGACACCCCTCTCGCCCCCGGGGACACCGTCCGGGGCGAGCTCGACTGGGCAGAGCGCTTCCGGAAGATGCAGAACCACTCCGGGGAGCACATCGTATCGGGCCTCGTCCACGCCCGATTCGGGTACGACAACGTGGGCTTCCACCTCGGGGACGACGGCTGCACCCTGGATTTCAGCGGGGAGCTGACCCGGGAGCAGCTGGGGGAGATAGAGCTTGCCGCAAACGAAACGGTCTGGCGGAACGTCCCCATCACCGCCCGATTCCCCACACCGGAGGAGCTTCAGACCATGGACTACCGCTCAAAGCTCGACCTGACGGAAAACGTCCGCATCGTCACGGTGGAGGGGGTCGATAGGTGCGCCTGCTGCGCCCCCCATGTGGAGCGGTCGGGCCAGATCGGCGTCATCAAGCTCCTGGACTCCATGCGCCACCGGGGCGGTGTCCGGATCTGGATGAAGGCCGGCGCGGACGCCCTGCGGGACTACGGCGCCCGGTACGGCGCCACGGTCGCCCTCTCGGGGCTTCTGAACGTGCCCCAGGGGGAGGTGGTCCCGGCGGCGGAAAAGCTCCTGGCCTCCCGGGACGAGCTGAAATATCAGCTCGCCGCTCTCCGGCGGCAGAGCATCGAGGCCATGGCCGCCGCCCTGGAGCCGACGGACGGGAACCTTCTCCTCTTCGCGGAGGGGGAGGACGCGGACCTGCGCATGCTTGTGAACGCCGGCATGGAAAAATGCGGCGGCGTCTGCGCCGTGTTCGCGGGGGAGGACGGGGCCTACCGCTTCGTCATGGGCAGCCTCACCCGGGATATGCGGGCCTTCGCGAAGGACATCCGGGAGCCCCTTTCCGCGCGGGGCGGCGGTCAGGAGCGTATGATCTCCGGCCGCAGCGCCGCGGACCGAAAGACCCTGGAGGCGTTCTTCTCTTCACTCAAATGAAACGGAAAAGGGACGGCGAAAACCGTCCCTTTTTATATATTGCAGCAGGTCAGCCCGTGCCGCCCTCTTCCACCTGGGCAGTATTGCCGCCGGCGGCATAGGCCAGGACCTGATCCCGCAGGGCTGACATATCGCCGCCGTCGCAGGCATAGCTGATGCCCACGACCTGCTGGATGGCGTCCCCGGTGAAATAGAGGATGGGGCCGGAGCCGTCCGACAGGGTGACGGACACGGTGAG
>CAJOHR010000064.1 GCA_905234425.1 uncultured Oscillospiraceae bacterium | reverse complement strand
CATGGAGCGCACCTCCTGTAGTTACATATTCTCGGCCATACGCTTGAGCTCAAAGAGCACGTTCAGCGCCTCAATGGGCGTCATGGTCTCGATGGTCAGATCCTGGAGCCTTTGAGCGATTTGATTGCCGCCCAGCTCCAAAAGGCTCACCTGCTCCTCAGGCTCCGCGGCCTTGGGAACGGGCGTCATGGGAGAATTGCCGCTCTCCAGTTCCTTGAGGATCTTTCTGGCCCGGGACACCACCTTGTCGGGGATCCCGGCCAGCTTGGCCACCTCGATGCCGAAGCTGTCGTCGGCGGCGCCGGGGACGATCTTCCGGAGAAAAATCACGTCGTCGCCCCGCTTTTTCACGGCGATGTTGTAGTTTTTGATGCCGGGCAGCTCGTCGGCCATGGCTGTCAGCTCGTGGTAGTGGGTGGCGAAGAGCACCTTGGCCCCCAGCTTTTTCGGGTCGGCGCAGTGCTCCAGCACGGCTCTGGCAATGGCCATGCCGTCAAAGGTGGAGGTGCCCCGGCCGATCTCGTCGAGAAGGATCAGGCTCCGGGCCGTGGCGCTCCGCAAAATCTCCGCCGTCTCCGTCATCTCCACCATAAAGGTGGACTGCCCGGCGGAGAGGTCGTCGGAGGCCCCGATCCGGGTGAACACCCGGTCACAGACGCCGATCCGGGCGGATCGGGCCGGCACAAAGGAGCCAATCTGGGCCATGAGCACCATGAGCGCCACCTGGCGCATGTAGGTGGATTTTCCCGCCATATTGGGGCCGGTGATGATGGAGACCCGATGATCCCTTGCGCCGATGGCGGTGTCGTTGGGCACGAACAGGGTGTTTTTCTGCATCCTCTCCACCACGGGGTGGCGGCCGTCCACAATGCGGATCTCGTCGGAGAGATCCACCTCCGGCCGGCAGTAGCCTCCCTCCGCCGCCGCCTCCGCCAGAGAGCAGAGGGCGTCCAGAGCCGCCACGGCGCCGCAGGTCCCCTGGATTCGGGGAGCCTGCTCGGACACCGTGGCCCGGAGCCGGGTAAAGATCTCGTATTCCAGGGCCGTGACCCGGTCCTTGGCCCCCAGGATCATGGCCTCCAGCTCCTTTAGCTCCTGGGTGATGTAGCGCTCACAGTTGGCCAGGGTCTGCTTGCGGATATAGTGGTCGGGCACCTGGCCCTGATAGCTCTTGGACACCTCAATGTAGTAGCCGAAGACCCGGTTGTAGCCCACCTTCAGCTTGGGGATGCCGGTTTTCTCCCGCTCGCTCTCCTGGATCTGTTCCTTGGTGCTCTCGCCCCCGTTCATCACGTCCCGGAGCCGGTCCACCTCGCTGTCGTAGCCCGCCCGGATCATGCCGCCCTCCCGGACGGTGAAGGGGGGCTCGTCCACAATGGCCCTGCACAGCTCTCCGCAGAGGTCGGAGAGGGGGTCCAGCTCCTCCCGGAGCAGGGACAGCAGGGAGTCTCCGAAGGGCGCCAGCTGTTCCTTGAGCAGAGGCAGACTGGTCATGGCCTGGCCCATGCTGAGCAGGTCCCGGGCATTGGCTGTTCCCGCCACCACCCGTCCCAGGCTCCGTTCCATGTCGGTGACGTCCCGGAGGACAAGCTGGAGCTCCTCCCGCTCCATGTGCTTCTCCGCCAGCTCCGCCACGGCGTCCAGGCGCTTATTGATCTTGGCGGGGCTCAGCAGAGGCTTTTCCAGCCAGCTCCGGAGCATCCGGCCGCCCATGGCCGTTTTCGTCCGATCCAGGACCCAGAGCAGAGAGCCCTTTTTCTCCTGGCTCCGCATGGTCTCCGTCAGCTCCAGGCAGCGCCGGGCGCCCAGGTCCAGCTCCATGAACTCTCCGGAGACGTAGTATTCCAGCTTGTTGATGTGCCTGAGGTCCGATTTCTCCAGCTCCCGGAGCCGCAGCAGCAGACCGCCGCAGGCCATGACCGCCGCGGCGCTCTCCCCCAGCCCCGTCTGGGAGATGCTCTCCAGGCTGAACTGCTCCATGACGGCCGCCGCGCTGGTCTCCCGGTCAAAGACGGCGTCGCCGCCCCGGACCAGGGCGCTGCCGATCCGCTCCCGGAGCACCGTCTCCAGCGG
This sequence comes from uncultured Oscillospiraceae bacterium, assembly GCA_905234425.1. GTDB lineage: Bacteria > Bacillota > Clostridia > Oscillospirales > Oscillospiraceae > HGM13006. Next base: position 16,725 of record CAJOHR010000064.1, on the reverse strand, counting down.
GGCGCTGTTCCGGGCGTCGCCTCCGAGCAGCGTCTCCGCCGGGGAGAACCGCCCCAGCTCGTTGATGATCTTCTGGAAGCCCTCGGCGCCTCTGCCGTCGGTGGCGAAAAAGGCGCCGGTGGACACGTCGGCAAAGGCCACGCCCCAGTCGTCCTCCAGCCCCACCACGGCGGCGATATAGTTGTTCCGGCTCTCCTCCAGCATGGAGCTCTCCGTCACGGTGCCGGGGGTGACGATCCGGGTGATCTCCCGCTTCACGATGCCCTTGGCCAGGGCCGGGTCCTCCATCTGCTCGCAGATGGCCACGTTGTAGCCCTTGCCCACCAGCCGCCCGATGTAGCTCTCCACACTGTGGTAGGGCACGCCGCACATGGGGGTCCGCTCCTCCTCGGGCTTTCCCCGGTCCCGTGTGGTCAGGGTCAGATCCAGTTCTCTGGCCGCCAGAATGGCGTCCTCGTTGAACATCTCGTAAAAATCGCCGAGACGGAAGAACAGCAGGCAGTCCTGGTGCTGCTCCTTGATCTCGAAATACTGCCGCATCATCGGGGTCAGTTCTGCCATGGTTACGCCTCCTCCAATCGGCCTGTCAGGCTCCAGGTGGTGCTGCCGGTGACGGTCACATTCCGGAAGGAGCCCACATAGGAGGCCGGTCCCTCCAGCCGGACCAGACGGCCGCCGTCCGTCCTGGCGGTGAGGGAATCTCCCTCGGTCCCGTCGATGAGGACACGGAAGGTTTTCCCCACATAGGCGCTGTGGCGCTCCTGGGAGATCCGGTTCTGGGCCTCCAAAAGCCGGTCGAACCAGACCTGCTTCTCCTGCCGGGAGAAGGGATCGGGCATCTCCGCCGCCGGGGTCCCGGCTCTGGGGGAGTAGATAAAGGTGAAGAGGGCGTCAAAGCCCACGGTCTCCACCAGACGAAGGGTGTCCTCGAATTCCGCTTCCGTCTCCCCGGGAAAGCCCACAATCACATCGGAGGTGAGCACCAGCTCCGGCATGGCCTCCCTTGCCTGCTCCACCAGACTCAGGTACTTTTCCGCCGTATAGCCCCGGTTCATGGCCCGCAGCACCCGGTTGTTTCCCGCCTGGAAGGGCAGATGCAGGTGCTTGGCGATTTTCGGCGAGGCGGCCATAGCGTCAAAGAGCTTCCCGGAGGCGTCCTTGGGATGGCTTGTCATAAACCGGAGCAGAAAGTCTCCCTCCAGGGCGGAGAGCTCCGACAGCAGATCGGCAAAATCCACATGCAGGCCCAGGTCCTTCCCGTAGGAGTTCACGTTCTGGCCCAAAAGGGTGATGTCCTTATAGCCCGCGGCAATCATGTCCCGGACCTCCCGGATCACATCCTCGGGCTGCCGGCTCCGCTCCCGGCCCCGGACGTGGGGCACGATGCAGTAGGTGCAGAAATTGTTGCAGCCGTACATGACGCTGACCCAGCCCTTGAGGGACCCCAGCCGCTCCACGGGGAGCCCCTCGGCGATGTTTCCGGTCTCCGGCGTGACAAACTGGCGGCTGTTTTCCGTGAGCGCCTTCCAGACCAGCTCCGGAAGCCGCCACTGGGCGTGGGAGGTGAACACGGCGCTGACGTAGGGATAGCTCTTTTTGAGCCTGGCCACCACCCGGTCCTCTCCGGCCATACAGCCCGTGAGGAAGATCTTCTGCTCGGGATGGCGGCGCTTGGTATGGGTCAGGGCGCCCACATTGCCGAAAACCCGCTGCTCGGCGTGCTCCCGGACGGAGCAGGTGTTGATCAGGACCAGATCGGCCCCTTCCGCCTCCTCCTGCCGGACGTAGCCCATTTCCCGGAGCATGCCCAGCATCCGCTCGCTGTCTGCCTCGTTCTGCTGGCAGCCGTAGGTGTCGGCGTACACCGAAGGCACCCTGCCTTGTTCCGTCCAGTAGGCAAGGACCTTTTCGCTGTATTCCCGCTGGATCTCCAGCTGCTCCTGTGTGATGATTTCCGTCTGCCCGGCCATGCGTTTTCCCCGTCTTTCCCCGGGCCGCCAGAGGCCGCCGCCCGGTCAATATACAATAAGGTATTGTACCATTCCATCGCCGGAAAAGCAAGGGTTTCCACGCCTATCCCTACCCGGCATTTCTGGGATCGTATCACATTTTTCACAACATTTTCTGCCATTTATTTCGGTTCCCTGTTGAAATTCACAAAGGAACGTGTTATAATACCATGTACGGCTGTAAGCCGGCGGCAAGGAGGCGCTGATTCGTGGGAGAGGTACTGGTCATCACATCGGGAAAAGGCGGTACCGGCAAGACCACGCTCTGCGCGGGCCTTGCCTCCTGTCTGGCCGCCATGGGACAGCGTGTCCTGGCCATCGACTGTGACATCGGCCTGAGCAATCTCGATATCTCCCTGGGCCTCAGCGACCGGGCCACCATCAGCTTTCTCGACGTGATGATGGAAAATCAGGCCCTTTCCGACGCCCCGGAGCATCCCGTGATCCCGGGCCTCCAGATGCTCACCGCCCCCACCAAGACCCGGGCCGGGCTGGTGGACGACGTGATCTTCGGGCGGCTCATCGAGGAGGCCGCCGAAGCCTACGATTGGGTGCTGCTGGACGCCCCCGCCGGCATCGGCTACGGCTTTGATCTGGCCACCATGTACGCCCAGCGGGCCATTCTGGTGGCCACGGCGGACCCGGGCAGTCTCCGGGACGCCCAGCAGACCTCCGCGCTTTTGGCGGAAAAGGGCATCGACCCCATCCATCTGGTGGTGAATCGGGTCACCCGCCGACTCCTTGGCTCTGTTCGGGCCAATGTGGACGACATGATGGATCAGGTGGGGCTTCCCCTTCTGGGGCTGATTCCCGAGGACCCGGTGGTGCCTGCCGCCGCCGCCCGGAGCAGCGCCCTGGTGCTGCGGAGCCGGAAGGGCGCCGCCATGGCCTGTCTCCGCATTGCCAGACGGCTCATGGGCCTGGATGCCCCGCTCATGCGGATGCGATACTGAGAAATGAATGCCGCGCCCCAGGGCGCAGAGCAACAAGCCATAAGAAGAGAAGGAAAACAAGGCGTGGAAACGGAGGGACGAACTTGAACATTGCGATCATGGCCCAGGACAAGAAAAAGGAACTGATGATTCAGTTCTGCATTGCCTACAAGGGCATTCTGGAAAAGCACAATCTGTCCGCAACCAACACCACAGGCAGACTGGTGGCCGAAGCCACAGGCCTTCCCATCACCCTCTATCTCTCCCGGGCCCAGGGCGGCCAGCAGCAGGTGGGGGCCCGGATCGCCTACAACGAGATCGACCTGCTCCTGTTTTTCACCAACCCCAACATGAGCGACCCGGTCCAGGAGCAGAACCTGCTGCACATCGAGCGGCTCTGCGACATGCACAATGTCCCCTACGCCACCAACCTGGCCACGGCGGAAATGCTGATCCTGGGACTGGCCCGGGGCGATCTGGACTGGAGAGAGGGCGGCGGCAAGTCCGCGCCGCTGTACTGATACAGAATTTCCGGAGCGCCGCTTTGCGGCGCTTCTTTTTTGGAGGAGGCAGAATATGGCCTGGGAGGTCTATATGCTGGAGTGCGCCGACGGGACCCTCTACACCGGGATCGCCACGGACCCGGAACGGCGGCTGAAGGTCCACAACAGCGGCAAAGGCGCCAAATATACGAGGGGACGCCTGCCGGCGGTGATTCGATATCGGGAGGTCATGCCGGACAAGGGCGCGGCTCTCTCCCGGGAGTGCGCCATCAAGCGGCTTACCCGAAGGGAAAAGCTGGAGCTGATCCGGGAATATGAAGAAAAAAAGTAAGCCGAAGGCGTTATCGCACCGCCTTCGGCTCGCTTTTATGGTCGTTCAGGAATCGTACTCGATGATATAGCCCTTTCTGCCGGCATATTCGCCCACATAGCTGGCTGTATCATTGTAGTACCAGCTTCCGCCCACGGAGAACATGGCCAGGCAGTCCTCGTCCCCTCCGCTGGGCTCCCCGTCATACCAGGGGGCATAGCTGAAGGATTCGCCGGTCTGCCAGGTGCCGGATTCCCAGTCGCCCCGGACGGCGCCGAGACGCAGGAGCACAAGACCGCTGGACTCCGCCAGGGACACGCACTGATTGAACTCGGCGTCGGAGCTGATGGTCACCAGATGTCCGCCCTTGTTCAGGGCCGCGGCCCGGGCGTCCCACCATTCCGCGTCGCTGATCACCAGCTCATACCGATGGCCGTCCAGCTCCGCCACGGGAGGCGGTGTAGGCGTCGGGGTCGGTGTGGGGGTCGGAGTCGGGGTCGGCGTGGGCGTCGGGGTCGGCGTGGGCGTCGGGGTCGGCGTGGGCGTCGGGGTCGGCGTGGGAGTCGNNGGCGTGGGGGTAGGCGTGGGGGTGACCACAGCCTCCTCACCCTCCATAACACCGCCTCCGCCGGGGGTGTTCACCGGGGCATCCGCCTCGTCGGGACCAGGCCCGGGCGCCACGGTGGGAGAGGGCGGCGTCAAAACGGCCGCGCCGGGCCCTGGGGCTGTGGGACTGGGGGAGGGCTCCGAAAGGGTCTCCTGACTTAATGCGGCCAGCCCCTCCTTGGCGGCGGCGTTGCTGGCGTCCAGCCGCTCCAAAACCTTGTTGTAGTAGGCCCGTGCAGAGGCCTGATCACCCTTGGCGGCGGCTTCGTCGCCCAGCTTCAGATAGGCGTCCTGGGCGCTGCGGCGCAGGGTGCTCTCTCCCAAGGCCTCAAAGCCGCGGAGATAGGCCTCCGCGGCGCCCTCGGGATCGCCGGCGGCAGTATAGGCCTGGGCCAGCAGCTCGTATGTCTCCGTTGTTCCGGCGCCCTCCTGGAGCATCTGCTCCAGCTGGGCAATCGCTTCCTCATAGTTCCCGTTCTCCAAGGCGTCTGCCGCCAGGGTCATGGGATCGGATTCCTGCCGGCCCACCAGTCCCAGCCGGAAGGCCATAAGGATACCGCCGGCCACTACGGCCAGCAGCAGCACCGCGGCGACGGTGGTGACGATCACGCCGGTGCGGCTCAGTCCTTCGGGCTGACCCTTTCCGCCCATGGGCGGGGGCACGCTGGTCTCAGGCTCGGCCTCCGGTTCCTCATAGGACGTCTGGCCATACCAGTATTCGGCGCTCTCTCCGCTGCCCACGGACTGCTCGCAGTCCATGCCGGAATCGGACAGAGGCGTATAGACCATGGTGTCGTCGGAAACGGAATCGTTCCGGCGCTCATAGGCCACAAAGTCCCCCAGGTCCTCCCTGGCAAAGGGGGTGCCGCAGGAGGGGCAGGCGGCAGCGTCCACGGAAACGGACTGACCGCACTTGGGGCAGATTTTATAGACAGAGGATTCAGCCATGTGCATCCTTCCTTTCCATAATCGTTTTACATAACACCGCGAGGGCATTATATCACACTTTTTTTGTTTTGTGGTAAGAATCTGAAAAAAAACGAAAATTTTTTCGGGAGCGCCTTTCGCCGGCACGTTTTGATGCCCTTTTTCGTAAAAAACGGCGTTTTTTCCATTCACCAGTAGAAAAACGGGGAAAAATGCGCTATACTACATTCACTCGATTCCTGCGCCGCCCTGGCGCGCCATAGCGGAGGTGCTTCCATGGTAAAACGACTCCTGATTTCGCTCCTGCTGATTGTGATTTTTGTGGCGGCGGTGACCTTCGGGGCTACCATGCTGTTCAAAAGCGATTATTCCACCCTCCAGTCCATTCAGGCCGAGGAGGCGGCGGAGGCCCCCTCTCCCTCTCAGCTCCCCACGCTGACCCCCGAGACTGTGAGCGAGCAGAGCGGCGGATCCGTCAATCCCGAGGGCAGCTTCGGCGACTTCACCGCCCCTGCCGACGTGGCCCAGCCCATGACGGCGGACAGCAGTCTGACCCAGGCCAAGGGCATCGTCAGCGCCATGACCCTCCAGGAAAAGGTCTGTCAGATGTTCTTCGTGACGCCGGAGGAGCTCACCGGCTACTCCAAGGTCACCCAGAGCGGAGACGTGACCAGAACCTCCTACGAGGAATATCCCGTGGGCGGCGTAGTCTACTTCGGCACCAATCTGGTGACCACCAATCAAACCACGGAGATGATCGCCAACATTCAGCAGTTCGCCCGGGAGCGCTCCGGCTTCGGCCTCTTCATCGGCGTGGACGAGGAAGGCGGAAGCGTGGCCCGGCTGGCCGACAATCTGGGCACCGCCGCCTTTGACGACATGGCCGCCTACGGCGAGGAGGGCGACAGCGCCAAGGCCTATGAGATCGGCTCCGCCATCGCCGCAGACATGCAGGCCCTGGGCTTCAACGTGGACTTCGCCCCCTGCGCCGACGTGCTGACCAACGAGGACAATACCGTGGTCCAGCGCCGGAGCTTCGGCTCGGACCCGGAGCTGGTCTCCCAGTTCGTGTCCCAGGAGGTCTCGGCCTTCGTCACCTCCGGCATTCTCTGCGCCCCCAAGCACTTCCCCGGCCACGGCTCCACCGGCGGCGACACCCATGACGGCTACGCCTCCTCGGACCTGAACCGGATGGATCTGGAGTCCTGCGATCTTAAGCCCTTCCAGGCAGCCATAGACGCCGGCGCTCCCATGATCATGGTGGGCCACATGACCTTCCCCAACATCGACCGGGAGCATCCCGCCTCCCTGTCCAGCGTGCTGATCACGGACGTACTCCGGAACCAGATGGGCTATGACGGGATCATCATCACCGACGCCATGAACATGGGCGCCATCACCCAGAACTACACCTCCGGCGAGGCCGCCGTGGCCGCCATCCAGGCGGGCTGCGACATGATCCTCTGCACCCCCAATCTGGAGAACGCGGTGGACGCCGTGCTCCAGGCCGTGGAGGACGGGGAGATCTCCCGGGTCAGCATCGACGAGAGCGTGGTCCGGATCATCGCCGCCAAGCTCCAGTACGGCGTGGGCTGAATCCATTGGAAATGCGGCGGGGCCGGTTTTTCCGGTCCCGCTTCTTTTTGGACAAAAACACTTGCTTTACAGGCGGTTTTTGGGTATCATAACTTTTAAGACAAAAAGGGAGGAAACGCAATGGAAAAGAAACCCTATTATATTACCACCCCCATATACTATCCCTCGGACAACCTGCACATCGGCCACAGCTACTGCACCGTTGCCACAGACGCCATGGCCCGGTACAAACGGCTCCAGGGCTACGACGTCATGTTCCTGACGGGCACCGACGAGCACGGCCAGAAGATCGAGGCCAAGGCCAGGGAGGCCGGCTGCACCCCCAAGGAGTTTGTGGACAGGATCGTGGAGGGTCCCCGGGGCGTGAAGGCCCTTTGGAAGCTCATGAACATCTCCAACGACCGGTTCATCCGCACCACCGACGACTATCACGTGGCCGCCATCCAGGCCATCTTCAAGAAGATGTACGACAACGGCGACATCTACAAGTCGGTGTACAAGGGCAAGTACTGCAAGGACTGCGAGAGCTTCTGGACCGACAGCCAGCTGGTGGATGGCAAGTGCCCCGACTGCGGCCGGGCCGTCACCGACGCCGAGGAGGAGGCCTACTTCTTCCGGGCCAGCAAGTATTCCGATAAGATCCGGGACCTGCTTCTGAACACGGATTTTCTCGAGCCCCGGAGCCGGGTCAACGAGATGATCAATAACTTCATCGACTGCGAGGGCGGCCTCCAGGATCTCTGCGTCTCCCGGACCAGCTTCACCTGGGGCGTGCCCGTGGACTTCGATCCCGGCCACGTGGTCTATGTCTGGCTGGACGCCCTCTTCAACTACGTCACCGCCCTGGGCTACTGCAACGACAAATACGACGAGCTGGAGAAGTTCTGGCCCGGCGTGAACATCGTGGGCAAGGAGATCGTCCGGTTCCACTCCATCTACTGGCCGGCATTCCTCATGAGCGTGGGTCTGCCCCTGCCCAAGAAGGTCTACGGTCACGGCTGGCTCCTGCTGGACGGCGGCAAGATCTCCAAGTCCAAGCTGGCGGAGCAGAAGGCCGCCAACGTGGTGGACCCCTATCTGCTCTCCGAGCGCTACGGCGTGGACGCCCTCCGGTTCTTCCTGCTCCGGACCTTCCCCTTCGGCTCCGACGGCAACTTCTCCAACGAGCTCCTGCTCCAGACCATCAACACCGATCTGGCCAACGACCTGGGCAACCTGGTCTCCCGGACCGTGGCCATGGTCCGGAAGTACTTCGGCGGCACCCTGCCCGAGGATCAGGCATCTGACGAGGCCCAGGACGGCGAGCTGCTCGCCATGGCAGCGGGCCTTCGGGACCGGTACGAGGCGGAGATGGAGAAATATCAGTTCCAGAACGCCATTGGTGAGGTCTTCAAGGTGATCTCCCGGGCCAACAAGTATATCGACGAGACGGCCCCCTGGGTCCTGGCCAAGGACGAGGCAAACAGGCCCCGGCTGGCAAGGGTCATGTATAACCTGCTGGAGACCATCCGCCTCTGCGGCGGGCTTCTGCGGCCCGTCATGCCCGACACCGCCGACAGGATCATGGCGCGGCTGGGCGGCGCGGCCTCGGACTGGGACAGCCTGCAGGACTTCGGAAAGCTCTCCCGGACCGTGACCGTGGTCCCCGGGGACGCTCTGTTCCCCCGGATCGACATTCCCAAGGAGATGGAGGCGCTGGCCGAGATCTCGAACGGCCCCAAGGAGGAGGAAGCGCCCCAGGAGGAGCCCGTGACCTTCAAGGAAAATATCGCCTTCGACGATTTTGAGAAGGTGGACATGACCGTGGTGAAGGTGCTGGAGTGCGAGAACGTGAAAAAGTCGAAAAAGCTCCTGCGGTTCACCCTGGACGACGGCTCCGGCACTCCCCGGCAGATCCTGTCCGGCATCGCCCAGTGGTATCAGCCCCAGGATCTGATCGGCAAGACCCTGGTGGCCTGCACCAATCTGGCCCCCCGGAAGATGATGGGGCTCGATTCCTGCGGCATGCTGCTCTCCGCCGAGAAGGGGGAGACCCTGAGTCTGCTGATCCTGGACGACGCCATCCCCGCCGGCGCCAAGCTCTGCTGATTGTCGAGGTTTCCCTATGCGTTTGGATAAGTATTTGAAGGTTTCCCGGCTGATCAAGCGCCGGACCGTGGCCAACGAGGCCTGCGACAGCGAACGGGTCACCGTCAACGGCCGGCCCGCCAAGGCCAGCTACGACGTGAAGATTGGCGACGTGCTGGAGATCCGCTTCGGCCAGCGCACGGTGAAGGTGGAGGTGCTGTCTCTCAGCGAGAGCACCAAAAAGGCCGACGCCGTGGCCATGTACAAAGAGCTGCCCCAGGAGAACGGAGCCCAATAACGCCATACTGACCGCCGTCATCGGTTTTCCGATGGCGGCGGTTTTGTGTTCTCCAGGGCTTCCGGCAGCTTTTTCTTAAAATTCGGATTTCCTCTTGACAAGACGTAAATCCAGGTGTATCATAACTGTATTAAGACACATAATACAGTTATGAGGAGGGGTGCAACGGGATGCTGACCATCAACTATAAGGACCCCAGACCCATCTACGAGCAGGTCCGGGACGCGCTGCGTCAGCTCATCCTCCGGGGGGCCCTGGCGCCGGAGGAAAAGCTGCCCTCGGTCCGGGAGCTGGCCGGGACCCTGGCCATCAACCCAAACACCATCCAGCGGGCCTATCGGGAGCTGGAGGCCGGGGGGCTGATCTACACCGTGGCGGGCAAGGGCGCCTTTGTGGCCTCCGGCGGCGCCGCCGCGGAGAAGCGGAAGGGCGAACTGCTGGAGACCGTGGAGGCCGCGGTCCGGGAACTCCGGCTCCTGGGCGCGGAACGGCGGGAGCTGGAGGCCCTGCTGGAGAACGTATACGGAGAGGAGGACAGGACATGATCGAGGTCCGAAATGTGACCAAACGCTTTGGGCGCTTCCCGGCCCTGGACGGGGCCAGCCTGACCGTGCCCAACGGGGCGGTCTACGGTCTGGTGGGGCCCAACGGCGCGGGAAAATCCACCCTGATCCGCCATCTCACCGGGGTTTACAAGCCCGACGGCGGAACCATCACCGTGGACGGGGAACCGGTGTTCGACAACCCGGCGGTGAAATCCAGAATGTTCTGTATTTACGACGAAATCTACTATTACATGCAGGCCACCACCCGGGACCTGATGGACTTTTACGCCGGGCTCTATCCCCGGTTCGATCGGTCCCGGTTTGAGACCCTTCAAGCGGCCTTTCCGGCGGCGGGCCGGCCTCTGCGGCAGCTGAGCAAGGGCCTGCGGAAGCAGAGCGCCTTCTATCTGGCCCTGTGCTGCCGGCCGGAGATCCTGGTGCTGGACGAGCCCGTGGACGGCCTGGACCCGGTCATGCGGCGGCAGGTCTGGAGCCTGCTTCTGGGAGACGTGGCGGAATACGGCACCACCGTGCTCCTGTCCTCCCACAATCTCCGGGAACTGGAGGACGTCTGCGACCACGTGGGCGTCATGCATAAGGGGAAGCTGCTGCTGGAGCGGAGCCTGTCCGATCTCCAGGGCAGCGTCACCAAGGTCCAGGTCCTGTTCCCGGGGGAGACCCCGGAGCCGGAGGGCCTGGAAATCCTCCACCGGTCCAGCACGGGCCGGATGCACACCTGGATTTTACGGGGAAGCCCGGAGGCAGTGCAGGCCAGGTTGGCGGAGCTGGGGCCCGATTATATGGAGGCCCTGCCCCTGAGTCTGGAGGAGATCTTTATCTATGAGCTGGGAGGTGTGGATTATGAAGTCAAGGACATCCTTTTGTAACGGCACCCTGCTCCGCCACTTCTGGCGGCGGTTCTGGCCTCTGCCCCTGGCGGTGCTGCTGACCGTGCTGCTCTCCGTGGCCGCGCCCCTCATCGGCCTGAGCCACCAGTCGGGGATGGACCCCATGACCCGGCTCTATCAAGCGCAGAATCACATCTACAGCCTCATTTATTTCATGCTGTTCTGCACAGCGGGGGCCTCCTTCCTGGCGGCGGCTCTGGTGTTCCACCATCTCCACAGCCAGAAGGAGATCCAGTTTTATCAGGGACTTCCCCTCCGGCGGCGGACGCTGTATTTCGCAAGCTGGCTGGCGGGTTTTACCCTTTTGGCCCTGCCCATGATCCTGGGATTGGGACTCTCCATGCTCCTGGCGGTGGCTCTGGGGTTTGGGCAGACCGTGCCCGCCATAGCTTATCTGCTCCTGGGCGGAATCCTGGGGCTGCTGGTGTTCTACGGCATGGCCGTCCTGGCCTGTGTCCTGGCGGGGCAGACCTTCGGAGCCGTTCTGATCTATGTGGGCATGCACTGCGCTGCCTTTGTGATTCTGGGAGGCGCGGGAGAAGTGGCCTCCCGGTTTATGCCGGGGATCGTCTTCCAGGAGAATTTCGAAGGGGTGATCCAGTGGCTGACGCCCCTGTACCGGCTGCTGACGGCCCTGGGACCCCGGTATGAAACAGTGACCACCCTCTCCAGCCGCGACGCCATCTTCACCATGGCCGTGGGCTTTACGGAGCTCTGGGCGGCGGCGGTCTACGGCGTCATCGGCCTTGCCCTGTCGTTCCTCTCCGGCTGGCTCTATCAGATCCGCCGGTCCGAGCGGGCCGGGGAAATGGTGGCCTTCCTGCCGGTGCGGCGGGTCTGCGGCATCTTCGGCGCGGCCATGATCTGCGTGGCCGGGAGCCTGCTGGCCCTGAACATCGACCTGTTCCCGGCGGGAGCCGAATTCCAGGCGGCGGTGATCTCCGCCCTGGTTTTCGGAGCCATCGGGTATCTGGCGGCGGAGATGATCATTCACAAGACCCTGCGGATCATCGACAAACGGACCCTCCTGGGCTGCGGTGCGTTCCTGGCGGCCCTGCTGGTGATCCTGGGCCTGGCGAAGCTGGACCCCCTGGACCGGGTGGGCCGCGTGCCGGAGACCGGGACCGTGGAGTCCGCCACGGTGAACTTCTCCTACGCGGGCTTCGTGGACATGGACCCGGAGGATGCGGCGGCCATCCACCGGGCCGTGCTGGACAACCGGGACCTTTTGGCGAAAAGCGGCAATCCCGACGGCTGGTATTCGGATCTGCAAATCATCTACAATCTGAAAAACGGCCGTGTTCTCCGGCGAATTTACAGCATTCGGACGGACCGGGACGAATATGGGGTTTTGGACAATCCGGTGCTGGATATTCTGGACGAGACCTTGTCTCAACCGGATTACTGCTATCAGACCTGGTTCAATCCGCTCCCGGAGGAGGGCGTCACGGCGGAGAACTGCGCCACATGCTCCATGGAGTGGTATCAGGTGGATCAGGAGGGCGAATGGCGCTCGGACTACCGGGAATACAGCCCGGGGGACGCCGAGGCTCTGTTTGAGGCGCTGCAGGCGGACATCCAGGCGGGCCGTGTGACGCCCAACGGTCTGGATTCCGGCCCGGCGACCCTGGGCACCCTCATGTTCGAGGTCTACACAAAGCCCTACGAGCAGACCGTATTCGACAGCTATCAGGAATACGCCGCCAACGCGCTCACCGCCTGCGTCTACATCGGCGTGACGGAGGACATGACCGAGACCCTGGCCCTGCTGGACCGGCCGCCGGCCAAAATGCAATCCTTGGGATAAGCGAAAAAGGACCGCGGGACGGAATGAAGACCATTTCCGTCCCGCGGTTTTTTGTTTCGCTCTATACCAACAAAGTGTTGTTTTTTAGGCTTGTAACAACCATGACAATTGGGGTTTGTCGGGGTCATTGAGCATCCCTGTCATTCTGAGGAGCGCAGCGACGAAGAATCTTGCGTCAACCGGGAAGGAAAGATCCTTCGCTGCGCTCAGGATGACGCAACATACCTCTCAGGTGACGCAACATACCTCGACAAATCCCAATTTGCAAAAAACAACACGATCTTTGATCGCAGCCTTTTGTTCCTACACCACAAACCCGCCGGAGAGGTTCAGAATCTCTCCGGTGAGGAAGGAGGCGTTTTCCGAAGCCAGATACCAAAAGGCGTCGGCCACGTCCTCGGGCCGTCCCAATCGCTGGAGCGGCGTCTCCTGGCGCAGGTCCTCCATATCGGACGCTGTGAAGCTCTTGAGCATATCCGTCTCAATGACCCCGGGGGCAACGGCGTTGACTCGGATCCCCGAGGGGCCCAGCTCCTTGGCCAGGGCTTTCGTTAAGCCGATCACCGCCGCCTTGGAGGCGGAATAGGCCGCCTCGCAGGAGGCCCCCACCAGCCCCCACATGGAGGCGGTGTTTAGAATGACCCCCGCATGCTTTTTCAGCATGAAGGGTAGGACCGCCCGGATGCAGAGATAGGTGCCGGTCACGTTCACGTCCATGACCCGCCGGAATTTGGCCGGATCCGTGTCCTGGATCAGGCCGTATTCCGAGATCCCCGCATTGTTGATGAGCACATCCACATCGGGGATCTGAGAAAAGGCCGCCTCCACCTGGGCTTCCTCTGACACATCGCAGCGGATGGGAAGGGCCCCGGTCGCCGCCGCCAATTGGTGCGCGGCCTCCTCGGAGGTGGCGTAGAGGAAGTACACCCGGTCCCCGGCGGCGGCAAATTTACGGACCGCGGCGGCCCCGATCCCTCGGGAGCCGCCGGTGATGATCACTGTCCTCATGATTTGTGTTCCGTGTCAGGGGCAGCGCCCTCAGGGAGCTTGGACGGGTCAAAATCCTCGGGGAGCTTGGGCGCCTCGCCCTTTTTTCCCTTCTTTCCCTTGCCCGGGAAGCCGCCCATGCGTCCGCCGCCGAAGCCGCCGGGGAATCCGGATTTCGCCGCCGTCTGGGCCGGCGCCTCCTCCTGGACCGTGGCTCCGATGAACTGGGAGTTATACAGGTCGTAGTAGAAGCCCCTCTTCTCCAGCAGCTCCTGATGATTGCCCTGCTCGATGATGGTGCCCTGATTCATGACCAGGATCAGGTCCGCGTCCCGAATGGTGCTGAGCCGGTGGGCAATGACGAAGGAGGTCCGGCCCTCCATGAGCTTGCTCATGGCTCGCTGGATCAGCACCTCCGTCCGGGTATCCACGGAGGAGGTGGCCTCGTCCAGGATCAGGATGCTGGGATTGGACAGGAAGGCCCGGGCAATGGTCATGAGCTGCTTCTGGCCCTGGGAGATGTTGGTGGCGTCGTCGTTGATCACCGTGTCATAGCCCTGGGGCAGGGTCTGGACGAAGTGGTCCACGTAGGCCATTTTGGCCGCCGCCACGATCTCCTCCTCGGTGGCTTCCTTGCCGGTGAGAGAGTTGAAGCCGTAGGCAATGTTGTCCCGGATGGAGCCGGAGAACAGCCACACGTCCTGGAGCACCATGCCGATGTGGCTCCGAAGCTCCTCTCTGGGGATGGAGCGGATGTCGGTGCCGTCGATGGCGATGCGGCCGCCGTCCACCTCATAGAACCGCATGAGCAGGTTGACCAGGGTGGTCTTGCCCGCGCCGGTGGGACCGACGATGGCCACCTTTTCCCCGGGACGGACCGTCAGGTTCAGATGCTCGATGAGCCTGGTGTCGGGCTTGTAGCTGAAGGACACGTCCTCGAAGGAGACCACCCTGGGGTCCGCCAGATGGGACAGGGGCTCCTGGTCGGGCATGGCCTCCTCCTCGTCCAGCAGCTCAAAGACCCGCTCCGCGGAGGCCACGGTGGACTGGATGGTGGAGGCGATGGACGCCGTCTGGGTGATGGGCATCATGAGCTGCCGGGAATAGGTGATGATGGCCGTCAGGTCGCCCAGACGCACCGCCATACCGAAGGGTCCGCCCCGGATGATCCAGAGGCCGCCCAGCACGCAGATGACCACATAGTTCAGGTTGTTGATGACGCCCATGGCGGGCTGGATGACGCCGGAGATAAAGGCGGCCTTGAAGGAGGACTGATAGAGGACCTCGTTCTCCTTCACAAAGTTGTCCATGGCGGCCTGCTGGCGGCCAAAGAGCTTTACCACCGTGTGGCCCGTGTACATCTCCTCGATCTGGCCGTTCAGGTTGCCGGTGGAGGCCCACTGGGTGGTGAAGTAGGTCTTGGCTCTGGCGGCGATGAACTTGGTCATAAAGAAGCAGAGGAAGATGGTCAGGATGCTCACCAGGGTCAGGATCCAGTTGAGCATAAACATGAAGATCAGGACGCTGATCAGGGTGATCATGGCGGAGATGATCTGGGTCAGGCTCATCTGGAGGGTCATGGAGATGTTCTCCACGTCGTTTGCCACCCGGGAGAGGATGTCGCCACGGGAGTGGGAGTCAAAATACTTGATGGGCAGCCTCTTCAGCTTCCGGTCGATGCGCTGACGCATGTCGTAGACCATGTTCTGCGAGACGCTGATCATAATAAACTGCTGGCACAGGTTGCAGACCACGGTCAGGGCATAGAGCACGCCCACGATCAGGCCCGCCTTCCGCAGGGCGGAGAAGTCGATTTTTCCGGGACCGGCCTTGACGCCGTCGGTGATCACGTTGACCATGTCGGCCAGCTTCATGGGGGCGTAGGTGGTGGCCACGGTGTAGACGATGGTCAATATTACCGTCAGGATCAGCAGGGGAATCTGGGGCTTTAACAGCTCCAGGAGCCGCCGCATGGTGCCCTTGAAGTCTCCGGCCTTCTCATCCGAGGAGATGAACCGTGCGCCGGGGCCTCCGGCGTGGCGCTTCATGCGCTGCTGCTGCAGCTCTCGTTTTTCCTTTTCGAGCTCTTCGTTTGCCATTTACGCCACCTCCTCTGCGCTGAGCTGGGACAGGACAATTTCCTTGTAGACCTGGCAGGTCTCCATGAGCTCCTTGTGCTTGCCCATGCCGGCGATCTTGCCCTCATCCAGAACGATGATGCGGTCCGCGCCCAGCACCGTGGTGACACGCTGGGCCACGATCAGCACCGCCGCTTCCTTCGTCTCCGTGGCCAGCGCCTGCCGGAGCCTGGCGTCGGTCTTGAAGTCCAGGGCGGAGAAGCTGTCGTCAAAGATATACACGTCGGGCTTCCGGATCACGGCCCGGGCGATGGCCAGACGCTGGCGCTGGCCGCCGGAGACATTGGCGCCGCCCTGGGCGATGGAGGCCTCCAGCTTGTCGGGCATGGCCTCCACGAAGTCCCTGCCCTGGGCGATCTCCAGGGCGTGCCACATCTCCTCCTCCGTGGCGTCGTCCTTGCCGTAGCGGAGGTTGGAGGCCACAGACCCATCGAAGAGCAGGGCCTTCTGCGGCACCACGCCAAGGTGCTCCCGGAGCTTTGCCTGGGGCAGATCCTTCACATCCACGCCGTTGATTAGGATGCTGCCCTCGGTGGCGTCATAGATCCGGGGGATCAGGTTGATGAGCGTGGATTTGCCGGAGCCTGTGGAGCCGATGATGGCCGTGGTCTCGCCGGGCCGGGTCACAAAGCTGATGTGCTCCAGCACGGGCCGGTCGGCCTCGGGATAGTGGAAGGACACGTCCCGGAACTCCAGGGACTGGAAGGGGCCGATGTCGCCCTCGTTGGTGCCGTTGTCCTGCACGGAGGGCTCGTAGTCCAGAATGGCGTTGATCCGGCTGATGGAGGTCATGGCCCGGGGGATCATGTTCATCATCATGGAGGAGGCCATGACGCTCATAAGGATCTGCATCAGGTAGGTGACAAAGGCGGTCAGGGAGCCGATCTGCATGTCGCCGGTGTTGATGCGGAGAGCGCCCACATAGTAGGCGGCCAGGGTGGCCATGTTCATGACGAGAGACACCACCGGCATAAGGGCCATCATAAGCCGCTCGGACCGGAGGCCGATCTCCAGCATCCGCTTGTTCTCCCGGTCGTACCGCTCCTCCTCATACTCCGTGCGGACAAAGGCCCGGATGACCCGGATGCCCGT
>CAJOHR010000063.1 GCA_905234425.1 uncultured Oscillospiraceae bacterium | reverse complement strand
TTCAAGGAGATCGGGGAAGCCTACGAGATTTTGTCCGATTCGGAGAAGCGGGCCCGGTATGACCAGTACGGCTTCGCCGGCGTGGATCCCAACTTCGGGGCCGGCGCAGGCTTCGACGGGTTCAGCGGCTTCGGCGGCTTTGACGTGGATCTTGGCAGCATCTTCAACGATTTCTTCGGCGGCGGCGCCGGCTCCTCCGCCCGGCGGAACGGCCCCCGGAAGGGGGAGAACGTTCGGGCCGGCGTGACCCTGACCTTCGAGGAGGCCGCCTTCGGCTGCGAGAAAGAGGTCACCGCCTCCCGGATCGAGGACTGCGCCAAATGCTCCGGCACGGGCAGCGCCGACGGCAGCGCCCCGGAGACCTGCTCCGCCTGCGGCGGCTCCGGCTACACCCGGACCGTCCGCCAGACCCCCTTTGGGGCCATGCAGCAGCAGACCGCCTGCCAGAGATGCGGCGGCACGGGCAAGACCGTGAAGAATCCCTGTCCCACCTGCCGGGGCAAGGGCAAGGTTCGGAAGAACAAGAAGATCACCGTGAATATCCCCGCCGGCGTGGACGACGGTCAGGCCGTCCGGATGGCGGGCGAGGGCTCTGTGGGCACCGGCGGAGGTCCCAAGGGCGATCTGCTGGTGGAGGTCCGGGTCATGGGCCATCCCCTGTTCCAGCGGGAGGGCAGCGACGTGATCTGCGAAATGCCCATCACCTTTGTCCAGGCGGCCCTGGGCGGCGATCTGGAGGTTCCCACCCTGGACGGCAAAGTCCGGTACAGCATCCCCGAGGGCACCCAGACGGGCACCACCTTCCGGCTTCGGAACAAGGGCATTCCCGTGGTGGGCTACCAGAACCGGCGGGGCGACCAGTACGTCACCGTGGTGGTGGAGACCCCCAAAAACCTGACCTCGGAGCAGAAGGAGCTGCTGCGGAGGTTCGGGGAAAACGTGGGTGAGGAGGCCACTCCCAAGCGGAAGAGCTTCTTCGACAAGGTCAAGGACAACTTTAAGAATATGTAATATTCCCGCCCCATAAGGACAAATGTCCGCAGGGGCGGGATTTTGTCTGTTTCGACGGTTTTGTAAAACTTTTTTTCCCGTTTTTTTGCTTCTGCTCCCTGTACAAGCCGCCGGGAAATTGGTATAATGGGGCTGTTAGAACCATAACAATCGGGTCGCGGGCATCTGCGGCTTGCTATATTTGGAGCGTGAATTTCTTGTCGAAACGATCTGCGATTATTTTTCTGCCCGATGACCGAACCGTCACCGGGCTGAATGTGCCTCTGATGCTCCGATCCGTCACGGGCAGCCCCCTGCTTGCCTGGATGGGCCGGCTCATGCGGGAGAGCGGCTATGAAGCCTTCTTCCTGGCCTGCGCCCCGGAGTTCCGTGAGGCCGCGGCAGCCTGCTTCCCCGAAGACGCCGTATGCTGCGGCGGCGAAGCGCCGGACGCGGAGGCCCTGAAGCCCTTCCTGCAGGAAGCGGCAAATCCCCTGCTGGTGGTCACAGCTCCGGCGGTGCTCGGGGGCAAGGCCCTGGGCGGCGTCACGGAGGTTGCGCAGGAAGTGGAGGCGGGAAATCTTCCCGATCAGGGCACCGGCTGCTATCTGGCGGACCCGGAGGCCCTGCTTCCCATGATGGACGCCGCCAACTTTGACCTGGTCCGTTTTGCCTCTGTCCTGGGCCGGGAGCTTACCTGGCTGGACGGGGCCGTACCTATCCCCGACCCGGAGACCCTGGCGGACGTGCAGAGCATGTTCCGGCAGCTCCGGAACTACTACCTCTACGCCGACGGCGTGGATATCTGGGATTTCGGCGACTGCTATGTGGGCCCCTTCGCCGAGGTGGCCCCGGGCGCGGTGCTCATGCCCGGAACCATTCTCAAGGGCCGCACCACCGTGGCCGCGGGCGCGGTCATCGGCCCCAATTCCCTGCTGGAAAACGCCTCCATCGGGGAAGGTTCCACAGTAAACGCCTCCCAGATCTATGACTCCACCGTGGGAAAGAACACCAACGTGGGCCCCTTCGCCTATGTCCGGCCCGGCTGCACCATCGGCGACGACATCAAGGTGGGAGACTTCGTGGAGGTCAAGAACTCCACCATCGGAGACGGCACCAAGATCTCTCACCTGACCTACGTGGGGGACACGGACCTGGGCAAACGCATCAATCTGGGCTGCGGCACCGTTACCGTCAACTACGACGGCAAAAACAAGTACCGCTGCACCGTTGGGGACGACAGCTTCATCGGCTGCAACACCAATATGGTGGCTCCCGTAACCATCGGCCGGGGCAGCTACATCGCCGCCGGCTCCACCATCACCGAGGACGTGCCCGAGGATGCGCTGGCCATCGCCCGGAGCCGCCAGACCGTTCTGGAGGGTTGGGCCGCCAAGCGGCGCCAGCAGGGCAAGCTGAAATAAAGACGTGCAACACATGGGGATTCCCCAACGATATAAAAAAGGAGAGATAGCGCTATGTATTCTCGCAACAGAGACCTGAAAATCTTTTCCGCCAACGCCAACCGTCCACTCGCTGAAGCCATCTGTCGCAAGTTTGAAATCCCCATGGGAGACGACATCGTCACCAGCTTTGCTGACGGCGAGGTCTCTGTATCCATCAACGAGACTGTCCGGGGCTGCGACGTGTTCGTGGTCCAGTCCACCTGCAAGCCCGTCAACGACAATCTGATGGAGCTGCTCATTCTCATCGACGCCCTGCGCCGGGCCTCCGCCGCCCGGATCACCGCTGTGATCCCCTATTTCGGCTACGCGCGGCAGGACCGGAAGGCCAAGGCCAGAGATCCCATCTCCGCCAAGCTGGTGGCCAACCTGATCACCAAGGCCGGGGCTGACCGGGTCCTGACCATGGATCTCCACGCCGCCCAGATCCAGGGCTTCTTTGACATCCCTGTGGACAACCTGCTGGGCAACCCCGTGTTCGTCAAGTATTATCTCTCCAAGTTCTCCGAGGCCGAGCGGGAAAACATGGTGGTGGTTTCCCCCGACGTGGGCAGCGTGGCCAGGTGCCGTGCCTTCGCCCAGAAGGTGGGCATGAGCCTGGCCATCGTGGACAAGCGCCGGCCCAAGGCCAACTCCTCCGAGGTCATGAACATCATCGGCGACGTGGACGGCAAGGATTGCATCCTTTTCGACGACATGATCGACACCGCCGGCTCCCTCGTGGGCGCCTGCAAGGCCCTCCGTGAGGTGGGCGGCGCCAAGCGGCTCTTCGGCTGCGCCAGCCACGGCGTCCTCTCCGGCCCCGCCCTGGAGCGGATCGAGAACAGCTACTTCGAGGAGGTCCGGGTCCTGGACACCATTCCCATGCCTGAGGGCTATACGGGCACCAAGATCGCCCAGCTCACCGTGGCGGATATGTTCGCCGAGGCCATCTCCCGGATCCACGAGGAGGTCTCCATCTCCACCCTGTTCTAAACCGTGTTTTTTCAGCGCAAGGACAGCAGCGGGGTCCAGTGGCTCATTGTGGGCCTGGGAAACCCGGGCTCAAAATACTGGAACACCCGTCACAACGTGGGCTACGCCGCCCTGGACGCCCTGGCGGACAGGCTGGGGGTGAAGGTGGACCGGGTGAAGTTCCAGGGTCTCCTGGGCCAGGGGACCGCGGAAGGCCGGAAGGTGATCCTCCTGAAGCCCACCACCTACATGAACCTCAGCGGCCAGAGCGTGGCCGCCGCCGCAAAGTTTTATAAGCTCCCGCCGGAGAAGGTCCTCGTACTCTTCGATGACATTTCCCTGGAGCCCGGACGGCTCCGGGTCCGGAAGGAGGGCTCCGCCGGAGGCCACAACGGGATCAAAAGCATTATCTCCTGCCTGGGCTCCCAGGCCTTCCCCCGGATCAAGATCGGCGTCGGAGCCAAGCCCCACCCGGACTACGATCTGGCGGACTGGGTCCTCTCCGTGTTCCCCTACGAGGAGCGGGAGGCCATGAAGGAGGTCTACGACCGGGCCGCCCAGGCCGCGCTCACCCTGATCGATCAGGGTCCCGAGGCCGCCGCCAACCGGTTCAACGGCAAATGAAGTCAAAAAAGGCTGCGTTCGCAAGAACGCAGCCTATCGTCGCTGTGCGGGACCGGGCGATCCTGGATCGCCTTGACGGATTACCTATTGGAGTGTTTGCATGAATCTGCTCAACGCGGCCCTTCGGGGCCTGCCGGAATACAAATCCCTGCTGTCCGGGCTGGAGGAGCCCGGCGCCTCCGCCGTAACGGGGCTTTCCTCCATCCACCGGGCCCACATGATCGCCGCCCTCCGGGAAGACGGGGGACGGCCTGTTGTGGTGGTCTGCCAGGACGAGCTGGCGGCAAACCGGATGGCCCGGGAGCTCTCGGGCTTTCTGGGGGAAACGCCTCCCGTGTTCCCCGGCCGGGAGCTGACCCTGCTCGACACCATCTCCGCCTCCCGGGACTATGAACACAGCCGTCTGAGGCTGCTCCATCGCATGATTCGGGAGGGCTGTCCGGTGCTGGTCACCTCTCTCGAGGCCATGGCCATGAAGACCATGCCCCGGGCCTGTCTGACCTCCGCCGTGCTTCCCCTGGCCGTGGGCGGCAGCTACGACCTGGACGCCCTGGTGGAAAAGCTCACGGTCCTGGGCTATCGCCGGGCCACTCTGGTGGAGGGCGTGGGCCAGTTCGCCCGCCGGGGCGGCATCCTGGACGTCTATTCTCCCGGGGCCTCCGGCCCGGTCCGGGCGGAGTTCTTCGGGGACGAGCTGGACGCCATGGGCTTCTTCGACACGGTCTCCCAGCGCCGGACGGAAAACGTGGAGGAGCTGCTGCTCCTGCCCACCGCCGAGGTGCTGCCTCAGCTTCATCCCCGGGGGATCGACGGGCTGGCGGCGGATCTCAGCGCCCTGGCGGCCCGCCAGAAGCGCCGGAAGCATCCCAACGAAAATCTGCTGAAAACCCTGGCCCGGGACCAGGAGTCCCTGGAAAACGGGACCTTCTTCTCCGCGGACCGTTACATGGACCTGATCTATCCCCAGGGGGAAACCCTGACAGACTATCTTCCCCCGGAGACGGTGGTGGTGTTCTCGGACCGGATCGCCCTGGAACGCCAGTTCCGGCAGTTCCAGGAGGCGCTGGGCCAGAGCCTGGATGCGCTGCTCTCCAGCGGCACCCTGGCCGGAGAGCTCTGCGCCTTTTACGAGGAATACGGGGATCTGTGCCGCCGGCTGTCCGGCCGGAGCGTCATCTATATGGACAATTTCCTCTCCGCCGCTTATCCCGAGGAGCTGCCCCCCAGGCAGCTGCTCAGCGTCACCGTGAAGCAGCTTCCCTCCTACGGAGGCTCCCTGGACACGGCTGTGGGGGACATGGAGCACTACGCCCAAACGGGCTTCGGCACCCTGGTCCTCTGCGGCACCCGCCATCGGGGCGAGCTGCTGCTGGAATCCATGGAGGCCCGGGGCGTCAAGGGCTATCTGGCCTTCCCTCTGACCACCCTGCCCCAGCCGGGACAGATCCTCCTGACCGAAGGCTCCCTGGCCGCGGGCATGGAATATCCGGGCCTCAAGCTGGCCATTCTGACCGAGGGCCAGCTCTCCGCCCAGCCTCAGAAGCGGAAGCGGCGCCGGAAGGCTTCCTCCACCAACCGCCAAAAGCTCTCCTCCTTCACGGACCTGACCGCCGGGGATCTGGTGGTCCACGAGTCCCACGGCATCGGCCGGTTCTGCGGCGTGGAGCAGATCACCCTGGACGGCATCGTCAAGGACTACATCAAGATCGCCTACCAGGGCACGGACGTATTGTACGTCCCCGCCACCCAGCTGGACCTGGTGTCCAAGTACATCGGCGCCGGAGAGGATACCGCCGTCCGGCTGGACCGTCTCGGCGGCGACCGGTGGGAAAAGACCAAGAAAAAGGCCAAGGCCGCCGCCAAGGAGCTGGCGGAGGGACTGATCCAGCTTTACGCCCAGCGGAAGCGGCTCCCAGGCTACGCCTTCGCCGGGGATTCCCCCTGGCAGCGGGAGTTTGAGGACAGCTTCCCCTACGAGGAGACGGACGATCAGCTCCGGTGTGTGGACGAGATCAAGGCAGACATGGAGTCCCCGACCCCCATGGACCGGCTGCTCTGCGGCGACGTGGGCTTCGGCAAGACGGAGGTAGCTCTCCGGGCGGCCATGAAGTGCATTCTCGACGGGAAGCAGTGCGCTATCCTGGTACCCACCACGGTCCTGGCCCAGCAGCACTATGTGACGGCCCTGAACCGGTTTTCCAGCTTCCCGGTGAATATCGACGTGCTCTCCCGGTTCCGCACGGCCAGGGAGCAGAAGCGGACCCTATCCGCCATGGCCGCCGGGACGCTGGATCTGGTGGTGGGCACCCACAAGCTGCTCCAGAAAAACGTGGAATTCAAGGATCTGGGGCTTTTAATCGTGGACGAGGAGCAGCGCTTCGGCGTCAGCCACAAGGAGCGGCTCAAGGAGCTTTCTCAGGGCGTGGACGTGCTGACCCTGTCCGCCACCCCCATTCCCAGAACCCTGAACATGGCCCTCAGCGGCCTCCGGGACATGTCCACCATCGAGGAGCCCCCGGGCGACCGGTACCCGGTCCAGACCTATGTCATCGAGCACGACTACGGGGTCCTGGCCGACGCCATCCGCCGGGAGGTGGGCCGGGGCGGACAGGTCTACTATCTTCACAACCGGGTGGACTCCATCCACCAGACTGCCGCCCGGCTGCCGGAGGTGTCCATCGGCGTGGGCCACGGCAAAATGGACGAGGAGAGCCTTTCCGACATCATGCAGCAGATGTCCGACGGAGAGCTCCAGGTCCTGGTCTGCACCACCATCATCGAGACGGGCATCGACATCCCCAACGTGAACACCCTCATCATCGAGGACGCGGACAGGCTGGGCCTGAGCCAGCTCCATCAGCTCCGGGGCCGGGTGGGCCGGTCCAACCGCCACGCCTACGCCTATCTGACCTACCGCCGGGGCAAGGTCCTGACGGAGGTGGCAGAGAAGCGCATGAGCGCCATCCGGGAATTCGCCGAGTTCGGCTCCGGCTTCAAGATCGCCATGCGGGACCTGGAGATCCGGGGCGCAGGCAATCTGCTGGGGGCGGAGCAGTCCGGCCATATGATCTCCGTGGGCTACGACATGTACTTAAAGCTTCTGGAGGAGGCCGTGCTGGAGGAAAAGGGCGAAGCGCCGCCGGAGGATCTGAGCTGCTCCGCCGACATCAGCATCTCCGCCAACATCCCGGAAAGCTATGTCCTCTCCGGAGAGGGACGGATGGAGCTCTACCGCCGCATCGCCGGCATCCGCTCCGAGTCCGACGCCGACGACGTCATGGACGAGCTCATTGACCGGTACGGAGAGCCGCCCAGGCCCGTGGTGGCCCTGATTAACGTGGCCCTGATGCGGGTCCGGGCCTCGGCTATCGGTCTCAAAGAGATCGCCCAGAAGGGAAACAGCCTGGTTCTGACCTTCCGGACCATCGACCTGGCCGCCGTCAGCGGAATCATCGCCGATCCCCAGCTCAAAAAGCGGGTGGTGTTCTCGGCGGGCGATGTGCCCAGGCTGACCATGCGGCTCGTCAGCGGCGAGGACCCTCTGAAGGCCTGCGAGGTCTTTATCCGGAAGTATCAGTCCTTTGCCGCGGGCCCGGGTGAAGCCTGAATCCCCGGCGGCGGCCGCCTCACCGCCTTGATATTGGAATCAAAATACGCTATAATACGGTGTCTGCCTTTTCAGAAGGTGCATCATGCAAAAACACGCCATATCCGGCATATTGAAAGGAAATACTATGCGCAAGAACAAGGAAATCGCAAAGGATATGACCGAAGGTCCGGTTTTAAAGCAGCTGGCTGCCTTCGCCGGTCCCGTGGCCCTGGCCAACGCCCTCCAGGCGGTCTACTCCATGGTGGACATGGTGGTGGTGGGTCAGTTCGTGGGCTCCGGCGGCCTTTCCGCCGTGGGCATCGGCGGTCAGATCATGTTCGTCATGCTGGCCTTCGGCATGGGCTTCGGCGTGGGCGCCCAGGTGCTTCTGAGCCAGCAGGTGGGCGCGAAAGACAAGGACCTCCAGCCCACCATCGGCACCCTTTTCACCCTGGAGCTGATCGGCGCCGTGGTCATCGGCCTTCTGGGCATCGTGGGCTGTCCCCTGCTTCTCGGGCTCATGAACACCCCGGCGGAGGCCCTTCCCGACGCCACCGCCTACACCATCATCTGCAGCTGCGGCATGCTCTTCATCTTCGGCTACAACGCGGTCTGCGCCATCCTCCGGGGCATGGGCGAAAGCAAGCTGCCCACCATTTTTATCGCCGTAGCCTCTGTTGTGAATCTGGTGCTGGATCTGGTTTTCGTGGCGGGACTTCACATGTCCGCCGCCGGCGCGGCCCTGGCCACGGTCATTGCCCAGGGCATCAGCTTTGTGATCGCCATCGTCTATCTCTACCGGAACCGGGAGCAGTTCGGCTTTGACTTCAAGCTCCGCAGCTTCAAGCCCAGTCCGGAGCATTTAAAGCCCATTGTGAAGGTGGGCATCCCCTATATCGCCCAGATGCTCATGATCACCTGTTCCATGATGTTCGTCAACGCCCAGGTGAACAAGTACGGCGTGGTGGCCTCCGCGGTGGATTCCATCGGCAACAAGCTCAACTCCGTGGTGAACATCGTCATCGGCGCTGTGGCCATGGCGGGCGCCACCATGATGGGCCAATGCTTCGGCGCAAGGAAGCTGGACCGGGTGAAGCAGGTCTATCGGGCCTGCACCGCCGTTTGCATGATCTCCTTCGTGATCGTGGCCGCCGCCTATCTGCTGCTGCCGAGGCAGATCTTCCGGCTGTTCAGCGCCGATCCCGACGTGATCGACATGTCCCCGCTTTACCTGCGGGTGGGCGTGGTCTGGGTCCTGTCCATGGCCACCATGACCGCCCCCTACACCGTCATCGACGGCGTGGGCCACGCCATGCTGGGACTTGTCATCTCCATCGCCGACGGCGTGGTGGCCAGGATCGGGCTGTGCATTCTCCTGGGCCACTTTCTGGGTCTGCCCGGCTACTGGCTGGGCAACGCCCTGGCAGGCTTCGTCACCACCATTATGGCCGGGGCCTATTACTACTCCGGCCGGTGGAAGACCCGCCGCCTGCTGCTGGAAAAGGAACAGGAGCCGGCATAAACAAACGATCCGTCAAACCGCAAGGAGGGAGTCGCCTTGTCTGAGAATTTGCAGCAGGAGCTGGAGGCCCTGCGCCGGGAAAATCAGGCGCTGAAGGACGCCCTGTCCCGGCAGACCAGAGCCCTGGAGGAGCTGACCCGAGAGGAATTCCTGTCCGATCTGGTGGGCAACAACCGGCTCTCCCGGGAGGAGTTTTCCGAGCGCTGCCAGCGTCTGGGCATGGACTTTTCCACGGAGCGGTTCGCGGTCATGGCCATTGAGGTGGTCTCCGACGAGCCCTTCCAGACCGGGTCCGACACACCCAACAACCAGGAGCATCTGCGATATGTCCGCTTCCTGATCCGGAACGTGCTGGAGGACCTGATTCGGGTGAAAAACGACTGCCAGCTCTTCGTGATCCGTGGAGATCTGGCCGCCCTCCTGAATCTGAAGGAGCCGGGAGCCGCCGCCATGGAGTCCGTGGTCCAGGCGGCCATGCAGGCGGCGGAGCTTTTTGAAAAGCACTACGACACCACCGTCCGCTTTTCCCTGTCGGGAGCGCACGACGGCTATACATCCATTCCCCAGGCGCTCACCGAGGCAAGAGCCCTCCTGGAATACCGGGCCATGGCCGGAGACGAGTCCCCGGTGATCCGGTACGATCACCAGACTGAGAGCCATTTGCCCAAGGAGCGTGTGGAGCACTTCTCCTTCGAGCGGGCCCTGGGCAGCTACATCCAGAGCGGAGACTACGAGGCGGCCCGCGCCCTGGTCCATCGGATGCTGGACGCGGAATTCGGCCACGCACGGCCCACGGTCCAGGTCTACATGATCCGGGCCTACGGCATCATCAACGACATTCTCCACGTCTTCGACTCCCTGGAGGAGGAGTTCTCCCCGGAATTCCTGGTGGAGCTCCAGGCCGGTCCCCGGATCGTCCACGCCGGGTCCCTCCAGGACATTTCCAAGGAGCTGGACGCCATCTTCGACGCCATCATCGCCCGGCAGCAGCAGGAGGAGCAGGAGCCTGCCTGGGTCCAGCGGGCGGTGGACTACATGGACAGCAACATCACCGATCAAAATCTCAACGTGGCCGGGGTGGCCGACGCGGTGAACATCAACCCGGTGTATTTAAGCCGGATGCTGAAAAAATACCGGAACATCCGGCCTCTGGAGTATATCCACCAGAAGCGCATCGCCCTGGCCAAGGAGCTTTTGGGGCAGGGCGTCACCGTGAAGGACACGCTGTCCCAGGTGGGCTACACCAGCGCCCTGACCATGAACCGGGCCTTTCGGAAATACGAAAACACCACCCCGGGCGCTTTCTACCGGGACCCAAGGACATAACAATTTCGGGACGCCGCGGTGCGGCGTCCCGTTCCTTTTTGGATTTACCAAGCCCCTTTGGGGGCGAAGAAGCGCAGGGCATGGGGCAGGACCCGGAGACTGAGGTCCCTGGAGAGCATGAGCTCCCCGTCCAGGTTCACCGGCTCTTCCTCCGGTGTAACAATCCGCAGAGACCTCACCTGGTAATGGGAGATCAGCTCCGGGAAGTCTGCATAGCGGCCCTTCTGATAGGCCCCGATGACCTTGGCCACGGTGAGCCGGGAGACGTGCTTCACCACCAGCACCTCCAAAAGCCCGTCGGTTATGTTCGCCTCAGGCACGGGATGGTAGCTCCCGCCGTACCAGCTCCCGTTGCAGACGCAGACCAGTGTCATGTCCTTTTCCAAAACCGTGCCGTCCTCCAGCTCCACCCTGCAGGGCTTCGATACGCCCTTCAGGAGATTCACCACCACGCTGGCGTGGTAGGCCCGCTCCCCGGAGAGCAGCGGATTCCTGCGGAAGGCGTCGATGGCCGTGCCGATCCTGGCGTCAAAGCCCATGGAACAGATGTTAACGGAGATCCTGGGCCCTGCCTGGATCAGGTCGATGGCCTTTTCCTCCGTTTCCGCGAAATTGGACATCGCAAAAAACCGCTTCGGGTCGGAAAACTGCTTGATGAAGTCGTTGCCGGAGCCCAGAGGCACATGGGTCAGGGAGAGATTCTCATAGCCCAAAGTCCCTTCCGCCGCCTCGTTCAGGGTGCCGTCGCCGCCGCAGGCATAGACCTTTGTCTCCTCCCCGGTCTGCCCCGCCTGACGGGCCAGCTCCGTGATGTGGCCGGGTCCCTCGGAGCGTTTGAGCTCCCAGAGTTCCCCCAGGGAGTCACACAGCGCTTTCGCAGCGGCGGCGGCCTCATCGGATCGGTCAGTCTTTCCCGCCGCGGGATTCACAAGAAACAGGTGCTTCACTTTAGGTGGTCCTTCCTTTCGACTTCCTCACGCTTCCCGGTCCAATCGCCGGTAGATGGTAAAATACATGGTCCCGAAGCAGGCCAGACCGCCCATCACGTTGGAGATGGCCTCGGCCCAGAATACACCGTCCACACCCATGCCGCCGATCCCCGGCAGCAGCAGGGTCAGAGGCGTGACGATGATGACCTTCCGGAAAATGGAGAAGAAAATGGCCTGCCGGCTCTTTCCCAGGGCCACAAAGGAGCTTTGACCGGCGAACTGGAGCGCCATCATAAAGAAGGCGGCAAAATACAGATGAAGGGCCGGCGTCCCGGCGGCGATCAATGCCGGGTCGCTGTTGAACACCCGGATCAGGGCTCCGGGGATCAGCCGGATCATGAGCCAGACCAGAGCGGAATAGACCACTGAGGCCAGGGACAAAAAGGCGATGCCCCGGCGAACCCGGCCCTGCTTTCCCGCACCGTAATTGAAGCCCAGCACGGGTTCCGCGCCGCCGGAAATGCCCTGAACCGGCATGGTGGCCACCTCCCGGATGGAGTTGATCACCGTCATGACCCCCACGTACAGGTCCCCGCCGTAAGCTGCCAGCACCGAATTGCAGGCCACCTGGACCACGGAGTTGGTCACGGCCATGACAAACCCGGAGAAGCCCAGGGCCAGGATTTTCGGCATCCAGGCCATGTCCAGACCAAGCTGGCGGATCTGGAGCCGCAGAATGGCCTTTTTCCCGGTCAAAAATCGAAGGACCCAGATGGCGGACAGGGCCTGGGAGATCACCGTGGCCAGTGCCGCTCCCCGGACACCCCAGCCAAAAACAAAGATCATGATCGGGTCCAGAATGATGTTGGCCGCGGCCCCCAGAAGCGTGGTCATCATGCCCACCCCGGCAAAACCCTGGGCGTTGATAAAGGAGTTCATGCCCAGGGTGATGAGGACGAACACACTGCCCGCCAGATAGATCCGGCCGTAGCTGACAGCATAGCCGATGGTTTCTTCGCTGGCTCCGAAGGCGTAGAGGATGGGTCGGAGAAAGAGTTCTCCCGCCAATGTAAGAACAGCGGCAAAGATCATAAGGAGGGTAAAGGAGGTGCCCATGATTTTCCCCGCGGCCTCCAGCTCCCCCTTGCCCCGCTCAATGGCGCAGAGGGACCCGCCGCCCATGCCTCCCAGCCGTGCGAAGGCCATGACCACGGAGATCACCGGCAGGCAGAGTCCCAGACCTGTGAGGGCCAGGGTCCCGGCGCCCCGGATATGGCCGATGTACATCCGATCCACGATGTTGTAGAGGATGCTCACAAGCTGGGCCAGGGTGATGGGCCCCGCCATTTTCAGGATCGCCGTCCGGACGGACCCCTGGGAAAAATCATTGACTTTGGCTGCCTTGGACACGGGATCCCCCTTCTTTCTGTTTCGTCCATTATACTATTCTCCAATAAAAACATAAACATGTTTTTATTGCCATGGGCAATTGCCCATGGCGACCGCACATCCTGTGCGGTCGGAGAAGCCGTGCAATACCTGATCCTGCAAACCTTTGGTTTGCAGGCCACGGCTATCAGCCGTGACCGAAAAAATTATTTTATCGGAGATCAGTATTATAGACCTTCTCCGAGGGAATTGCAACGAAGAAACGCCGCGGTTTCCCGCGGCGTCAGCTTATCGACAAATCCATGTCGATAAGCTGTGTGCGGATTTTTGAACGGGGAATCGTTCAAAAATCCTTTGATTGAACGCGAAGGGCGGGCCTTGCCCCCCTTCACTCTTCCCCCTGCTGCTCAGTTGCGGCAGGCTGTACTGTATCTTTGACAGTATCAGAAACGCCGCGGTTTCCCGCGGCGTTTCGTTACCCATTCGCTCTCACTGATTCCTGATTAATACATTCCCTGTCCGGCGGCAGCCTGGGCCTGGGCGGCGGCAACAGCCGCATCCTGGGCGGGATCGGGCTTGTCGGTGACAAGGCTCTCGGTGGTCAGCACACAGGCGGCCACGGAGGCGGCGTTCTCCAGAGCGGAACGGGTGACCTTGGTGGGGTCCACGATGCCGCTTTCGATCATGTCGCAGTACTCGTCGGAATAGGCGTTGTAGCCGTAGCCGGTCTTTCCGCTGTTCCGGATCCGGTCGAAGACCACGCTGCCGTCCACGCCGGCGTTCCCGGCGATCTGGCGGACAGGGGCCTCCAGAGCCTTGGCCACGATGGCCGCGCCGGTCTTCTCGTCGCCGGTCAGGGACTCCACCAGAGCCTCCACGGCGGGGATGGCGTTGACGTAAGCCGTGCCGCCGCCGGAGACGATGCCCTCCTCCACCGCAGCGCGGGTGGCGTTCAGGGCGTCCTCGATGCGGAGCTTGATCTCCTTCATCTCAGTCTCGGTCTGGGCGCCGACCTTGATGACGGCCACGCCGCCGGCCAGCTTGGCCATGCGCTCGGTGTACTTCTCCTTGTCGTACTCGCTCTCGGTGTTCTCGATGAGGCCGCGGATCTCGGCGATGCGGGCCTGGATGGCCTCGGAGGAACCGGCGCCGTCCACGATGGTGGTGTCGTCCTTGGAGATCCGGACCTGATGGGCCTGGCCCAGCTGAGACATGTCAACGTCCTTGAGATCCATGTCCAGATCGGAGGAGATGACCTCGCCGCCGGTGAGGATGGCGATATCCCGGAGCATCTCCTTCCGGCGGTCGCCGTAGCCGGGGGCCTTGACGCAGGCCACGTTCAGCACGCCGCGGATCTTGTTGAGCAGCAGGGTGGTCAGGGCCTCGCCCTCCACATCCTCAGCGATGATGACCAGCTTCTGGCCGGCCTTCATGACCTGCTCCAGAATGGGCAGCAAATCCTGGATCACGGAGATCTTCTTGTCGGTGATAAGCAGCAGGGCGTCGTCCATGACGCACTCCATGGTCTCGGAATCGGTAGCCATGTAGGGGGAGATATAGCCCCGGTCAAACTGCATGCCCTCGACCACCTCCAGCTGGGTCTCGGCAGTCTTGCCCTCCTCGATGGTGATGACGCCGTTGGAGGTGACTTTCTCCATGGCTTCGGCGATCAGGGCGCCGATGGTCTCGTCCCCGGAGGAGACGGTGCCGACCCGGGCGATGTCCTTGGAGCCGCTGACCAGCTGGGAGCTTCCCTTAATGGACTCCACGGCGGCGGCCACAGCCTTGGAAATGCCCTTCCGCATGACCATGGGGTTGGCGCCGGCAGTCACGTTCTTGATGCCCTCGTTGACAATGGCCTGGGCCAGGACCGTGGCGGTGGTGGTGCCGTCACCAGCCACGTCGTTGGTCTTGGTGGCAACCTCGCGGACCAGGGAAGCGCCCATGTTCTCAAAGGGGTCGTCCAGCTCGATGTCCTTGGCGATGGTCACGCCGTCATTGGTGATGAGGGGATTGCCGTACTTCTTGTCCAGGACCACATTGCGGCCCTTGGGACCCAGGGTGACCTTCACGGTGTTGGCCAGCTGGTCGATGCCGGACTGGAGCTTCTTACGGGCGTCCTCCCCGAAAATAATCTGCTTTGCCATGACTGATTGCCTCCTTATTCTACGACGGCCAGAATGTCACTCTGGCGCACGATGGTGTATTCTTCCTTGTTGAGCTTCACTTCCGTGCCGGCATACTTGGCGATGATGACCTTCTGGCCTTCCTTGACCGTCATCTCCACCTCATTGCCGTCCACCATACCGCCGGGGCCCACGGCCACGATTTCCGCCACGGAGGGCTTTTCCTTGGCGCTGGAGGCCAGGATTCCACCTCCACCATCTTGACGATGACCCGGTCAGACAGGGGTACGAGTTTCATATGGGGTTCCTCCTTTAATGTATCGGCGGGCCTGCCGCCTGTTTTTTACACGTTTTAGCACTCCGATTCTCTGAGTGCTAATATATAATAGCCCAATGCATGTATTTCCACAAGTGTCAATTTGCACAATTTAATTGCCGAAATTATATGAACTTTTTCTAAACAAATCCGCTGCCGGAAGCAGCAATCAGCGACTCGCGGTCCGGGACCGCAGGCCGCTCCAGCTTGTCAAAAAAGTCTTTTTGCCAAGGGTAAACGGTGATAAGGAACTATTTCACCGTTTACCCGCAGATACGGTGTGACCGCAATGGTCACGCCGTTTTCTGCGCTTTCAGGGTTCTTTGAATGTTCAAAATGGTGGGTAGAGAAGGAATCCCGACTTCCTCCAGGAAGTTCCATACGATTTCCATCGTCTGCATACGATGGCCGCTGGATTTATCAGGGGCATGCACGATGATCTTGCGAATATACTCGTTCACAATCGTCTGATTCAGTTCGGTTACGTCCACATACTTGTTCACCAGAGCGATAAAGCTGTCCAGATTGTCGTTCATCTCCTGCTGCTGATTGACCCATCCTTCCAGATCGGCAATCTCCAGCCGAAGCTGCTCCTGCTCCGCTTCATATCCGGCGGACATCTTCTTGTAGCGTTCCATACTGAGATTACCGAGCACTTGATCCTCATAGAGCCGCTGAATCAGCCGATCCAGATCATTCAACCGCTTCTTTGCCTGCTTCAAGCGCTTCTGCCCATCCCGGATGCTCTGCTCCTGATCCTTCCTCCGGCAGTTGAGCCATTCCTCCCGGAAATGCTCCACATCTTCCCGGACGTAGGCATTGACCACCTGAATCCGTTCCAGCGTGATTTCTCGGAGTACGTCCTCCCGGATGTAGTGGGCGGAGCAATCCCCACGGCCACTCTTGTATTGCGCACAGACATAGTGATCTTGCTTGCCATGAAA
>CAJOHR010000062.1:1209-23371 GCA_905234425.1 uncultured Oscillospiraceae bacterium | reverse complement strand
CCCATCGGCGAGCAGGCGAAGATTTGCCTCCATGACCGCTACTGGGTCATCATGATGGTGTTCTTCTTCCTGTACCAGTTCGGCGGCATGATCAAGAACGTATCTCAGAACTACTTCTGCACCGCCATGTTTGCCGACTCCATGGGCAACTACACCGTTGCCTACGGCGGACAGCTCCAGGGTACGCTCGCCATCATCGGCGCGATTCCCACCGCCATCGGCATGGTCATCGCACTGCCGCTTGCCAACATCCTGGGCAGCAAGGGCAAGGCCATCCTGTCCGGCGCGATTTTGGCTGTCATCGGCGGCGTCATCGGCATGATCAATCCCCACAGCTTTATTGTTGTGACCATTTCCTTCGTCATCAAGGCCCTGGGCTCCAGCCTGACCCCGGCTATGGGCACCCAGGCGGATACCGTGGACTTTGTCCAGGCCCTGTCCGCCCGGGGCTTCAGCTACAACACCGCCCTGGAGCAGATCTATGCCGATCTGCTGCCCACCTATCAGACCGAGGTCCAGAGCTGGGGCGGCACCATAACCTATGACACCATCACCGCGCCGGCCAACTCCGACGGCAGCGTGTTCACCAGCAAGGAGCCCTCTCAGTCCGCCATGGACAGCGCGAACCCCAGCTGGATGGAGACCATGAACGACTACAACGTCATGATCGTCACCATCGCCCGGGCCGGCTCCGAGAACGCCAACTACACCCCCGGCCAGGCGGGCGTGGACCCGGCCCAGAGCCTCGGCCAGACCGATCCCCTGGGCCTCTCCGACGACGAGCGGCAGCTAATTGCCTCCGCCATTGGGCAGAAGGAAAAGAACGGCGGCAAGGTCATCGTGCTGCTGAACAACGCCTCCGCCATGGAGGTCCAGGAGCTCCAGGACAACGAGGGCATCGACGCCATGCTGCAGATCGGCCTCCCCGGCGGCTATGGCTTCTACGGCGTCTGCGACATCCTCGACGGAACCGTGAACCCCTCCGGCCACCTGTCCGACACCTACGCGGTGAAGAACGAGCTGTCTCCCGCCGCCCAGAACTATGGCTTCCTCATGTGGGCCAACGCCCAGCCGGATATCAACATCAACTCCGCCATTGTGGAGGCTGAGGGCATCTACACCGGCTACAAGTACTATGAGACCCGCTACGCCGATACCGTTCTCGGTCAGGGCAACGCGGACTCCGACGTGGGCTCCGTCTCCGGCGCCTGGAACTACGATAGCGAGGTCACCTATCCCTTCGGCTACGGCCTCTCCTACACCACATTTGAACAGAAGATCGACAGCGTGAACGTGGATCTGGCCTCCAAGACTGCCACCGCCACGGTCACCGTCACAAACACCGGCGACGTGGCCGGCAAGGACGCGGTGCAGCTCTATGTGTTCGTACCCTACACCGACTACGACAAGGAGCACGGCGTGGAGAAGTCCGCCATCCAGCTTCTGGACTTCGCCAAGACCGGCGAGATCGCCCCCGGAGCCTCCGAGACCGTGACCATCACCGCGGATCTCACCTATATGGCCTCCTGGGACTCCACCGCCTCCAACGCTGCCGGCACCACCGGCAACTACATCCTCGACGACGGCACCTATTTCTTCACCGTGGGCAACGCCCATGAGGCCGTCAACAACGTGCTGGCCGCCCAGGGCGCCGAAACCGAGGGCGACGCCGCCAACGTCCAGACCTGGGAGCTCAGCGCCATGGACACCACCACCTTTGCCCAGACCAAGAACGGCACCAACGTGGAAAATCAACTGGCCGACATGGACGTCAACTACTGGCTGCCCGGCACGGCCACATACCTCAGCCGCGCCGACTGGGCGGGCACCTGGATCCCCGCTACGTGACCCTGAAGGAGGCCGTGCTCAACGGCGTCACCATGTCCTGCAACACCGGCGAGAGCACCATGGCCGCTGTCTCCGGCTACTATCCCTACTGGACCCTGGCGCTGCTGACCCTGCTGAACATTGTCATGTACTTCAGAGCCCGCAAAAAAGAGAATTAAGGAGGGTTTGACACTATGACCAGAAAGAAATCTGTGGGCCTTTATATCTCGTGCCTGTCCGTGATTCTGGCCCTCGTCGGTATCATCGCGTATCTGGTAAACACCGGCACCAACTACTATGCCAAAATGGGCGTCAGCTCCACTGTGCTGCTGTGCCTGATCCTGGCTGTGGCGGTCACGCTGGTTCGTATCGTGATCGGCTTCAAGGGCACGCCCCTGATCGGCGACCTTCTGCCAGTCTGCGCCGCCGTGCTGCTGACAGTGGGCCTTGTGATGCTGTTGAACGTCCGAATCAACAATCTGGCCGCTGTATTCACCTTTGAAAACAGCGCCGCCAATATGGCCGACACCACCTCCTGCATCGTCGCCATTGCAGGCTGCCTGCTCTCCGCGGTGGTCAGCATCATCAGCGCGTTCTTTGACATCACGAAAGTGAAGGCGTAGTATAGGATTGACACACACGCCCACCCCCTGATATAGTGGGGTGGGCGTGTGTACCCGCAGACCCGAAGGAGGGACAGCCATGAAACGAATGCTTTTTCCGGCGCTGTCTCTCCTTTTGTGCCTGACGGCCCGCCGGTCCGGCCATGTGCCGGGTGGTGCTGGAGGAGGGGACCGGCTTCTCCGCGGAGGCGTATGTTTTGGAAGCCCCGAGAGGCGGCGAGCTCTCCTTTTTGATCCATCCCGAGGCGGGCTATACCATTGCCGGCTGCGATTACGAGGACGCGGCCGTGCTTCGTCAGCCCGAGGGCGTGACCCTGATCCTGCCCCATGAGCGCTACACCGAGCGGGTCAGACTGACGGCCCGGAAAAGCGACCTTGTTTTCACCTATTTTGCCAACGGCGGCGACCGGCGGGACGGCGGCGGGGAGG
Source organism: uncultured Oscillospiraceae bacterium (assembly GCA_905234425.1). Classification (GTDB taxonomy): domain Bacteria; phylum Bacillota; class Clostridia; order Oscillospirales; family Oscillospiraceae; genus HGM13006. The sequence goes on along the minus strand of CAJOHR010000062.1, from coordinate 20,492 downwards.
AACCGGTTGAGATCCCCGTGAATCCCACCCATCTCCGGCAGAATACCGCCCTGGGAACGAAGCTCTTTTCCCGGGAAGGGTATACGCTGACGGGCTGGAACACCATGCCCGACGGTTCCGGCATTTCCATAGGGCTGGGCAGCCGTACGGATGAAGAAAACATGCGGCTCCTCCGCCCGCTTCGGCTACGACAGCGCCGGGATCGACGAGGCCTTCCCGGACTACGACGTGGTCAATATGGGCGTGTTCGCCTACACGAATGCCCTGCCGCAGCTGGAGATCATCCGGAGCTGCATGGGGGCAGGGGACATTCTGCTCCATTCCCCGGAGTTCGACGCGGCCCAGCGGCAGTTCTGCACAGGCAATAATCTGGATGCACCCTTCTGGAGCATGGCGGAGGGGAACTATGACGCGGTGGCCATGCTGGACCTCCGGAACTACGGGCAGATCTTCACGCCCTTCCATGACTATCTCGTCTCCAAAGAGGGCATGGAGCCGCGGTCCTGGGAGCTGTCCCCGGCGGACTTTGACGAGGACGGAAATCCGGCGGTCAGTCCCAGCTACAACGAATACGGCGACTATATCCTCTACCGGCCCAATGCCGACGATGACGCCCCCGTCTATGGGCTTCCAGTAAGGTACGTCCCGGAGGCCGTCCCCACAAAGCAGTTTATCGAACCCCTGAACCGGGTATATGAGACGTTTCTCGAGCAGGGCGTCCGGGTGTATTTCACCTATGCGCCCCGGAACCGCCTGGCCGTCTCCGAGGACAGCACCCCCGAGGCCCGGGCGGCGCTGGACGCCCACCTGCGGGAGGAGCTTTGCGTGCCGGTGATCTCGGAGATCGAGGATTCCTTGGTCAGCGGCGTGTATCTCTACGGCACCGACAACCACCTGTCCACCGAGGGCGTCGCCCTGCGGACCGAACGGATCATTGCGGAGCTCCGGGCCCAGCTGGAGCGGGAGCTGCCTGGGCTTTCCGTGGTGAACTTCGGCATGTACGCCGCCCTGGGCACCACCGTCATGCTGGACCTGTCGGAGGACCGGATCCGGCCCGGCGACATTGTGATCCTGATTCCGGAGCAGCAGGCTCAGACCCTGTCGGGCTATTTCGACGCCTCGGTCATGTGGCAGGGCCTGGATGGGCGGTTCAGCCTGCTGAAGGACCTGCCCCCTGAGAAATGGGGGAAGCTGCTGGGGCAGCTTCCGGCCTTCGCCGGACAGAAGTTTTCCTGTGTGCTGCACGGGACGCCCCCTGAGCCTCAGGGCGTCTACGCCCGGACGTCCTTCAACGATCACGGCGACGTGGATTCGCCTCTCTGCAAGGGGAATGTCATGCCGGGGGGCTTTGACGCGAATACGCCGATTTTGTTCGAGGAAGCGGTGCTCAGCGAAGCCTTTGTGGAGCGTGTGAACGACTATGCGGAGACCGTCCGGCAAAGGGGCGGGGAGCTCTGGTATGCCTTCGGTCCCATGAACCTTCAGGCCGTTTCCGGCGACGCCGCGGCGGAGGATTTCTATGATACGCTGACTTCCAGGCTGACCATCCCGGTCATTGGAAACCCCAGGGACAGCCTGCTCCCGGCGGAATGGTTCTATGACACGAATTTCCACTTGAACAACAGCGGAAAGCAGGTCTATACCCGGGTCCTGGTGGATGCGGTCAAGGCCATGCTGGGGGACAGCAGCCCCACGGAGATCCCCGTTCCACCCATGCCGGACATGGCGGAAGAGGCCCTATGGCAGGGGGATGACAGGGACTGCGATTGTTTCCTGTACGAGGAACGGGACGGTGCCTGGAGCATCACCGGCCTGACGGAGCAGGGCATGGATCGGGAAACCCTGACCATGCCCACGGTCCGGGACGGAATGCCGGTGCGCAGCATCGGGGAAGGGGCGTTTTCCGCTGGCCGAAGCCTGAGAACGGTGGTGATCCAGCAGAATATCCAGACCATTGCGGACGGCGCGTTTGCCGATTGCGATGCACTGGAGCGAATCGTGCTGGCGCAGGAGACGCCGTCTGCCTGCCGGGTGGGACAGGGCCTTCTGACTGGAACAAACGCCATGATTTTTGTACCCCAGGGGACCCTTTCCGACTACAGAACGGACTATTTCTGGTCCCTTTACAGCCTGAATATTCGGGAATACACGGTAAAAATTCCGGAAGCATAAGAGATTGAATCAGGAGGTGCGTATGAAATACTATCTTGCCGTAGATATCGGCGCCTCCTCCGGCCGGCACATTGTGGGCTGGCGGGAGGACGGCGAAATAAAGACGAAGGAGGTCTACCGGTTCCCCAACGGGGTGACAAATCTGAACGGTCATCTGACCTGGGATGTGGAAAGCCTGCTTGGCCATGTGAAGCAGGGCATTGCCGAGGCGAAGAAGCAGTTTCCGGACATTGAAAGCCTTTCCATTGACACCTGGGGCTGTGATTATGTTCTTTTGAAGGGCGAGGAAGAAGTCCTGCCCTGCTATGCCTACCGTGATCATCGAACTGACAGTATTGTGGAGCGGGTCCATGAGATCCTGCCCTTCTCGGAGCTATATCGCCGCACCGGCTGCCAGTTCCAGAGCTTCAACACCCTGTATCAGCTCTGCGACGACCTGGAAAAGGGGCGGCTGGAGGGCGTCACGGACTTTCTCATGGTGCCGGAATATCTCATGTACAAGCTGACGGGCGTTAAGGCCAAGGAGTACACCAACGCGACCACCACCGGAATGGTAAACGCCGAAACCGGGACCTTTGACCTGGAGATCGTAAACAAGCTGGGACTCCCCGAGCATCTGTTCCCGGACCTCCGGCAGCCGGGGACGGTGATCGGAGAATACGAGGGTATCAAAGTGATGCTCTGCGCCACCCACGACACGGCCTCGGCGGTGGAGGGAATCCCGATGCAGGGAAACCATCCCTATATCTCCAGTGGAACCTGGTCACTGCTGGGGGTAAAGACCGAGAACCCCATCACCTCCCCTGCCGGTGAATTGGCCAACTGGTCCAACGAGGGCGGCGTGGGCTACAATCGCTACCAGAAGAACATCATGGGCATGTGGCTCATCAACCGATTAAAGGACGAGCTGTGCCCGGACAAGCCCTTTTCGGAGATCGTGGCGGAGGCTGAGAAGAGCGCCTTCGACGAGACTGTAGACGCCAATGCGGGACTGTTCCTGGCCCCGGACAGCATGAGGGCCGCCTTTGACATGGCACTGACCGGCCAGCCTAAAACCACCGGCGACTACTTCCGCTGCGCCTATCGTTCCCTGGCCCTTTCCTACATGAACGCCATCCAGGAGCTGCAGCACAACACGGCCAATCACTACGACAAGATCTACATTGTCGGCGGCGGGGCGAAAAACCAGTTCCTGAACCGGCTCACCGAAGAAGCGTCCGGCAAGCAGGTCGTGGCGCTGCCCATCGAGGCTACCGCCTTGGGCAATCTCAAGATACAAATGGAGGAGGAGAAACCATGTTAGTGGAAACCAAAGCAAGGATCGGCGTGTTTGCCATCGCCCTGGGGGCGTACCTTCCCCAGTTCCCATCCCTGGTGCCGGAGTTCCAGGGCCAGTACGCGGACTTCAAGAAGCGCATCCCGGACACGGTGGAATTGATCGACGGCGGCATTGTCACCACCAAGGAGCAGTCCATGGAGGCCGGGGACAAGTTCCGGGCGGCGGACGTGGATCTGGTAATTCTCCAGCTCCTGACCTACGCCACCTCCTACAACATGCTGCCCGCCGTCCGGGACCTGGACGTGCCCGTGGTGCTGGTGAACCTGCAAAAAAAGAAAGCCCCGGACTATGATAACACTGACACGGCCGCCTGGCTTGGCACGCTCTACGCCTGCGGCGCCGTGGGGGAGATGGTGGCCGACCTGGAGCGGGCGGGCAAGCGCCACGCGGTGATCACCGGCGTTGTCGAGGGCGGCGACCCCCAGGTGGACGCGGAAATCGCGGACTGGTGCAAGGCCGCCCAGGTGCGCCGCCGCTTCCGGGACACGAACCTGGCCCAGATCGGCCGGCCCTACCCCGGCATGATGGACCTGTACATCGACGAGACGAACCTCTATCATCGGATGTGGCTGTACACGAAACAGTTCGACTGGGAGAAGATGTGGGCCATCGCCGATGATATCACCGACGAGGACGCCATTCGAGCCAAGGCCCAGGATATTCTGGACACCTTCGACATCGAGGGCGGCGGGACCATCGAAAAGGTCTGGGACATGGCGAAGTATGTTGTCGCCTTTGAACAGTGGGTGAAGGACGAGAAGATCGCCTTCATCGCCTCCCACTACGACGGCTTTGCCCAGGGGAAAGCGGGCGTTCTCGATTCCATGCTGGTTCCCGCCTTCTCCATGCTGATCAAGCAGGGGGTTGCCTGCGCCGTGGAGGGGGATATCAAGGTCAGTATGGCCATGAGTATCCTGAAAACCATCTCCGGCATGGGCCAGCTTAGTGAGATGTACTCCATCGACTTCGACGAGGATATCTGCATCATCGGCCACTCCGGTTCCGGGGACGCGGACATCTCCTACAAAAAGCCCACCATGAAGATCGTGGACGTGTTCCACGGCAAGACCGGCGGCGGCTACCTGACCCAGTTCTATCCCCATCTCGGCCCGGTCACCTACCTGGGCATCACCCAGGATCGGGACGGCAACTTCAAGTTCGTGGCGGCAGAGGGCGTCAACGAGGAGGGGCCCATCTTCACCTTCGGCGACACCAATATGCGCACCCGCTTCCCCTGCGGGGCGAGGGAATTCTGCAACCAGTGGAGCGAGGCAGGACCCACCCACCACATGGCCGCGGCATCCGGACGGCATATCGACACGATTCTGAAGGTGGCCAAAATCTTCAACGTTCCCGTGGATATCATCACCCGATAAGGAGGCCTCATCCGTCACGGCTTCGCCGTGCCACCTTCCCCGGCGGGGAAGGTCATAAGGAAAGGAGATTTGCAATGAAAAACATTCTGGAAGCGCCCTTTTTGATCGAAATGGTCCGCACCACAACCAATATGTACGCCCACGGCTGGGACGAGCGCAACGGCGGCAACATCAGCCTGCTTCTGGACGAAGCGGAGGTCAAGGAATATCTGGATGCCAACACCGTCCTCCGGACCATTTCCACGGGCTTTAAGGCTCCCGAACTGGAGGGGAAATACTTTCTCGTCACGGGCACGGGCAAGTATTTTAAGAACGTGCAGTATGCCCCGGAGGTCAATTTGGGGCTGGTCCGCATCGTGGACGGGGGCGAGAACGCGGAGCTGCTCTGGGGTTACGCGGACGGCGGCAAGTTCACCTCCGAGTTCCCGGCCCACATGATGAGCCATGTGGCGCGGCGGAAGGTCAACCCGGAAAACCGGGTGGTCATGCACTGCCACCCGGCGAACCTGCTGGCCATGACCTATGTCCACGATCTTGATTCCAGGGCCTTTACCCGGACCCTGTGGCAGATGTGCACCGAGTGCATCGTGGTGTTCCCGGACGGGGTGAACGTGCTGCCCTGGATGCTCTGCGGCACCAACGAGATCGGCGTCGCCACCGCCAAAGAGATGGAGACCGCCCGCCTTGTGGTCTGGTCCCAGCACGGCATCTACGGCGCCGGGGCGGACCTGGACGAGACCTTTGGTCTGATTGAGACGGCCGAAAAGGCCGCGGAGATTTACATGAAGATCGCCCATCTGCCTCTGAAAACCACCATCACCGACGCGCAAATGCACCTGCTGGAGGCGCATTTCGGCGTGAAGGCCCGGGAGGGCTGGCTGGAACCATGAAACCGGCGCTGTCTCAATTAACCGGATATCCCGGATACCGTAGAATAACAAGAGCCATTTTCATGGACAGCCTGAGTCTGGCGTAAAGCAAATCCTGAAGCCCGGGATATCCGATAATCCCGGGCTTTTTCCGCGAAAAATTGACAGTATTCATGGGATAAAGTATAATCAAATTGGATTCTGGACGGGGAAGGAGCGGGAATATGGGCAACTGCGACTGGGCGAACAGGAATGAACGGAACCGGATCTACCACGACAGGGAATGGGGCGTGCCCGTCCACGACGACCGGCGCATGTTTGAGCATCTGACCCTGGAGTGCCTCCAGTGCGGCCTGAGCTGGGACCTGATGCTGAGAAAGCGGGAGATCTTCCGGCAATGCTTTGCGAATTTCGACTACGACGCCATCGCGGCCTTTGACGAGGCGGATGTGGAGCGCATTTTGCAGACCGAGGGCATGATCCGGTCACCCCGTAAGGTGCGGGCGGTGATCCACAATGCCCGGCGGGCCCAGGCGGTCCGGGAGGAGTTCGGCAGCTTCTGCGATTACATCTGGTCCTGGTCCGGGGGCAAAACCATTCTGTACCAGGGTCACGCCGGAGGGAATATGCCCGTCAGCAACGGTCTTTCGGAGAAGCTCAGCAAAGACCTGAAAAAACGGGGATTTCAGTATGTGGGTCCGGTGACGGTATACTCCCATCTCCAGGCCTGCGGGATCATCAACGACCACGACGGAAACTGCCCCTGCGGCCAACGGATCAACGAAAACTGGCCCACGGTCACAAAGCGAAGGGATCATGAGATGAAGTGAAGCAGGCGGACAGTTGGGATTTGTGGATGGTTTTGACCACCGTTGTCATTCCGAGCCAGTGCGCACACTGGCGTGGGAATCTGATAGAAGTTTCACCATTCATGAGATTGCCACACCAGTGACATCGGTCACTGGTTCGCAATGACAGGGTAGTTGAAGAGCATTGTCGCTCACCTCGATAAACCCCGAATTGCATACAACAACACTGTTGCCTGAACACAAAAGTCCCGGACAGCGCAAGCTGCCCGGGGCTTTTGCATCAGGTAATCGTAACTGTTCAGTCGCTCATCCTGAGCGTAAGCGAAGGATCTTTTACCTGATATCGTGAATAATGCCAAGATTCTTCGTCACTTTGTTCCTCAGAATGACAGCGACTGAACAGATACAGGTAATCTATTTATTTTTCTCGTTGGGCCTTTTTCAGCTTCCGGATGTCATTTCCCACAAAAGTCAGGGTATGGTAATCGCCCTCCAGCCGGGATATGATCTGGGGGATATACCGCTGAGTCAGCCGGTCCATGACGAAATTCGTGGAGATGATGGTGGGCTTTTTGGCCAGAAGTCTGTCGTTGATGATGGTGTACAGGGCGGAGTGGACAAAGTTGCTCAGGGTTTCCGTGCCCAGGTCGTCCAGGATCAGCAGATCGCAGAGCTGCATCCGCTCCACCGTCCGCAGATCCTCCTCCGTGGCCCCGCCGAACTTCTGCTTCTCCATGCAGGAAAACAGGTGGATGGCCGTGTCATAGACCACGCTGTATCCCCGGTCCACCACCTCCCGGGCAATGCAGGCCGAGAGGAAGGTCTTGCCCAGTCCCGGATCTCCGATGAGAAGCAGGTTCCGGGCTGTTTTCGGGTCGAAGTGACTGGCATAGTTGACGCAGTCCTCATAGACCCACTCCATGATCTGCCTGGGGGAGAGACCGCCCTGCTGCGTTGGAACGGTGGGATACCAGTCCAGGGAGAAATCGTCAAAGGTGGCGTCGTCTGTGATCAGACTGGTGAGCTCCCGACGCTGCTCTTCCCGGCAGTAGGTTTCCAGGCAGATGCACATTTTCTCGCCCACATAGCCGCTGTCTCCGCACTTCCGGCAGAGCGGCCCGTCGTCCAGAACCTCCGGCGCGTATCCTGCCTGCCGGAGCAGGGTCTCTCGCTGGCGCTGGAGACAGAGGTTCCGATCCCGGATTTCTGCCAGCGCGCCCGAGGGGTCCTCGCCTTGCCGGAAGGCCTGGGCCATGACCTCCGCCATGGTCAGGCGGAGCTGATGGTCGATGGATTTCACCTCAGGCAAAGCCTCATAGACTGCCTCCCGCTGGCGGCGGCTCTGCTGCCGGTGAAGCTCCACGGCCTCCTGATGGCGCTCTCTGGCCCGGATCAGGACATCCTTTTCATATCCCATGGTTAAGCGTCTCCCTTCTTTTGGCCGTGGCGGCGGGCCAGGGCTTCAATGGCGCTGCGTTCGCTCTCGCCCAGGACATTTTGGGCGGGCGTGTCGGCAGGCGCCGCCTTGACCTCTCCCTGGATCTCCCGGAGGGTGTGCAGGCCCTTTTCGTGCCAGTTCAGCAGGATCTTGTTCATGTACCGCCAGGCCAGCTTTCCCGTGGAGAGCACCGTCTTTTCGTAGGCGGCCTTGATGGCCTCCGGCTGGAAGCCCCACTGGAGCCAGGCGTGGATATAGTCCTTTTCCGTGTCGGCCAAGGGCCGGTCCAGGCCCAGCGTCCGCTTGACTCTGGACTCCGGTTCCAGGTCCGAGAGCTTTTTGCTGATGTACTCCGAGGCCAGGGGCAGGGTGGTGATGCCCTGGTTGGCCCAGGTATAGCACTCCTTTTCCAGCGCCCGGATGGTCACGTTCCGGTTGGTCCCGTGGGAGCGATTATAGTATTCCGTCCTTTGGAGACAGTAGGTCAGCACCATGCTCACCACCTCCGGGGGCAGCTTCAGATAGTCCCGGATGGCCAGCAGGGTTTTGAGCTCCTCGGAGGTCAGAACCCTGCCCAGACGGCGGCTGATCTCCCCCTGGAGCCCCGCAAAGGAGGGGTCCCGGGCGGCGTACGCCGCCACGGCCTCCCCGGTGTACACCGGCGCCTGATCCTTCTCATACCGGGTCTTCTGGGGCGTGACCTCCAGCAGACCAAGCTGCTTGAGGAGAGATTCCGCCCAGCCCAGGGCCTGATCCGACAGGGGAAGGGCTTCCCTGGCGTGGAGCAGCCGGGAATCCCCCGTGGACCGGATGTACAGAAACACCAGGGCCGCGTCGCCGCTGCCCGTGGAGAGCAGCTTGGCCGTCTCCTGGGGGGACAGGGTGATAAATTCCAATGGCTCCATCCGGTCAGTCCTCCGTCATACGGTTTTCGATCTCGATTTCCTGGGTGGGATACTGGGAGTTGAAGTAGTAGTCGAACATGTCCTGGGCCACCCCGGCAAAGCTGCTGCCGTGGGCGCCGTGCTCAATGTAGACGGCAACCACGATCTCGGGATTCTGGGCCGGAGCCCAGCAGCAGAATACGCCGTGGTCCGAGCCGCCGGTGCCGTGGGAGGCGGTGCCGGTCTTGGCGCAGACCTCCACGGGATAGTCCTTTAAACCTTTGCCGGTGCCGTCCGTGACGCAGAGCCGGAGGCCCTCATAGATCACCTGATATTCGTCCTCGGTGAGCAGATTGGTCCCGGCGGGGATGTAGTCGTTGGCCTTCACCAGGGTCTGGAAATCCGAGGAGACGGCCCGGCGAAGGAAGGTGGCGTTGTAAAGCGTCCCTCCATTGGCAAGGGCGCAGTAGTAGCGGCAAAGCTGGAGGGGTGTCACAGCGGTGACACTCTGACCGATGGAGGCTGTAGCCCGGTCCGCGTAGTAGAATGGGGTGCCTTCGCCGTAGACCTCCTCCTTGGTCTCGGGGGAAGCCATCCGGCCGGGATTGGTATACATCTCCGCGCCGGAGTCCTCGCCGATACCAAAGGAATGAGCCGTCTGAACCAGCGTGTCAATGGGGGTCATCATGCCCACGGTGTAGAAGTAGATGTTGCAGGATTTGGCCAGGGCTCCCCGCATATCCAGCACGCCGTGGACATAGCCCTCCGTGACGACCCAGCAGCCCAGGGAGGTGCCGTCCTCGAAGGTGTACCAGCCCTGGCCGTCCACGGTGTAGCCGTCGGAGACGCCGGAGCGCATGGCGGCCACGGCGGTGATGGGCTTGAAGGTGGAGCCTGGGGGATTGGCGTCCAGCAGGGCCCGGTTCCGCAGGGGCGTGGGGCTCTCCGCCAGAAGCTCGTCGTAACGGGTGAAATACTCGTTGGGATCGTAGGTGGGATAGTTGGCGGCGGCCAGGACCTCCCCGTTTCGAGGGTCCATGACCACTACGGCCCCGGCATTGGCGTCATAGCCGTCGGCCTTGTCGTTGGCGGTCTGCTCTGCGGCATAGGCCTGGATCCGAGTGGCCAGGGACTTCTCCGCCGCCTCCTGCATGCCGATGTCGATGGTGGTGACCACGTTGGCGCCGCTCTTGGGCTCGGTCTCCCAGTATTCGTCCAGAATGGTGCCGTCGGAGGCCATGGTGACCACCTTGACGCCGTCGGTGCCGTGGAGGTATTCCTCAAAGCCCTGCTCCATGCCCTCCTGGCCCACCTTGGCGTCCATGGCGTAGCCCAGGTCCTTGTAGTACTCGTATTGCTCGGCGTCCATGGCCCGGACGTAGCCCAGCAGATGGGCGGCATAGGTGGTGTTATACTCCCGGACGGTGGTGGTGGTCACGTCCATGCCGGGGACAGACAGCTCCTTCAAAATGGCAAGCTGATCCGCGGACACGTCCTCCGTCAGGGTATAGGTCTCAGCATTGGCCCAGGCGGGCAGATCCAGCTCGTACCGGAGCCCCATGATCAGCCGGGCCTGGAGGTCCGTGAGATCCTCGGGAATGTGATAGACGCTGCGGAGCCGTTTGGCCAGGTTCTCCGCCGTCATATCCGCGTCCCATTTCCGTCCCAGCAGGAACTTCTTGAAGTTGTAGTCCAGCTCGTCGGTGGTGTAGGTGTAGGCAGGGTGTCCCGGTATTCGATGCCGTTTTTCCGGCAGGTCTCCGCCAGCTTCAGCAGCAGGCCGTTGGGATCGTCGGCGTTGAACAGGGCGAAGCTGTTCAGGGTCACGGAATAGGTGGCCCGGTTCCGGACCAGCACGGTGCCGTGGCGGTCCAGGATCTCGCCCCGGGCGGCGGAGACCGTCTGGGTATAGGTGGTGGTGTTGGAGCTGTTGTATACGCTGTCCTCGGCGGATACAAGCTGCACGATAAATAGCCGGCCCGCAAAGACCACGGCCACAAGGAAGATGATGCCGATCAGCAGTCCGATGCGAAAGCGATAAAGTCTATCCATGGGAACCTCCAATTCGGGAGACCGCCAGGGTCAAAGGGTAGAAGAGCAGGCACAGGATCATGGAGATCACCGCGCCGGGAAGGAAGGTGGTGAAGATGCTGTAGAAGGGAGCGATCCGGGAAAACAGGGAGAAGAGGGTGTAGAGCCCGTCCGTCAGGATCACCGCGCCGGCGGAGATGGTCAGGGCGGTCTTGATGCCCTGGAGCAGAAAGCGCTCCACCACCAGTCCCGCCAGAACGCCCACGGCCGTCATGGCCACGATGCACCAGGCGCCGTAGTAGGAGAGGTGGGTGCTCCAGGCCCAGAGACAGCCTCCTGCCAGGCCGAAGATCCCGCCGTTTTCCGCGCCCTCCCGGACGCTGATGCAGCTCACAGCCACGGGCATGACGCAGGGGATAATCCCCAGACGGAGGCTGCCGAACACCGAGGTCTGAATCAGCTCCGCCAGGATCAGGATCAGAACATAGAGCGCCATTTTCAGGCGGGTAAACATCTTGTTGGACATGGAAAAACCTCTCTGTCACAGGGTGCGAGTTAGTCGTTGACGTCGAAGGACTTGATAATGAACACCTGCTCCACGCTGCCGATGTCCACCGTGGGGGTGATGACGGCGTATTTCGCCACGTTGATCTCGTCGTCGCCCACGTCGGTGACGGAGCCGATGACAAGGCCCGCCGGATAGATGTCGCCGTCGCCGGAGGTCAAAAGCTGATCCCCGTTGCGGATGGTGGCGGAGGAGGAGATGTAGCTGGCCCGGAGGGTGCCCTGACGCATGAGCTCAAAGTTGCCCTGGGCGATGCAGGAATAGCCGCTGCCGAAGATGTAGGCGCCGATCTCCGAGGTGGTGTCCAGAATGGTGGTGACGCTGGCCCAGCTGGAGCCCGTTTCCGTGACGAGCCCAAGAACCTGGCCGTCGGCGGTGATGGCGCACATACCCGGCTCCAGTCCGGCGGCGGAGCCCTTGGAGATGGTCATGACGCTGCCGTAGCTGGAGGAATCCCAGGAGACCACGTTGGCGATCTCAAAGGAATAGTCGGTGTGCTTGTTCTGGATGGAGAGGAGGTTCCGAAGCTGCTCGTTCTCCTCCTTGAAGGTCTGGGAGTTGCGGATGTCCTGGTTCTGCTGGGACATAACCACCCGGAGCTGTTCGTTTTCCGCCTCCAGCATCTCATAGCTGAAGATATAGTCGTAGATCTTCTCCGCCTGCCGCACCAGCAGGGAGGTGGCGCTTTTCACCGGGGTCATGATCATGGAGACGGCGTCGTTCATGGGGGAAGCTTTCCCCGGCCGCAGGGCGATAAAGCCCATGGTGATAATGGCGGCCAGAGCCGCGACCACCAGCACGACCCGGATCTTTGTGGTAAAAAAGTTCTTCATGCATCTGCCTCCAGCAGCGGGATCCCGGCGTCCCGGAGCATCTGCCCCACGGTGCACAGGGGAAGTCCCACCACGTTAAAATAGTCTCCGTCCAGCCGTTCTACGAACAGGGAGGCCCCGCCCTGGATGCCGTAGGCGCCTGCCTTGTCCATGGGCTCGCCGGTGGCGATGTAGCCGTCGATTTCCGGCTCGGTCATGGGCCGGAACCAGACCTCCGTGTCCTGACAGCGGGTGTCAAGCTGACCGTCCTTCCGGAGGGTCACCCCGGTGAGCACGTGATGGCTCCGGCCGGAGAGGGCCAGAAGCATCCGCCTGGCGTCGGCCCGGTCCGCCGGCTTTCCGAGAATAGCGCCGTCCAGCACCACCACCGTGTCCGCCGACAGCACCGCCGCCCCCTGGGGGGCTTGGACAGCCTGGGCCTTGAGGCGGCTCAGGCGCATGACCTGCTCCTGAGGGCTGAGCCCGGGGACCAGGGTCTCGTCCACATCTGCCGCCTGAACGGTGAAGCGAAGCCCCACCCGTTCCAGCAATTCCCGCCGCCGGGGGGACCCGGAGGCAAGGATCAGTTGATAATCTGTCATTTGTTTACCACCGTATCATGAATGAAATCCGTAGGGGCGATTTCCAATCGCCCGCAAAACGCAATGAAATCTGTAGGGGCGATTTCCAATCGCCCGCTCAGTGAAGCGTGACGCGGTTTATTCCACACCCCGGAGGTAGAGCCCACGGGTGCTGACGCCGGGATCGAATACGCCGCCGGTCAGATGCTCTCGGAGCACGGCGTCCATCTGCTGGGTGTTCTCCGTGGTAAAGCTCAGCCGCAGGCCCCAGAGGCCCAGCTCCCGGAGCTTGTCCAGCCGGTCCGCCCAGTAGAGCTTCCGGCTGTTGTAGAGCACGTTCCGGCAGGTGTCCCCGTCCCTCAGAAGGGGAAAACTGCTGCCGGTCCGGTCGATGAGGCTGGTCCGGCCGCTGCCGCAGGTGCAGGAGCCGGTGCGGCTGTGGATCACGCAGTTCTCAGTGATCATCAGCGGCAGACGCCCGTAGGCTATGAGCTCCATAGGCACCGGCTTGGAGAGATCCCGGATCTGGGGCAGGGTCAGCTCAAAGGAGGGGGTCAGGGACGCGAGTCCCATGGCGGCGTAGACGTTGGCGCTGCCGGAATTGAACACATTGAGCCCGAAATCGCCCCGGACCTGGAGCCCGGAGCGGAGCACCGGGTCGATATGGCCCAGGTTCCCCACCAGTACCGACTGCACGCCCATGGACCGAATCAGACCGAGCTGCCGGATGATGGAATCCCACTGGCCGTCCCAGATCACCCTGGGAAGCACAGCGCAGACGGGAAGGGAGGACAGGGCCGCCGTCACATTGGGGTGACCCGACAGGACCATGGAAATGGGCATGTACAGCACCGCCGGCCGGAACCGGAGCAGGGATTCGGTGATTTGCTCCGGGGCCTGGACGGAGACGGTGAAAACCGTTCCGCCTGCGGGCGCGGCGTAAACCGTGGGCGGGGAAAACGTGCCGGTTCTGGCCTCCCGGACCTTGCCCCGGAGGGCGGAGAGCCGGCTCAGGGCGTCCCGGCGCATGGTGTTCACGGTGGAGGCGGAAAGGCTAAGCCCCTCCTCCACGTCCAGAAAGGCGTGCTGCATGTAGTAGGGCGTGCCGCCGGTCTTGCCCAGCCGGTCCATCAGGCCCTCCTGGGTCAGAGGCCGGTTCACCGCCGCCTCAGGCACGGGGCCCTGGATGGTGACGGAACGGTCCTCGCTGTCCCATACGGAGAGCTCCGTGGCCATGTTGGCCCGGACCTGCATGTGGACCGTCAGGGGCACCCGCTGGGATTCCCGGTTTTCGTAGGTGGCTCTGGCCTGGGCCAGGAGCGTCCGGTCGGGGGTCTCCTCCTGGCGGACGCCGAACATGTTCTGTCCGGTCCGGTTCCGGTAATAGCCGTCGGTGAAGCCCTGACGGGAAAAGACCTTTTTCAGGGCCCGAAGCTGCTCCGTTGTGACGGGGCGGCCCTGGACGGCGTCCTTGTAGATTCGGGTGGTGATGGCCACATATTCCGCCCGCTTCATGCGACCCTCGATCTTCACACAGGCCACGCCCATGGCGGACAGCTCCTGGAGATAGGCCACCAGACAGTTGTCCTTGAGGCTCAGGGGATAGCGGTTTTCGCTGCGGTCAAAGCCGTAGGACATGCGGCAGGGCTGGGCGCACTGACCCCGGTTGCCGCTGCGGCGGCCGATCATGGCGGAAAGGTAGCATTGACCGGAATAACACATACACAGGGCTCCGTGGACGAACACCTCCACCTCAATGGGGCTGTTCTGGCAGATCATAGCGATCTGATCCCGGCCCAGCTCCCGGGCCAAAACCACCCGGCTGCATCCCAGCTCCGCCGCCTTCCGGACCCCGTTCAGGTCGTGGACGGCCATCTGGGTGCTGGCATGGATGGGCATATCCGGGGCCACCTGACGGACCATCTGGAGGACGCCCAGATCCTGAACCAGAATGGCGTCCACGCCGGCTCGCTGGGCCTCCAGGACGCACTGGGACGCCGCCTGGAGCTCCCGGTCCAGCACCAGGGTGTTCAGGGTCAGATAGACCTTTACGCCCCGGACGTGGCAGTAGCTCACGGACTGACGAAGCTGTTCCTCTGTGAAATTCTTGGCGTTCATCCGGGCGTTGAAGGAGCCGCCGCCCAAATACACCGCGTCCGCGCCGTTCTGAACCGCGGCCACCAGGGCGTCGCCGGAGCCCGCAGGAGATAAGACTTCTAGCATATATGAAACCTCGTGTCGAAATGCCTGCCAACCGGCAGGGCATACTCTTCCTATTATGAACTACCATTATAGCACATTTCCTCCAAAAGGGGAACCCCCTAAAAACAGACCGTTCAGAGGCATTCCCCCGGGATATAAGGAAACGCTGATTTTTCGGAATGCCGCCTATTGACTTCCGGGGCCATAAATTATAAAATGGAGCCGGAGACGGTAGAGAGAAAGCCCTTTGCGGTGCGGCCTTTACCCGAAACGCAATCTACATCACAAGGAGTGAAGCGAAATGGCATGTTTTCTCGTTCCCGCTGCGGAAGCGGCGGTAATGACCATCGTGACGAAGGTGGTGGCATCCAAGGAGAAGGAGCCCCAGACTGTTCAGATCGACAACGGAAACGGTGAGATCGAGACCGTTCGGAAGTTCACCCTGGCCCGGAAGCTCCGCTGGCTGACAAATCTGCTGTGGGGCGGCGCGATCCTGCTGATGTTCGAGCACGTTTGGCACGGAGAGGTGGTGCCCTGGTTCCCGTTCCTGTCGGCGGCTGCCGATCCGGCGGACGCGGCGGAAATGCTCCATGAGATGGCCACCGCCGGTGTGACCATGGCGGTGCTTGTGACCGCTGTCTGGGCCTGCATGCTGCTGGGCGCGCACGGGATCGAGAAGCGGGCCCTCAGAAGTGTGAAGGCCCCCGTGAAGTGATCGGGAGGAACGCAGAATGACACTGCTGATTACCCTGTTTGCGGCCATCATCAGCACCGTGATCTGGTATCAGAAGGAATCCGCCAGAGAGCTGAAGACCGGTATTCTGTGCTGGATGTTCTGGGGCGCCTCCATCATGTGGCTGGTGGACGCCATCTTTGAGTACGCCGAGCTCCATGAGGCGTATTTCACGCCGGAGCCTGCGGATATGCTCAATGATCTTTATTTGGGGCTTTCCGTTGTGGCGCTGGGTCTGATCATCTGGCTGGTGATCCTGCTGGTGAAGGACCCCAAGGGCGTGGTTCGTGCCACCCTGTTCAAAAAGGCTTGATACCGAAACGGCCCTGCATGATCTGCGGGGCCGTTTTCCTGTCTGGAGGGATGAGATGTGAAGGAGGTGCGGGCCACGCTGGAAAGCCAGCTCGGCCATGCGGCATGTCCGGCGGAGGACACCGAGGACATGTTCTGGCTCCGGGAGACCGACGATTACGGAAGCAAGGTGGCCCTGGGCAATGCCCTGGCGCGGCAGTATCGGTTTCGGGATGCGGCGTCAGCCTACCGGGAAGCCCTGGAAATCCGGGATGACGAGCCCATGACCTGGATCCGGCTGGGCGGTGCGGAATTGACCCTGTTCCGATTCGAGCCTGCCCGGGAAGCCTTTCATCAGTGCCTGGACCGAGGCGGCGGGAAAAAGAGCATCGCCTACCACATGGGCTTCTGGCACTATCTGCGGGGGGATTATCCCGGCGCGGCGGACTGGTTCCGAAAATGTCTGCCCTGCGGCGATGAGATGAAGATCGCCGTGATTTACTGGCACACCCTCTCCTGCGTCCGGGGCGGACAGGCCTCTGAGCTTCTGCCGCAGTATTCGCCCGAAATGCAGGTGGGTCATCACACCGCCTATGCTGCCGCAGTCTCCGTGTTCTGCGGAGAAAAGAACGTGGAGACGGTGCAGCGGCAGGGCTTGGAGGACCCGGAGGATCTGAATGCCAGCATTACCCTCTATGGCCTGACGGCCTGGCTGGAGGGACAGGGGAGAAATGCGGAAGCAGCCGCTCTCCGGAAGCAGCTGCTGAAACGGGATTCCGCCTGGCCCTGCCTGTCCTATCTGGCGGCCTGGCATGACGAGCATAGGAAAAACAACAACGAAAACAGTATAGAGGAGGAAGCCAAATGAAGCTGTTATATCTGGATTTGGGCATGGGCGCCGCGGGAGATATGCTCACGGCTGCCCTGCTGGAGCTCCTGCCCGACCGGGAGGCGTTTCTCGCGGAGCTCAATGCCATCGGCCTGCCGGAGGTGTCCGTCACGGCGGAGCCCTCCACAAAATGCGGGATATTGGGGACGCATGTCTCCGTCAAAGTCCACGGCGTGGAGGAAGGAGAGCATGAGCATTCCCACGACCACGACCACGATCACGACCAGGACCACGACCACGATCACGACCACGATCACCATCACACCGGCCTTCCGGACGTGGAGCGGATCATCTCCGGGCTGCGGGTGTCCGAAACGGTGAAGCGGAACGCCCTGGCGGTCTATGGACTGATTGCCGAGGCGGAGAGCCGCGCCCACGGCAGGCCTGTCCCGGAAATCCACTTCCATGAGGTGGGCGACATGGACGCCATTGCGGACGTGACGGCGGTATGTATGCTCATGGAGCGTCTGGCGCCCGAGCGGGTCATGGCAACCCCCGTGCACGTGGGCAGCGGCCACGTCCGCTGTGCCCACGGGATCATGCCGGTCCCGGCGCCCGCCACGGCCTATATCCTTCAGGGCGTTCCCACCTACGGCGGCGGGGTCAAGGGGGAACTGTGCACGCCTACCGGGGCGGCGCTGCTGAAGTATTTTGTGGATGCCTTCGGCGACCAGCCGGTGCTTCGAGTCAGCGCCATCGGATATGGCATGGGAAAGAAAGACTTCAAGGCTGCAAACTGCGTTCGGGCCATGCTAGGCGAAGCGGAATAAGCAGACCAAAGCGCAGGAAAGGAACCGGTAACATGACGGAAAAGGAAAAAATGCTGGCAGGGGAGCTCTATGACCCGTCGGACGGGGAACTGACGGAGCTCCGGGCCAAGGCCCACAGGCTGAGCGCGGACTACAACGGCGTCTATGAGACAGATACGGAAAAACGGAAAACCATCCTGGATGCGCTGATTCCGGACCACGGAGCAGGCGTGTATCTTCAGGGACCGGTCCAGTTCGACTATGGGTGCTTCACGACCATAGGCGAGAACACTTACGCGAATTTCAACTTTACTTGCCTGGACTGCTGCCCGGTGACCATTGGCAGCAACGTGTTTTTCGGGCCCAATGTGTCGATCCTGACGCCCATGCATCCCCTGCGGTGGCAGGACCGGAACCAGTACCAAAAAGCGGACGGGACCATGACGGACCGGGAATACGCAAAGCCCATCACCATCGGGGACAACTGCTGGATCGCCGGCAGCGTGACGATCTGCGGCGGCGTCACCATCGGCGCGGGAACCGTGATCGGCGCAGGCAGCGTGGTGACACGTGACATTCCCGCCGGGGTCATTGCGGCCGGCGTGCCCTGCAGAGTGATTCGGGAGATTAAAGAGACAGACAGAATCGAATAGGACAGAAAAACGGTTTCCTGATTCTGAAAAACGGAAAAATCAGAACTTTTGAACAGCAGAAAGCCCCGAAATCCTGGGATTCCGGGGCTTTTGTGTTTGCACGTCAGCATGGAGAACCATTATCGCGGCGTCCCCTGTAATTTGTATATTGCACCACTTTTTGAACACGTTGTCAAAAGCGGTGCAAAGGGGACGCTTGCTCTAAGACGGACCAGAGTTGAGCCTCTCTCCGCTTCACCGTCAAAACTGTATTGCATTTCGTCTTTTAATCAGGCTCAATAAGATTTAATGCTCGGCCCGAACATGGTTAATACATTACTCCGCAAATATGGCGAGGGCACAACAAAAGACTTCATCAGAAAGCGAATTGAGAATCCAAAAAGAACTTGGACTTCCGATGGTTAGACTGCATGATTTACGTCACACGGCAGGAAGTTTATTGTTCAATAATGGGGTGTCACTTGAAAGCATTAAGCAAATGCTTGGGCACGAAGATATTAGCGTCACTTCTAATAATTATGTGCATCCGGATGTTGAAAACAGAAAAGCAACAGCCGATGTCATGGAGAAAATATTGTTCAAGGATCCGGCTTGTTAGTGATTTTGTTAGTGATGAAATGAAGGCCCCGTTTTTTGGAAAACTTTTGTATGCAAAAAGTTAGAAAAAAGACCCGTTTTCCGAAGAAACCGAGCCTTTTTGCTGGTGCGCGTGGTCTTACAGTATTTTTTCAAAAAGCAAGTAATACCAACGGTTTCAGGCAAGCTCCGCAGCAATATTTATTCTATTTTACCGTAAATACAGGTTTATTTCAAGGCGTTTCTATTGCAGAAGCGCCTTATTTTTATGCTCGAAATCGTATATCAGGAGGACATCATTATGCCAACAGAAA
>CAJOHR010000062.1:0-1168 GCA_905234425.1 uncultured Oscillospiraceae bacterium | reverse complement strand
GTGGAGCCGGTGCAAACCACGGAGCAGATCGTCCGTATTCCGCTGACCGAGCTGCACCCCTTCCCGGATCATCCCTACGGCATCCGGGAGGATCAGGCCATGCAAGACACATTGGACAGCGTGAAGCAGAACGGCGTGGTGGTCCCGGCCATCGTCCGGCCCCGCGTCGAGGGCGGCTATGAGATTGTAGCCGGACACCGCCGCAAGCTGGCCTCTGAGCAGGCGGGCTTTACGGATATGCCCTGCATCGTCCGCAACCTGAGCGATGACGAGGCCATCATTCAGCTTGTGGATTCCAACGCCCAGCGAGAAGATGTGCTGCCGAGCGAACGGGCGAAAGCCTATAAGATGCGGCTGGACGCCATCAAACGCCAGGGCGCACGAACAGATTTAACCGCGCCGAATAATTCGGCGAAGTTCCGAAGCGATGATGAAGTCGGAAGTACCGAGGGCATCAGCGGCGATACTGTCCGTAATATCATTTCTCTCACCAATCTCGTCCCGGAGCTGATGCAGATGGTGGATGATAAGAAAATCTCCCTGACACCAGCGTATCAGATCGCCGCCCTTACCGAACCGGAGCAGCGCCTCCTGCTGGAGACAATCGACAGCGAACAGGCCACCCCCTCCGTTTCTCAGGCCCAACGAATGCGAAAGCTCAGTCAGGCCGGAGAACTGAATGAGGACAATATGCTGGAGATCATGCTGGAGCAGAAGAAACCGGAGAATTTCAACATCACCATCCCGCTGGACAAGCTCCGCAAATACTTCCCCAAATCTTATTCCCCGGCCAAGATGGAGGAAACCATCTTCAAGCTGCTGGAGCAGTGGTTGAAACAGCGCCAGAGGAAGCAGGAACGATAAAACTTCATATTGGACAGTACGCCGGACAGTTTTCTCTGCCCGGCTTTTTTTATTGCCCAAAATCAATGCCTGGATTACCAGGAGAAAGGAATCTGCTATGAAACGTCCCCTTGCCTACATCACCGCCCCCTGGGGTGACAACTGCCGTGAAAATGAGGAAAACGCTGCCCGGTACTGCCGTCAGGTCTACGACGCGGGCTATTCACCCATCTGCCCTATGCTGATTCACGCCACCTTCCTGAAGGACAGCATCCCTCAGGAGCATAAGGACGGCCTGGACATGGCGAAGGACTACCTGCGCCGC
>CAJOHR010000061.1:17243-36158 GCA_905234425.1 uncultured Oscillospiraceae bacterium | reverse complement strand
TTGGCGGAGAGAGAGGGATTCGAACCCTCGAGACGCTATTAACGCCTACACGATTTCCAATCGTGCGCCTTCGGCCAGCTCAGCCATCTCTCCAGAAGGGTTCGGAAATCGTATCAACAGCTTAAGTATGATATCACGCAGGCCGGGGATTGTCAAGTGTTTTTTCCGGGTCCGCAAAACGCCGGCCCGATTACCGGCGGTTATCGTGGACACGCCCCGGGGCGAAGGCGCCCTTTTCCGTCATATTTTCCAGCGCGTCCATGTATGATCCCCCTTTTCAAAAATGATCCCTTGATTTTTTTCGGGATCTCGTTTATTATATCAAAGCAACGTGTGGCATTTCAACTGCGTAAATCCGGTTGAAATGTCCCGCGTTGTTTTATTTTGCCTGTTTGCGCAAATCACCAGCCTGCGCAGTTTTCGGAAAGGACGGGTTGTTATGGAAGGCAATGCAAATCAGTTTCTCGGGGAGGAGAAAATCGGCTCTCTCATGCGGCAATACGCAATCCCCTGCATCATCTCCCTCCTGGTGGGGGCCCTCTACAACATTGTGGACCAGATCTTCATCGCCAACGCCGCTTATCTCGGCTCCTACGGCAATGCCGCGAACACAGTGGTGTTCCCTCTCACCGTCATTGCGCTGTCCATCGCCGTCATGATCGGAGACGGCTGCTGCGCCTTCGTCAGCATCAGTCTGGGCAAGGGGCAGCCGGAGACGGCAAGAAAGAGCGTGGGCAACTCCATCGTCATGGTCGTGCTCAGCGGCCTGATTCTGGGCGGGATCTATCTGATCTTCCGGGACCCCATTATCGCCATGTTCGGAGGCACCGTGAACGAGGAGACCTTTCACCACGCCGGAGAGTATTTCTTCTATATTGCCCTGGGCGTCCCCTTCTATATGTTCGGCCAAGCCCTCAATCCCATCATCCGGGCCGACGGAAGCCCCCGCTTCGCCATGGTCTCCACCCTGGCCGGAGCCGTCGTCAACATCATCCTGGACCCGTTGTTCATCTTCGTGTGCAAGTGGGGCATGATGGGCGCA
The DNA here is from genome assembly GCA_905234425.1 of uncultured Oscillospiraceae bacterium. Lineage (GTDB taxonomy): Bacteria > Bacillota > Clostridia > Oscillospirales > Oscillospiraceae > HGM13006. Next base: position 35,116 of record CAJOHR010000061.1, on the reverse strand, counting down.
GCCGTGGCTACAGTAATGGGCCAGGTGGTCACCGCAGCTCTCGCGGTCTGGTACATTCTGCACATGAAGCTGGTGAAACCCGGAAAGGCGGACTTCCAAATGGAACCGGACCTTTGCCGGGAGACCCTGGTTCTGGGCGTGACCAGCTTGCTCTCCCAGATATCCCTGGTAGCGGCCATGGCGGCCATCAACAACATGGTCCGGAAATACGGCGCCCTGGACCCCGTGTTCGGTCAGACGGATTACGCCCAGATCCCCATGGCCGTGGTGGGCATCGTCATGAAGTTCTTCCAGATCGTTATCTCCATTGTGGTTGGTATGGCCGCCGGGTGCATCCCCGTGGTAGGCTTCAACATGGGCGCCGGGAAGCGGGACAGGGTCAGGGAGCTCTTTTTAAAGCTGCTGCTGGCGGAGGCTGCCGTGGGCGCAATCGCGCTTGTTATCGTGGAGCTGCTGCCCCGGCAGCTCATCGGCATTTTCGGCGCGTCCAACGAGAGCGTCTACTACACGGACTTTGCCATTCGGGCCTTCCGGATCTATCTGTGCATGATGATCTTCGCCTGCGTCAACAAGGCCTGCTTCATTTTCCTCCAGGCCATGGGAAAGGCAGCCGCCTCCACCGCCCTCTCCATGATCCGGGAGATCGTCTTCGGCGTGGGCTTTGCCCTGCTGCTGCCCCGCTTTTTCGGCCTGGACGGCGTCCTGTATTCCATGCCTCTGTCGGATATTCTGACCTTCATAATTGCAGCGTTCCTGATTCTCATGACCTTCCGGGAACTGCGCCGGCCGCAGCGGGAAGGATAAGGTCAAAGGCATCGCCGTGAGGAGGAGTCTGAAGGAGGACGGAGGAAAACGCCGGCCTGTGAAAGCTGTCCGGACAGGCTGGAAGGCGTGGATGAGACTGCCTCACCGATCCGCGCGCCGTCCTTTGTTCAGCGTTCCCTCCTCCCCGAGCCGACAGTTTATCCGCCGAGATACTTCGCGCAGGTCTCCGCCGCCAGATAGCCGCCGTTGACGGCCCACTGATAGTCGGTGAAGGCCTTGAGCCGGTGGTCGCCGGGAATGCCCGCGTTGGCCTGGACGCCGGAGGCGTTGTCGCCCACGGCGTAGAAGCCGGGGATCACGCCGGACTTGTCGGCCTTGTACACATTCATCTCCGGGTTCACCAGCACGCCGCCGAAGGCGCCGTCCGTGGCCATCTTGCCGAAAATGGCGTAGAAAGGGCCGTTGACGATGGGCGTCATGTACCGGGCGTCCTTGCCGAAGTCCTCGTCCACGCCCTTCTCGCACATGGCGTTGTAGCGCGCCACCTCGGCCACCAGATTCTCCCTGTTGATCCCGGCGGCCTCCGCCAGCTCCTCAATGGTGTCGCAGACGAACAGGGAGACGCCGTTGCGGGAGTCCAGCTCCTCCTGGATGTCCGTTCTCCAGCGCTTCATGTACTCGCCCTCCACGCCCCGGCGGGAGCGGATGGAGTTCTCCATGGCAGCCTCCAGGCCCGGGGTGTCGAAGATGGAATAGTACATTCTCCGGGGCTGGAACACGCTGGGGGCGGCGCCGGCCCCTCTGGCGCCCTCGTTGTAGAAGCGCCTGCCGTCCATGTTCACGGTCATCTGCCCGCCGGAGAGCTGGGCGTTGAACAGGGAGAAGGTGAAGGGGTGATGCACCGGCCCGAAGAGGTTGATGCAGAAGGCGTCGTAGTCCACGAAGGCCCCGCAGCTCTCGCCCAGCTCCACGATGTCGCCGGTGTCCGTGGGGGCGGCGAACCGATGGACCGGCTCGCAGTTCGGGTTGTCCGCTCCCGGGAAGAACCAGGGGATGTATTTGGCCAAAAGCGCGTCGTTGTGGGTGTAGCTGCCGGAGGCGGCGATGACAGCGCTGCATTGGATCCGCACCTCGCCGCCGGGGTCCTGGGCGACGACGCCGCAGACCGCGCCGTTTTCATCGGTCAGGATTTTTTTGGCGGCGGTTTCCGTCAAAAGCGCAATGCCGTATTTGGGGAACTGGCGCACCATGGTCTCGATCACAAAGCTGCCGCCCTTGCCGGGACCGATGGAGCCGTCGGTGCACTTCCGGTTGAAGAACACCCGTTCCTCGGTGAAGGAGCGGACCGTTTTCCCGCCGCGCTCCGTCTCCACCAGATAGGGCTGGACCTCGGGCATCCGGAGCAGCCAGTCGTTGAGCCGGGTCCCCGCCGCTCTGGCGTTGGCGATGAGGTTCTTGTCCAGCTTCTCCTGATAGCGCATGTCCCGCTTGGGCGGACCGCCGCCGGGGGCGCCGTCCGGACCGCCGGGCCCGGGACCGCCGGGGGCGCCGTCCGGACCGCCGGGCCCTGCGCCGGGAGGGCCTCCCATGGGGCCGTCGGAGATGCCGAAGCTGGCAAACCAGCCGCTGCCGCCGTACCGTTTGGCCTTTTCCAATACCAGAATCTTTTTGCCCGTCAGCTCCGCCAGCTTCACCGCCGCCACGGTGCCCCCTGCGCCCGCGCCGATGATCACCACGTCGGCCTCCAGCTCCGTGGGGGCGTGGGGCGTCACGTTCTCCGGAACGCCCGTGTCGATGGCGCTGACGTTGCAGACCTCCACGCACCGGCCGCACTCGATGCACTTGTCCGGGTCGATCTCATATTTTGTCCACTTGTAGTCGATGGCGTGGACGGGACATTCCAGGGCGCAGTAGTGGCACCCCAGGCAGAAGGATTTGATCTTATATGCCATTGCGTTCATCCTTTCTTGGAGATGTTTCGGCTTCTATTATAGGGAAAACCGGCGGAAATCGCAATCCATGTTCGGAAACTGGAGGAACAGTCCTGTTTTTGAGCGGCCTTACAAATCCCGATTTGCGTTTATGCCAACAGCGGCGGAGCGTTTGCTCCGCCGCTGTCGGTACAGGCAAAAAGCTCAGACGGGAACCTCCCGGGCCAGGTCCCGGAGCAGCTTCCGCCGAAGCAGAAGGGACAAAGCCGCGCTCATGACCTCCGCGATGACCACGGCCAGCCACACCGGCTCCAGCCGTCCGCTGAGGCTCAGCAGCCATGCCGTGGGCACCATGAAGATCAGCTGCCGGCAGAGATTCACGATCAGCGTATACCGGCTGCGGCCCAGGGCCTGAATGAAGAAGGAAATCATCATGGGAATGCTCATGACCGCCAGCAGACGGCCGATGGGCATGACGCCCAGCTTGTTTTGCCGCTCCATAAAAACCTCTCCTTTCGACTTCCTGTTTTAGCTTGCGTCCTCCCTGTTGCCTGTTCGGGGGAATTCGCATCACGGTTTACAGCAGCTTTTTAAGGCCCGGCGTTTTGTGGAAAAGGGCGGCGATGCCCATGCACAGGGCGATGATGACGCAGGAGATGAGGATGTTGCCCGTCAGATTGCAGAGCCAGGGGGTGTACCGGGGCATCAGAATGCGCAGGGGCTGCACGAAAAACTCGTGGAGCAGGTAAATGCCCAGGGTGCCGTTTGAAATTTTGCGGATGGGGCCGTAGAGCTTCTCGTTCCGTCCCTGATAGTTCATGCAGAGCAGCAGGAGGCTGATGGAGATCACCAGATTGGGCAGGGTGTTGAAGCCGAACCAGACGGGGCACATATACCAGCCCCGGACGTGGTGCATAAAGAGGAACCAGAGCCCGTGGATAAAGGCGCACACCAGCATGGAAACCGTCAGAACCGCGTTGCGGACGCCCGTTTTGGGCAGCCGTTTGTGGATCCAGGCCGTGATTTCCGGCAGAAACGCGCCGATCCCGAAGTAGCTCAGGGCGATCCCGTTGTGGTTGTTGAAGAGGTTGAAGATCGAGAGCCAGACGATATCCGTCTCCGAGCTCCGGTAGCCGTTGAAGAAATAGCCGTAGAGGGTGTAGCCCTGATTGAGGAGCCTGGTCCCGAAGTTGGCCAGGAACACATAGAGCCAGAAGCAGAAGAACACCCGCTTGTCCGTGTCGTAGGCCAGCTTCATCAGGGGGAAGAGCAGGTAGATCACCACCAGCGCGCCCATATACCAGAGATGGATGTTCACGTCGATGAAGCTCTGCCATTCCTCCCGGAACGCGGCGAAGGTCAGGGGATTGCCCTTGATCAGGCTGACGGCCACGAAGGTGACCGCAAACCAGAACAGGGTCAGGAGGATCATCCAGCGGGTCTTCTTCAGATGCTTTTTGAGGTCGAAGCTGTGATGGAACAGCAGATAGCCGTTCGACATGAAAAAGATCGGGCAGCCCGCGGCGTAGAAGCAGCGGACGTAATAGTTGAAGGCGGTCAGCAGGTCCCGGTGGTAATAGACCTTGTAGGTGGCCATGGACAGATGGTACACCACAACGATCAGAATGCAGATCGCCTCCGCCAGATCAATGCCCGCGATGCGGCGGGAGGGCTTGGAAGCGGCGGCCGGAACAGCCGCGCCTTGTACGGTGTCAGTCATGGGACGCGCTCCTTCCGAAGTAGAGGTCAGGGCTTCAGCAGCCAGCGGACTCCGGGGATTTTCCGGATCAGGGCGGAGACGGCCACGCAGAGGGCGATCACCGCCGCGGCGGCCAGGACGTTGCCCCCCTGATTGCGGAGCCAGGGGGTATAGACCGGCAAATAGACCCGGAGCACCAGCACCGGCGTCATGTGCAGCAGATAGATCCCGAAGGAGTTCTCCGAAACGGTCCGGAACAGGCGCTGCAGCCAGGGGACGCCGCCCTGCCAATTGAGGCACAAAAGCAGGGCGCAGACGGAGATCAGGGCCCCGGTGACGGTGTTGTAGCCGTTCCAGACCGGGCAGACATAGTGCCCGCTCTTCCGGTACAGGAAGAGAAACCACAGGGTGTGGAGGGCGGCGAACAGGACCATTCCGGCCCCCAGGACCGCATTTCGGGGGCCCGGGTTCGGAAGGCGCTTTTCCAGCCATCGCTGCATTTCCGGCAGCAGACCGCCCAGGCAGAAATAGACAAAGGGGAAGCCCCTTGTGGCCCCCAGAGGATTGAGCACCGAGAGCACGTTCAAATCCGCTTCCCCGGAAAACCGGCGGAGGGTGAAGAAATCCATGAGGGTGACCGCCTGATCCACCAGCCGGGTCCCCAGGGTGCAGACCGCCGCGGTGATCAGGAAGGCGTAAAAGATCGGGCGGCTTTTCCGGAAGGCGATGTGCAGCATGGGCAGGAAAAGATAGACGCAGACCATGGCCCCCAGATACCAGAGGAAAATCGTGGGGCCCCACAGATCGTCAAAGGAGAACATCTCCCGGAAAAAGGCGACGGGGCCGAGGCTGCGCCCCTCCAGCCGGAGCTGGGTCAGCAGGGGACCGATCCCCCAGAAAAGGGTGAGAAAAACAAGCCGGAGGGTCCGGAGCAGATGGGTCTTGAGGTCCAGGGGCCTGTGGAGCAGCAGATAGCCGTTGATCATCAAAAACAGGGGGACGCAGATCACCAGAAAGCTGCGGAAGCAGGTGGTGAGGGCCGTACCGAGCCCGGGATTCCGGAAAAAGAGGAAGTCGCAGCTGGTGATGTGGTAGGTCACCACAAACAGGGCGGCGACGGTCTCCGCCAGGTCAAAGCCGTATATACGCTCGCGGATGTCCCCGTCCGGCAGGAGCTTCTGCATACAATCATCCCTTTCGCAGTTCCGTTCACAGAGATTTTAGCATTCTCCGCTGTTCCCGTCAACACAGAACACAGGATACCTGCATACGCCGCACCCAAATCATGCAAAAAGCGAATATTCTGTAAAGCCTTAATCTTGTCATTCTGAGCGGAGCGAAGCGAAGTCGAAGAATCTTATGTTCCAGCAAGAACCAATGGAAAGATCCTTCGCTGGCGCTCAGGATGACATGCAGGTTTTATGCTTGGCAAACTACGAAAGGCGGCGGAGCCGTAAAACAGCGGGGACGTCCCGACACTTGGAGACGTCCCCGCTGTTTTATGCACCCCGACTTTAGATTGCCACACCAGTCTGTGACCGAAGGATATCCCTTTAGGGGCGGACTGGTTCGCAATGACATGGCGCAGGAACACAAAGTGGTGGGTATTTATGTATGATACGGTACTGAGGAACAAAGTGACGAAGAATCTTGGCATTATTCACGATTTCAGGTAAAGATCCTTCGCTTACGCTCAGGATGACACGAGCGACTGAAGCAGTTACATGATACGTATCATTCGTCGAAATCGCCGGATTTCAGGCGGTTTTTGTTTTCATACATGCGCTGGTCCGCGCGTTCGAACACGGCGGCGGCGCTTTCGTCATTGTCGAATTTCGCCATGCCGCATGCGATGACGACGCCGCCGGAGCGGGAAGCCTCCCGGTTGTGGTCGCTGACCCGGCCCAGCAGCTCCTCGATGCAGGCGTAGTCGCTTCCCTGGGCGATCACGGCAAACTCGTCGCCGCCCACCCGGAAGACGGGGCAGCGCTTGAAAACGTCGCAGATGACCCTGCAGGCGCTGCGGAGATATTCGTCCCCCGCCTGATGGCCGTCTGTGTCGTTGACCTTTTTCAGATCGTTCACATCGCAGACCACGATGGCAAATTCCGGGGAACGGTGCTGGGCGATCTGCTGATCCAGCTTGTCCTCCGCGTCCAGATAGGCGTGGCGGTTTTTGACGCCGGTCAGGGCGTCGATGTTGGCCTTGTTCTGGGCCTGGGCCAGGCGTCTGGCGTAGTCCTCCTCCTGCCGCACCGTGGCGTCGATGTCGCTGACGCCCACCACCAGGAGCTTCCCCTCGGCCTCCTCCACCACGGCCGCCTTGAGCTGCACATAGGTAGGCCTGCCGCCCATCACCAGCCGGTAGCTCAGGACGAAGATGCCGCTGTGGGCAACCTCCTCCAGAACGGCCTCCCGGGTGAACAGGGAGAGGAACCGGGAAAGGTCGTCCGGATAGACAAGCCGGCGGGCGTGCTCCCGGGTGGCGGCGAAGAAATCCGCTCCTTCCGTGGGAAGCCCGTATTCCTCAAACCCGGCTGTGGTGCTGAATTCCCGGTAGCGGCCCGTTTCCGGGACCACCACATAGACGCAGAGGTAGTCGCCGCTGAGGGCGTTGAGGCGCGTATAGGCGATGTGCTCCTCCATGGCCCGTTCCGCCGCCCGCCGCTGCTTCATCTGCTCGTCCGTATCCGACACGCCGATGATGATGAAGCGCTCGTCGTCCTCCATGCGGGAGACCTTCATGGTGACGTAATGGGGCCCGTCCTCCGAAACCAGACGGTATGTCATGATAAAGGTTTTGTTCCGGTCCAGAGCGTCCAAAAGAGTCCGCCGGTCCATGGCCCCGGCGACTGTATCCCAATCCGGGGGATAGACAATCTTCTCCACATCCTCCCTGCACATATCGAAGAAATGCCAGCCCCGCCGGGCTTCGGTGAGCACGGCGCCCTCGTCGCCGGTCACGTATTCGATATACTCCTCCGTGTCCAGGTTGACATAAAACAGGTCGGTATAGCCCCGGGCCAGGGTCTGGGCGATGTGGGAATAGATAATGCCGGTGCTGCGGGCCTTTTCGTAGGCCTCCTTGGTGGTGGCGTTTTCCCGCTGGATGCGTACCAGATCCGTCACATCCTGGCAAAGACCCAGGGTGCAAAGCCGTCCCACGTCGTCGATGAATTTCAGCTTCGTCGTCTGGAGCTGCCGCCGGTTCCCCGCGGCGTCCGGCACGTCCTCGAAGAAGATGTAGGGCTCGTCCATGGAGAGGGCCATGCGGTCGTCCTCCATAAAGTGGTTGGCGGTCTCCGGGTCGAAGATCTCCGCGTCCGTCAGGCCCACCACGCCCTCCGGGGTATCCTTGTGGGCGTATTCCGCAAAGGCCTGGTTGCAGGCCAGATAGACGCCGGTTTTCGCGTCCTTGGAGAAGCTCATGCCCGGCATGTTGTTCATAAGAGCCGTCAGGGAGGCCCGGAGCTCCGCGATCCGCTGGGCCGCCTTCGCCGTCTCCTCGGCGGCGGAGAGCCGCTCCCCCAGCTCCCGGGTATCCCGGTAATTGTTCAGCATGATGGTGGTGGAGATGACGAACAGGCCCAGGGACGCGATCATGTAAAGGACGTTGGTCCTGGCGATTTGATTCGTCTGCTTCTGCAGGAATTCCGTCCGCTCCGCTACGCCCGACGGGTCCGTGTCGGAACCGGGATGGGTCTGGTGATATTCATAGATGCGCTGCACGGACTCCTCGGCGGCGTTTTCCGTAGCCCGGGAAACGCACATCATGGAGGCGAACAGCATCAGCACCAGCAGCATGACCCAGACGATGATGCGCTGGCCGTAGCCCCGGCTCCGGTCCCTGCGGATCAGCAGGCGGAAATAGCCCAGCCCCAGCACGGCCCAGACGAGGAACAGCACGTAGGATTCCGTTTCCATGGCGTGGAAGGGCAGGAGACCGGGGATCAGCAGCAGCAGCAGGAAGACGCCCATGAGCGCCAATCCTGCAACGCCGGTGATCTGCTCCCGCCTCCGGCCCGCGCTCCTGGCGTGCATGAACACCGACTGGCAGATCATGCCGTAGATGATGGTGGCGCCCAGGGTGGTCACGTCCACGATCCAGCCGATGGCCGTGCGGCCCAGGAAGGGAATGAAGAAGGAGACGGCGACGATGAAATAGATGGCGTTTTCCGGGATGCCCTGCCGGTTCAGCTTTCCGAAGGCCCGGGGCGCTTCGCCCTCCCGGCCCGCCGCGTACAGAAGGCGGCTCAGGGCCAGCAGGTTGCCGATGAGGCTGGTCAGGATCACCCCGAAGAGGGCCAGCATGAGGATGGCCACGCCCGTCCGCCCCAGATAGTGGTCGGCGGCGTAGAATGCGGGCACCGCCCGGAGCCCGGAGAGGTTGCCCATGTCCCGGATATAGGCCATCCAGGAGTCGTACTCCGCGGGATAGGCGGAGATGGACAGGAGCGAGACCAGCAGATAGAGCGCCGTGGTGATCACCACGGACCAGATCAGAAGGCCCCGGACCTTCTTCACCGGGAAGGTGTATTCCTCGGAGAAATGGGAGATGTTCTCAAAGCCGATAAAGGCCCAGGGGGAGATCACGGCAATGCGGACGATCTGGGGGAAGACGGCAGAGCCCTCGGCGTACAGCGGGGCGTAGCTGAACCCGTCGCCGTGGCGCAGGACTGCCAGGATGGCGCAGACCGTAAAGCCCAGGGCAAAGACCAGGGCGGCGGCGACCATGATGCCGTTGGGCACACGCACGCTGTGGGCGCAGAGCAGGCCGATGAGTCCGATGGCGCATATCGACAGCAGAGCCTCGCCCAGCCACACCTCATAGCCGAAGATGTGATAGTGGAAGCCGAAGTGGAAGGTGTCTCCCAGGAAGAACCGGGCGAACAGGGGCACGGAGGTGATGTTTGCCCAGAGGATCGCAATGTAGGTCAGCAGCACGAACCAGGCCGCCAGAAAGCCCAGATCCTTGCCGCCCACCTTCTTCTCAAAGGCGTAGATGCCGCCGGCGTCCGGGGCGCTTCGGATCATGTATTGCAGGTTCCAGGTGACCACCAGGATGACGGCCATGCCCAGCAGCAGCCCGAAGACCGTGCCGAGGATGCCCGCCTTCTGCAGGTAGGTGTTGCAGGTTACGATGAAGGAACCCCAGCCGATGCTGGTGCCGATGGAAAAGGCCCAGATCCCCAGGGGCGTGAAGCCGGAGCGGAGACCGCCGGACCGCGTTTCATTGCCATGCATAGTATCATCCCTCGCCTTTTACGTCGCGTGATTGTCAATGGTAACCATGACGGAGACCCCGGTCGCTTCGCGCCCGGAGCTTCCGCCGCGGCTCGGAACGCCCGGATTATTTCCGGAGCTTGAAGCTGTCCTTGAGGCTCACGGAGCGGTTGAAGACAAGGTGGTCTCCGGTGGAGTCCTTGTCGGCGCAGAAGTAGCCCAGGCGCATGAACTGGAAGCTGTCGCCAGGCTTCGCGGAAGCCAGGGAGGCCTCCACTCTGGCCCCGGGGATCACCGTCAGGGAGTCGGGGTTCAGGCAGTCCAGGAAATTCTTGTCGGCGCTGTCCGGGTCCGGATCGGAGAACAGGTTGTCGTAGAGCCGGACCTCCGCCTCCACCGCCGTCCCGGCGTCCACCCAGTGGAGGGTAGCGCCCTTGACCTTCCGGCCGTCGGCGGGGTCGCCGCCCCGGGAATCGGGGTCGTAGGTGCAGGTGATGGCCGTGATATTGCCCGTTTCGTCCTTCTCGCAGCCCGTGCAGGTGATGAGGTAGGCGCCCTTGAGCCGGCACTCCGGTCCCCCGGGATAGAGCCGCTTATACTTGGGCACCGGGGTCTCCAGGAAGTCGTCGGCCTCCACATAGAGCTTGCCGGAGAAGCTGACTGTTCGCGTTCCGTCCTCGGGATGACCCGGGTTGTTCTCGATCTCAAAGGTCTCCGTCTGTCCCTGGGGGTAGTTGGTGATGATCAGGGGCACGGGCCGCGTCACCGCCATGACCCGCCGGGCCGTCTCGTTCAGGTCCTCCCGGAGGCAGTGCTCCAGGAAGGCGTACTCCACCACGGAATAGACCTTGGAGACGCCGATGCGCTCGCAGAAGTTCCGGATGGATTTCGGGGTGTAGCCCCGCCGCCGGAGGCCGCAGAGGGTGGGCATTCTGGGGTCGTCCCAGCCGGAGACCCGGCCCTCCTCCACAAGCTGCCGGAGCTTCCGCTTGGACATGACCGTGTAGTTGATGTTCAGCCGGGCAAACTCGATCTGCCGGGGCTTGTGGCAGGGGATGGACACGTGCTCCACCACCCAGTTATAGAGGGGCCGGTGGTTCTCGTACTCCAGGGAGCAGAGGGAGTGGGTCACCCCCTCCAGGGCGTCCTGGATGGGATGGGCGAAGTCGTACATGGGGAAGATGCACCATTTCGTCCCCTGGCGGTGGTGTTCAATGTAGCGGATCCGGTAGAGCACCGGGTCCCGCATATTGAAGTTGCCGGAGTTCAGGTCGATTTTGGCCCGGAGGGTGTATTTGCCCTCGGGGAACTCCCCGGCCCGCATCCGGCGGAACAGGTCCAGGTTTTCCGCCACGGGCCGGTCCCGGTAGGGGGAGACGGCCGGATGGGTCAGATCGCCCCGGTATTCCCGGAACTGCTCCGGGGTCAGCTCGCAGACGTAGGCCAGGCCCTTCCGAATCAGCTCCTCGGCGTACTGGTAGGTCTGCTCGAAGTAGTCCGAGCCGTAGTAGAACCGGTCGCCCCAGTCGAAGCCCAGCCAGTGGATGTCCTCCTGGATGGCCTCCACGTATTCCGTGTCCTCCTTGGCGGGGTTGGTGTCGTCCATCCGCAGGTTGCAGAGGCCGCCGTACTTCTCCGCCGTGCCGAAGTCGATGCACAGGGCCTTGCAGTGGCCGATGTGCAGGTAGCCGTTGGGCTCCGGGGGAAACCGGGTGTGGACGGTCATGCCCTCGTACTGTCCGCCGGGGGCGATATCCTCGGAGACGAAGGAATGAATAAAGTTGGAGGATTCCTCAAAAATCTCAGCCATATCTGAACCATCCTTTCCAAATGGTGTAATGCGCGATAATATAGTATTATACCCGCTGGCGGCGGTTTTTGCAATTCCCTTTGGGGAAGAATTCGCAGGTTGCAAATTGCCCTTTTCTGTGGTATGCTGTACCCGGTGCTACCAGTATCACGGTAGGCGGTGTGCCCTCTTGCGGAGGGCGCTTCTTTGCCCTCTGACTTCACGAAAGGAAGAAAGGAGGGCTGCCTATGAGTACATCAGAAGTGCTGACGCTCTTTCTCGTAATCATCGGTATTTGCAACCTGTTTCTTCAGGCGTATAAAAAGAAGTAGCCGCCCAGCGTCCAAACCAGCGGTTACTTCTTAACCATATGGGAGGGCCACCGTCTACCGGCAGCACCCTTTACACCATCAGTATAACCGGATTTGCCGCGGTTGTCAAGACGTTCGGGCGGTGTTTGCAAAACGGCCGGAGCACCGGACAGGATTGCTGTTTTCCGGCCGTGAGAGTATCTGTTCTGAGGAACAAAGTGACGAAGAATCTTGGCATTATTCACGATTTCAGGTAAAAGATCCTTCGCTTACGCTCAGGATGACACGAGCGACTGAACAGTTACCCGTGAGATTATAATGCAGGAAAAGGGGAAGAATACGAGCGCAAAGGAGTTTTGATCATGGCGCAGTTTGTGGATAAGGTCCGGATCACCGTCCAGGCCGGGCACGGCGGGAACGGATGCATGTCCTTCCGCCGGGAGAAGTACGTGGCGGCGGGGGGCCCCGACGGGGGCGACGGCGGCCACGGGGGCAGCGTGGTGCTCCGGGTGGACACGGGCATGACCACCCTCATGGACTTCCGGTACAAGCGGAAGTACACGGCCCAGCCCGGGGGCAACGGCCAGGGCAGCAATATGAAGGGGAAAAACGGGGAGGACCTGATCATCAAGGTTCCCCTGGGCACCGTGGTCCGGGACGAGGAAACGGGCGACGTGATCCATGATATGTCCGATGAAACGGACTATGTTCTGGCCAAGGGCGGCCGGGGCGGCTGGGGCAACCAGCACTTCGCCACCCCCACCCGGCAGGCGCCCCGGTTTGCCAAGGCGGGGCTCCCCGGAGAGTGCCACGACGTGGTGCTGGAGCTGAAGCTCCTGGCGGACGTGGGCCTGGTGGGCTTCCCCAACGTGGGAAAATCCACCCTGCTCTCCGTGGTGTCCGCCGCCCGGCCCAAGATCGCAAACTACCACTTCACCACCCTGGTGCCCAACCTGGGGGTGGTCTATCTGGGGGAGGGCGAGAGCTTCGTCATGGCCGACATCCCCGGCATCATCGAGGGGGCCAGCCAGGGCGTGGGCCTGGGCCACGACTTCCTTCGGCACATCGACCGGTGCCGCCTGGTGGTCCACATCGTGGACGCGGCGGGCTCCGAGGGCCGGGACCCGGTGGAGGACTTTATTACAATCAATGAAGAACTCTCTCAGTATTCGCCTGACTTGGCCGCCCGGCCCATGATCGCCGTGGCCAACAAGCTGGACATTCTCCAGGACCCGGAGAACCTCACGCGGCTCCGGGAATACACGGAATCCCTGGGCATTCCCCTCTACGAAATGTCCGCCGCCACCCATCGGGGCACGGACGAGCTCATGCGGGTGGTCTACGACCGGCTCCGGGAGCTGCCGCCCATCACTGTCTACGAGCCGGAGTACGTGAGGCCCCTGCCTGAGGCGGGCAGCGTCGAGGACCTGACCATCCGGGAGGAGGACGGAGTCTGGCTGGTGGACGCCCCCTGGATGGAGCGGCTGATCGCCGACATCAACTTCGACGACTACGAGTCCCGGATGTACTTCGACCGGCAGCTCCGGAAATGCGGCCTCTTCGAGCGCCTGGAGGAGCTGGGCATCGAAAAGGGCGACACCGTGAGCATTTACGACATTGAATTCGACTATGAGCCGTGACAAATTGGGGTTTGTGGGGGTCATTGAGCATCCCTGTCATTCTGAGGAGCGCAGCGACGAAGAATCCTGCGTCAACCGGGAAGGAAAGATCCTTCGCTGCGCTCAGGATGACGCAGCATACCGCTCAGGTGACGCAACATACCTCGGCAAATCCCATTTTTGCGAGAATTGCGAAAGGTCTGTTTACAAAAAAGAGGACGCCCTTGGAGGCGTCCTGCTTTTATGCGTGATTACTGCTCTGCGACCTCGTAGACGGAGACCTGCTTCCGGTCGCGGCCGAGACGCTCGAACCGGACAACGCCGTCGGCGCGGGCGTAAATGGTGTCGTCGCTGCCGATGCCCACGTTCTTGCCGGGATGGATCCTGGTGCCTCTCTGGCGGACCAGGATGTTGCCGGCGGTCACGTGCTGTCCGTCGGCGCGCTTGACGCCCAGACGCTTGGACTCGGAATCACGGCCGTTCTTGGTAGAGCCGCCGCCCTTATGGTGCGCGAAAAACTGAATACCGATCTTCAGCATGGGTTACACCTCCATTGTCGTTACATAATCGGGATTTTCTGCAGACAGCTCCCGGATGTAGAGGGAAAGTCCCTCCAGAATTTTCTCCGCTTCCGCCCGATTGGGGCCGGAGGGGGAGAGGGTGAGCGTGATCTGTGCGGCGGAATCCTCCACAGTGACCTCCGCGCCGGCCTTCAGCACGTCGTTGATTGTGCACTCCGCCAGCCGGACCGCCGACGTGACCGCGGCACAGACGATGTCCGCGCCGGCGTCAGCGTAGCCGCTGTGCCCCTGGCAGGTAAATCCCACGAGCCTGCCCCGGGACCGCCTGAACTGAACCGACGTCATTAACCGGTGATCTTCTCGATCTGCACGGCGGTATAGGGCTGACGATGGCCCTTGCGGGTAGCGGAGCCCTTCTTGGGACGGTACTTGAAGACCTGGATCTTCTTGCCCTTGCCGTTCCGGACAACCTTGGCTTCCACCTTGGCGCCGTCCACCAGGGGCGCGCCGAACTTGCTGTTCTCGCCGTCCACGATGGCGATGACCTCGTCGAAGACCACGGTCTCGCCGGCCTCGACGCCCAGCTTCTCCATGTAGACAAGCTGACCCTCAGAGACGGTGTACTGCTTGCCACAGGTTTTGATGATGGCCTGCATGTGCTTTGCACCTGCCTTTATAATAGACTCGCTCGGGAGGTGTACGCCGGAAAATGGGCGCACTTATAGAGGGACCTCTTTGATGCGGCTTTGCTATCATATCATCCGCGGCCGGGAAATGTCAAGGGGAAATTGGCGGACAAATCCGCAAAAAAGCAAAATAATGCTTGCAATTGCAAAACCGCCGTGCTAGAATAGTCGGGCTGACTACGGGCGGTCCGCTGCCGCGCCACACGGAAAGCCGTGTATGGCATGACCTTTGCGGCATGAACGCCTTTATTTGAAGGAGGATTCGCCATGAATCTCATTAACCAGCTGGATCAGCAGAACATGAAGGAGTCCCTGCCCCAGATGAATGTGGGCGACACCGTTCGTGTCTCGGTCCGCATCACCAGGTGTTTGAGGGCACCATCATCGCCAGAAAGCACGGCGGTGTGCAGGAGACCATCACCGTCCGCCGCCTCAGCTACGGCGTGGGCGTGGAGAAGGTCTTCCCGGTCCACTCCCCCAACGTGGTGGACGTGCAGACTGTCCGTCGGGGCAAGGTCCGCCGGGCCAAGCTCTACTATCTCCGGGATCGCGTCGGCAAGGCCGCCAAGGTCAAGCAGAGACTCTGAGCTCCAGCAAAAAGCAGCCGGAAGGCTGCTTTTTTGCGTGTATGCGGAGCCTTGTAATTTCACTCTTTCAAGCGGGAGAGAAATGTGTTATAATACTTTATTATGCGGTTGCTGTTCAGCCGCTGTCATTCTGAGGCCGCAAGGCCGAAGAATCTTGAAGCATTTCGAAAAGATCCTTCGCTTCGCTCAGGATGACATGGGCGGATGAACAGGCACATTATGCGGCAAAAAAGAGAGGATGATCTCTATGGATGATAACAAGGAAAAGGGAAGCATCTGGCTGGACGTCTACGGCCTGTTGTCGGATCTGACCTTCTGCCTGGTGCTTGTGACCTTTGTGTTTGTCTTTGCCTTCCGGCTGGTGATCGTGGACGGCGAATCCATGGTCCCCACCCTCCAGGACGGGGATATGCTGGTGATCCTGTCCAACTTCATCTATGAGCCGGAGGTGGGGGACGTGGTGGTGGTCCGGTCCGAGGCCATCGAGAAGGGGCCCCTGGTGAAGCGGGTCATCGCCATGGACGGCCAGACCGTGGACATTGATTTTATGACCGGCGACGTTTTTGTGGACGGGGTCCTCCAGGACGAGCCCTATATCAACAACCCCACCACCCGGGACGAGGGGACGGAGTTCCCCATCACCGTGCCAGAGGGCAGCGTGTTCGTCATGGGCGACAACCGCCAGCACTCCACGGACAGCCGGAATCCCCAGGTGGGCTGCATTGACAAGCGGTATGTGCTGGGGAAGGCGCTGCAAATCGTGTTCCCCTTCCGGGATTTCGGGAGCGTGTCATGAACATTCAGTGGTATCCCGGTCACATGACCAAGACCCGCCGCCAGATGGAGCAGGACATCCGCATGGTGGACGCGGTCTGCGAGATCCTGGACGCCAGGATCCCCCTGTCCTCCCGGAACCCGGACATCGACGCCATCTGCGGCGACAAGCCCCGCTTAGTGGTCCTGAATCGGATCGACATGGCGGACCCCGAGGCCACGAAGGCCTGGGCCGAATGGTTCCGGGCAAAGGGCTTCGCGGTGCTGGAGACGGACTGCAAAAACAGGAAAGGCACCAATCGGTTCGGCGCCGTCATCCGGGAGCTGCTCGCGGAGAAGCTTCAGAAATACGCCGAAAAGGGTCAGGCCGGAAAGACCCTGCGGGTCATGGTGGTGGGCATCCCCAACGTGGGGAAGTCCTCGCTCATCAATCAGGTCTCCGGCAGGAAATCCGCCAGGGCGGAGAACCGGCCCGGCGTCACCAGAGGCCGCCAGTGGATCACCGTGGAACGGGGCCTGGAGCTCCTGGACACCCCCGGCATCCTCTGGCCCAAGTTCGAGGACCAGCAGGTGGGTATCCACCTGGCCTGCACGGGGGCCGTGAAGGAGAACGTGGTGGACGCGGAGACCCTGGCCTTCCGCCTGATGGAGCTGCTGGGCCGGGAATATCCGGCGGCCCTGGAGGAGCGGTACAAAATCACGGTGCCGGAGGAGGCCGGCGGCTGGGAGCTTCTGGAGCGCTGCGGCCGGAAGCGGGGCATGCTGATCTCCGGCGGCGAGGTGGATCTGGAGCGCATGAGCCGGACCCTTCTGGAGGAGTTCCGGAACGGCAAGCTGGGCCGGTTCACCCTGGAAAAGCCCCATGGGAAGGAGGAAACGCCCCATGAAGAAGCATGATCCCCCGGCGGACCTGTGGGCCATCCAGAACGAATACGCCGCAAGGGGCTACCGGCTGATCTGCGGCGTGGACGAGGCGGGGCGCGGGCCTCTGGCGGGACCTGTCACCGCCGCGGCGGTGATCCTGCCGGAGGGCTATGAGATCCCGGGCCTCAACGACTCCAAGCAGCTCACGGACAAAAAGCGCCGGGAGCTCTATCCCATTATCCAGGCGGAAGCCGTGGCCTGGGCCATCGCCTTTGTGGACGAGAAGACCATCGACGGGATCAATATTTTACAGGCCACCCTCCGGGCCATGGGGGAGGCCATCGCCAAGCTGGACCCCAAGCCCGACCTGGCCCTCATCGACGGGAACCGGGTGGGGGACTTCGGCGTGGAGGCCGTGCCCATTGTGAAGGGGGATGCAAAAGTGGCCGCCATCGCCGCCGCCTCCATCCTGGCCAAGGTGGCCAGGGACGAATTCATGGAGGAGATGGACGGAAAGTACCCGGAATACGGCTTCGCCGTCCACAAGGGCTACGGCACCAAACGCCACTACGACGCCGTCCGGGAGCATGGGCTCTGTCCCATCCACCGAAAGACCTTTTTCAAGAAATTCTATGGGGAAAAATAACGATCTGGGCCTCTGGGGGGAGCGCCAGGCCGCCCGGTTCCTGATCCGGAAGGGGCTTCGGCTCCTGGAGCACAGCTACCGGTGCCGCCGGGGAGAGATCGACCTCATTATGGAGGACGGAGACGAGCTGGCCTTTGTGGAGGTCAAGCTCCGGAGGTCGGACCGGTACGGCGCACCGGCGGAGTACGTCACCGCAGTCAAGCGGGAGCGGCTCCGGGCCGCGGCCAGTCACTATCTCCAGCGCCACAAAACGGACAAGCAGCCGCGCTTCGACGTGGTGGAGGTCTATGCCCCCAAGGGCATGGACACGGACCCGATTCCAGTGCGGCATATTCCAAATGCGTTTTGGTAAGAAAACAGGGATTTGTCGGGGTATGTTGCGTCACCTGAGAGGTATGTTGCGTCATCCTGAGCGCAGCGAAGGATCTTTCCTTCCCGGTTGACGCAAGATTCTTCGT
>CAJOHR010000061.1:14635-17195 GCA_905234425.1 uncultured Oscillospiraceae bacterium | reverse complement strand
CGCAGCGAAGGATCTTTCCTTCCCGGTTGACGCAAGATTCTTCGTCGCTGCGCTCCTCAGAATGACAGGGATGCTCAATGACCTCGACAAACCCCAATTTGCAGCCTTTTCAAATATCAAACAACCATTTTTAGAAAGTGGGGACACATTATGAAATATCTCAGCACGCGGGACGCTTCCCTTCGCTATGACGCGGCGGAGGCCATCGTCATGGGCCTGAGCCGGGAGGGCGGGCTTTTAACGCCGGAGACCTTTCCCGTTCTGACCCGGGAGATGCTGGAGGCCATGCTCCCGGAGACCTATCAGCAGCGGGCCGTGAAGATCATGAAGCTCTTTTTGGAGGATTTCTCCGAGGAGGAGCTTCGGGAGTTCGCAGGAAAGGCCTATGCCTTCGGCGAGAAGTTCGACACCGAAGCCGTGGCCCCGGTCTGTCACGTCACCCGGGGCACGGAGGTGCTGGAGCTGTGGCACGGCCCCACCTGCGCCTTCAAGGACATGGCCCTCCAGATGCTGCCCTATCTGCTCACCGCCTCCCTGCGGAAAACCGGGGAGGAAAAGACGGCCTGCATCCTGGTGGCCACCTCCGGCGACACGGGCAAGGCGGCCCTGGAGGGCTTCCGGGACGTGGACCGGACGAAAATACTGGTGTTCTATCCCCGGGACGGCGTCTCCGAGATCCAGAAGCTCCAGATGGTCACCCAGCAGGGCGGCAACGTGGGCGTCTGCGCCGTGGAGGGCAACTTCGACGACGCCCAGACCGGCGTGAAGGAGATCTTCTCCGATGAGGTCCTTCGGAAGGAGCTGGGGGACCGGGGCTATTTCCTGTCCTCCGCCAACTCCATCAACTGGGGAAGAATTTTGCCCCAGGTGGTCTACTATATCTCCGCCTACTGCGACCTGATCCGGGGCGGCCGGATTTCTATGGGGGACGAGATCAACTTCTGCGTACCCACGGGCAACTTCGGCGACATTCTGGCGGGCTACTTCGCCAAGACCATGGGCCTGCCGGTGAAAAAGCTGATCTGCGCCTCCAACGCCAACAACGTGCTGACCGACTTCATCGAGACCGGCGTCTACGACCGGAACCGGCCCTTCTACACCACCGCCTCTCCCTCCATGGATATCCTGATCTCCTCCAACCTGGAGCGGCTGCTCTATCTGCTCTCCGGGTCCGACGCGGAGGTCCGGGGCTACATGGAAAGCCTCAATAAGACCGGTCGCTATGAGATCACCGGGGAGCTGAAGGGAAAGATCCAGGCCCAGTTTGCCGCGGGCTGGTGCGGCGACGATGATGCCGCCGACACCATTGCCAGGGTTTTCGGCACCGAGGGCTATCTCATGGATACCCACACCGCCGTGGCCTACACGGTGCTGGAGAACTACCGGCGGGAGACCGGGGACGACACCCTCTGCGTGGTCCTGTCCACCGCCTCGCCCTATAAGTTCTGCGCCAGCGTGCTGGAGGCCATGGGGACGAAGGAGCTGCTGCCCGGCACGGAGATCATCGGCCAGCTGGAGGAAAAGACCAGGACCACGGCGCCTGCGCCCCTGAAGGATCTGGCGGGGCGGCAGGTCCGGTTCACGGAGACCGTGAATCCCGGGGCCATGACCGATGTGGTGAAGGGATTCCTGGCCTGATGGCGCTTTACGGCATCGGCGACCTGCACCTGAGCCTCAGCGGGAATAAGTCCATGGACGTGTTCGGCGGGGCCTGGGAGGGCTACGTGGATAAACTCCGGGAGGGCCTTTCCGTCATCGGTCCCGGGGATACCACGGTGCTGCCGGGGGACCTGACCTGGGCCATGAGCCTGGACGAGAACGCCGTGGCGGACTTCCGGTTCATCAGCGAAATTCCGGGGCGGAAGATCCTCCTCAAGGGCAACCACGACTACTGGTGGTCCACGGCGAAAAAGTTTTATGCGTTCTGCGAAAACCACGGATTCTCCGACATGTGGGTGCTGAACAACAACTGCTGGTTCTACGGCGACACGGCCATTTGCGGCACCCGGGGCTGGTTCTACGAGGAGGAAAAGCACGGGGCCCACGACGAGAAGGTTTTTCGTCGGGAGCTTCTGCGGCTGGAGGCCTCCCTCCGGGCGGCGGGGGACCATGAGAAGCTGTGCTTCCTCCACTATCCCCCCCGGTTCGGGGCCTACCGCTGCCAGGAGATCCAGGATCTGCTGGTCCGGTACGGGGTCACGGCCTGCTATTACGGCCCCCTCCACGGCGCCAGCCACAAGGCGGCCTTCCAGGGCTTCTGGGACGGGGTGAAATATCAGATGCTGTCCGCGGACTATCTGGATTTCAAGCCTGTGAAGATTATGGAATAAGTGTATCTGTTCAGTCGCTGTCATTCTGAGGAACAAAGTGACGAAGAATCCTGGCGTGATTCACGATTTCAAGATCCTTCGCTTACGCTCAGGATGACACATCAGTCGCTGTCATTCTGAGGAACAAAGTGACGAAGAATCCTGGCGTTATTCACGATTTCAAGATCCTTCGCTTACGCTCAGGATGACACATCAGTCGCTGTCATTCTGAGGAACAAAGTGACGAAGAA
>CAJOHR010000061.1:0-14593 GCA_905234425.1 uncultured Oscillospiraceae bacterium | reverse complement strand
TCTTGAAATACATAAAGTATTCCTGCGATTTTTCGACTTTATCAGGAGAAAAATATGCTCGCCAATCCGCACACCGTTCTTTATTCATCGTTTCCCTAATCCTGATTGCCGAACAGATACCCGAAGTAGTCGTAGTCCAGCACGCTGTCGCAGTAGTTGAGCTTGTTGCGGACGATGGTCTGCATCCTGGACACATAGTCCTTGGGAAGGGTCTCGTTGGGATCGGTCTGGGTGAAGGTGTCCGTCCGCTGGATGTAGGTGCCCTTGTCCGTCTTCCAGTCGTAGTAGCTCTCAAAGACCAGCGGCTCCGCGTCGGAAAGCACGTCCCGTCCCGGCAGGAGCCGGGAATCCCACTCCAGGCCGAAGAGGTTGAGAAGCGTGGGCAGAATGTCGATGCTGCTGGAGGGCTCGTCCACGATGATGGGGTCCATGTCCTCCAGGCAGCCGGACCAGATGATCAGCCGGTTGTGGTCCCGCTGGAGATAGTCGGTGACGTTGTAGCCGTAAAGCTCGGAGAGATAGGGCAGCTCCCCCAGGGGGCCGTCGTCGTCGAGACCGTAGGGAAAGTGGTCCGCCCCCAGGACGATCACCGTGTCGTCGGCAATGCCCGCCTTTTCCAGCTCGGAGACCAGGAAGGCCATGGCCTTTTCCAGCTCTACATTGGCGGCCAGATAGCCCTTCACCGGGTCGGAGTAGTCGAGATCCGCAACGGTTTCCCAGTTCTTCTCCGCCTGCCAGTTCTCGCCCCGCCAGTAGTCGGAGTGGCCGCTGACGGTCATGTAGTAGATGTTGAAGGGCTGCTTGTCGATGTACATGGGGACGGTGCCCTCCAGCATCTCCAGGTCGCTCTCGGGCCAGGCCGGCGTGATGAACTCCTCCATACCGTTGCCGTAGCCCATGTAGCCGTCGGAGAAGCCCAGACGGTTGTGGGTGTAGTCCCGGCTGTAATAGGTGTAGTCGTTGTTGTGGAAGGCCTTGCCGTAGTAGCCCAGGTTGTTCAGCTGCTCGCTCATGATGAAGGGGTTGTAGTTTTCCACCACGTCCTCCATGGAGGTGCCGCCGTTGGAGGGGACCATGCCGAAGATGTTATAGTATTCGCCGCCGGTGGTGCCGGCGATCTCCGGCTGATAGTAGTCGGTGAAGTTGATGCCCTTTGTGGCAAGCCGGTAGAGGGTGGGGGTGCGCTCCGGGTCGATGGCCTCGGCGCTGAAGGCCTCGGCGGAGAGGAAGATCAGGTTCTTGCCCTGGAAAAGCCCCGTGTATTCGTTCTTGTGGGAGGGGGTCTGGCGCTTCACGTAGTCGTTGATCTCCGCGTAGACGCTGCCGTCGTCGGGCAGGGAATCGAAGTCGATGTCCATGACGCTCAGGCCGTATTCCACGGGAGAGGGCTCCGGGGCGGTCTCCCGGGCGGCGGCCGCATCCGGATCGGGGATGGCGGCGATGATATTGGCCACGGGCGTATCTGCGGAACCGGCGGCGGCGGAGGCGCTCTCGCCGCCCTCGGATTCAAAGGAGGAACGGGTGCCGAAGATGCTCCGCCTGATCTCCAGCCGCATACCGGTCATAAAGCCGAAGTTGTGGACGGCGTTCTCGAAGTTGTACTGCCTGCTGTAGCTGCTTCGGTACGTGGGGGGGATGAAGCAGAGGATCAGGGTCAGCCAGAAGGTCAGCAGCAGCATGACGGCCGTCTTGATCCTGCGGCGGGCGTTGGCGCCTCTGGCCGGGTCGAAGTGGCCGCCGAAGACGCCGTAGAGGATGGCGGGCAGGAAGAACAGGAGGATCCGCAGGAGCCCCGAGGGGCTGAAGATCATCTTGGCCGCGTCGCCCATGAAGCCGCCGGCCACGTCTCCGGCGCCGCCCCGGACCGTGTTCAGGTCGTAGAGGGTCTTGAACTTCCGGAAGACGAAATACTCCACCAGGAAGGGGATGGCCACCAGGATCATGATGCCCAGCTTGATCCATCGGTTGTATTTCGGCGTTTTCGTCAGGGTGGTGAGGAACCAGCCCAGCATGCCCCAGCAGACGGAGAACAGCAGGGTCAGGATCAGGGACCAGCGGAACAGGCCGCCGGTGGTGGAGAGCCGGAACACCACTTCATAATAGAAGAAGACGATGGGCAAAATGAAATTGGAGTAGGTCAGCCATTTCCGCCTGGGGGAGGATTTCCGGAATTTTTCGAGTTTCCGCTGCTCCATGCGGAAGAGATTTACCGCGATATTGCGGAGGGCGGCGATTATATTCATGCTTGTTGCCTCGCTTCTTTCGGGATCTAAGATGAATTATAGCAAATCGAAGCGGGGAATACAACCGATGTTTCGGGAAATTTCGACGGAGTTTGAGAGATGGGCGGTTGTATTAGAGTGGAGAGTGGAGAGTGAAGAGTGGAGATATGGGACATATCTCTACTCTAATTCGTTGCATTTCAGGCTCGAATACGGTATACTGTAGGTTGAAAAAAGCGCAGCAAAAAAAGGAGAGTCAAAATGATCTGCAACACCATCCTTGACGCCGTGGGCTCCACGCCCATGATCCGTCTCCGCCGCATGCCGGAGCCCGGCAGCGCCCAGATCCTGGTGAAGATGGAGGCCCTGAACGTGGGCGGCTCCATCAAGACCCGGACGGCCCTCAATATGATCGACCGGGCGGAGGCCGAGGGAAAGCTCACCAGGGACTCCATCATCGTGGAGCCCACCAGCGGCAACCAGGGCATCGGCCTGGCCCTTGTGGGCGCGGTCCGGGGCTACCGCACCATCATCATCATGCCCGACTCCGTCAGCGAGGAGCGGCGAAAGCTGGTACGCCACTACGGGGCCGAGGTCCGGCTGATCCACGACGCCGGGGACATCGGCAAGTGCATCGAGGAGTGCCTTCAAACGGCCCTGCGCATGGCGGAGAAGGACCCCAAGGTCTTCGTGCCCCAGCAGTTTGAGAACCCCAACAACACCATGGCCCACAAGCACCACACCGCCCTGGAGATCATGACCCAGGTGGCGGGCCCCATCCACGGCTTCTGCAGCGGCATCGGCACCGGCGGCACCATCACGGGCATCGGCGAGGTGCTCAAGGCCCAGTATCCGGAGCTGGAGATCTGGGCGGTGGAGCCGGAGAACGCGGCGATCCTGGCAGGCGGCACCATCGGCACCCACATGCAGATGGGCATCGGCGACGGCATCATCCCCGACATTTTAAACCGGGAGATCTACGACGACATCTACATCGTCACCGACGCCGAGGCCATCCACACGGCCAAGCGGCTGGCCCGGGAGGAGGGCCTTATGTGCGGCATCTCCAGCGGCACCAACGTGGCCGCCGCCTTAAAGCTGGCCAAAAAGCTGGGCCCCGGCAAAACCGTGGTCACCATCCTCCCCGACACCGCCGAGCGCTATTTCTCTACCGTCCTGTTCGACGAGTGACAGCGCAGTTTGGGGTTTGTCACTCCGCTTTCCCCTGTCATCCTGTTCCCCCCTGTCATCCTGAGCGCAGCGAAGGATCTTTCCTTCCCGGTCGACGCAAGATTCTTCGTCGCTACGCTCCTCAGAATGACAGGGCAAACCCCAATCTTCCGCAAAGCACTTGAAAAAACGGGGAAAAGACAGTAATATGGGACCGTAAGCAAATCCGCGCTTGAACCCGGAGGCTTGCGGTCCCGTTTCCTGTCATGAGGCGGGTCCAGCCGGCTCTGTCTCCGGGGCGGACATTTTCAAAGAAACGGAGGATCCATTATGAAACCTGCCTATCCCCATCTCTTCGAGCCCCTTCGCATCGGCAAATTCGTGCTGAAAAACAGGATGCAGTCGTCCAACTCCCTGCCCCATTTCTCCCAGGGCCCGGAGGACTATCCCGCCGACGCCACCATCGCCCATTTCGTAGGCCGTGCCCGGACGGGCGCCGCCTTCGTCACCTTCGCGGGCATGGATGACAACATCGACAACCCGCCCCTGCCCGACAGCCTGGACGTGTCCCATTTCCCGGACTTCGATATCCACAACGCCAAATGTCAGAACTATCTGGTGGAGATGATCGAGGCCATGCACGCCGTGGGCTCTCTCGTCTCCGGCTCCCTGTTCTCCGCCAACAAGAAGTACCGCTACACGGCCCCCGACGGCTCTGTGGAGATCATCGACGCCAACCCGCCCATCGACGTGGGCCTGGGGGCCACGGCCATGGCCTATCAGTTCGTGGGCGACGAGATCCCCGCCGAGGATCTTAAGAAAATCGCCGTCAGCTACGGCCAGCGGGCGGCCTTCTATCAGCGTCTTGGCTTTGACGCCGTGACCATCCACATGTCCTATCGGGCC
This sequence comes from uncultured Oscillospiraceae bacterium, assembly GCA_905234425.1. Taxonomy (GTDB): domain Bacteria; phylum Bacillota; class Clostridia; order Oscillospirales; family Oscillospiraceae; genus HGM13006. The sequence continues at coordinate 10,295 of CAJOHR010000061.1, read as the reverse complement.
CAGCTCCCGGGCCAGCTCCTGTCCCCCCTGAGCAACACCCGGACCGACGAGTTCGGCGGCTCCTTCGAGGGCCGGTGCCGGTTCCCGCTCCTCATGCTGGAGGAGATCAAAAAGGCCGTGGGCAGCAATATGCTCATCGAGATCCAGTTCTCCGCCGAGGAGCCCGAGGGCGGCTACACCGTGGAGGAGGGCATCGAGTTCCTGAAGGAAGCCCAGAAGTACGTGGATATCGTCCAGGTCCGCTCCGCCGAGGGCGACCCCAACCATCCCATCCCCTTCGAACTCAACCCCACCCCCTTCCTGGAGCTGGCGGGCCGGATCAAGGCGGCGGGCCTCGATTTCAAGGTCTCCAACGTGGGCGGCTACTTCGACCCGGAGATCGCCGACAAGGCCATCGCCGAGGGCAAGGTGGACATGGTGGCCATGGCGAGAGCCTGGATCTCCAACCCCACCTACGGCGATATCATCTCCGAGGGCCGGAAGGACGACCTGGTGCCCTGCCTGCGGTGCAACAAGTGCCACGGCCGGGGCAAGAACGACATTATGACCACCACCTGCTCCGTGAACCCCAGGTTCGGCTTTGAGGCGGTGGACCGCTACATCGGCAAGCCTGTGGGCGAGAAGAAAAAGGTCGCCGTCATCGGCGGCGGCCCCGGCGGCATGCGGACGGCCCTGTACCTCTCTGAGCGGGGCCACGACGTGACCATCTACGAGGCCGAGGACAAGCTTGGAGGCGCCATCAAGCACGCGGACTACGTGCCCTTCAAGTGGACCCTCCGGGACTACAAGGACTTCCTGATCCATCAGGTGGAGAAGCACGGCATCACCGTGCACCTCAGCACCCGGGCCACGCCGGAAATGCTCGGCGACGATTACGACACGGTCATCGCCGCCGTGGGCGCCCAGCCCATCATCCCCGGCATCCCCGGGGCCGACGGCGAAAACGTCACCGTGGCCACCGACGCCATTATGCACAAGGAGAAGCTGGGCCACAACGTGGTGGTCATCGGCGGCGGCGAGGTCGGCGTGGAGACGGGCATGTTCCTGGCCCAGAACGGCCACGAGGTCTCCGTCATCGAGATGCGGGACGAGCTGGCGGCGGACACCACCGTCATGCACTACCGCTCCATGTTCCAGGCGGCCTGGGAGGCCATCCCCAATTTCCACGGCATCGTGAACGCCACGGCCAAGGAGATCGCCGCCGGTCACGTGACCTACACCGATCCCGAGGGCGTGGACCATGAGATCCCCGCGGATTCCGTGGTGCTCTCCGTGGGCATGCGGAGTAAGACCGACGAGGCCCTGAGCTTCTACGGCAAGGGCCGGGAATTCTTCCTGGTAGGCGACTGCAAGAAGCCCGGCACCATCCAGACCACCAACCGCAGCGCCTACGGCACGGCCATGAACATCTGATCCATATACAAAAAACGGAGGGGTCGGGGTGTACTCCGTAAAGAAGTTGCTTTGAGGTTGCAATCACCGGCTCAAAAGAACATGAAATCGGCGTGACCATTGCGGTCACGCCGATTTTGTCTCTTGGATTTTGGGGTGCAAAATCCGATGCTCGTTATAACTGCGGACAGGAGTGAACTCGACAAAGGCTTCCCCTTGAGGGGAAGCTGTCAGCCGCAAGGCTGACTGATGAGGTGTCTTTTCACGTCTATTCGACGTCCGCCAATGCAAGTCTCCGTAAAAGGTCGGCACACACCCCGTTAAAATTCTTGTTGACATCTTCATTGGAATAACGTACGACTGTGAGTCCAAGCCGGTTCAGCGCATGGTCTCTCTCCCGGTCGGAAACGGCGCCTTCGCTCTCATAGTGCTGTGAGCCGTCCAGTTCGATCACAAGTTTAGCCGAGGCACAATAGAAGTCGACAATGTAGTGGGCGATGACCTTTTGTCTATTGACCGTAACGGGTAGCTGCCTCAGGAAGTCATACCAGAGTCGGCGCTCCTCTTTTGTCATTTCGCGGCGCAGCTTTTGCGCGTTATTTCTTAATTTGGGGTTGTTTATTTGATTCAAGGCTTTCCACCTCATCCGTCACGGCTGGCGCCGTGCCACCTTCCCCTCAAGGGGAAGGCTTTTTCTACCCTCACGGTATTATCCGCAAGCTGGTATTAGTTGACGTTAGAATCCACTATTATACTTCCTTTGAACTTTTGCCAGAATAATAAAAGAAACGATGAGCCCCGCAAACAAAACGATCAGACTGGCTGCTACAAGTGCGCCTTCTTCACCGAATAACGCAACAATTCCGCTGATGGTAAGTGTTGCACATATTGCAAACATTCCCTTTGCAAAAGCCCTGCCATATTCTTGCCGCTCGGATTCCTTAACATGTGTTTGGTGGTAATCATGTATCAGCTTAGTATTTCCTTTATATATCGCAATGCCAAACATAAGGAACAAAACTGCTATTGCAAACATGAATATTGAATAGGCAATCATCTTTGTTTTAATCATACCTCTCAGGTGACGCAACATACCTCGACAAACCCCAATTTACGCGCTTGCGTCAGAAGCTGTGGCCGCCTCCGCCTCCGCCGCCGCCGCCACCGCCTCCGCCGCCGCCGGAGCCGCCGGAACCGGAGTTCCGGGAAACCCGCCGGCTGGCGATGACGATGGGCGCGGCCAGCAGGATGCCCGGCATAACGGCCATCTGCCGGACGGGCGACAGCTTCTCCAGGCCCTGGGTCTGCCGCTCCTTCCTGGGCTTCCGGCTCCAGGCCACGACGAAATAGTTGAGCAGGATGCCGAAGAGCACGGCGATCATGGCGTTGGTGATGTGCTTCACGGGCCGGGCCAGCTTTTCGCCCCGGCACTTGGCCAGCATCTGGGAAAACGCCTGATCGGCGCAGCCGTAGTAGTTCCCGGCGGAGGCCAGCTTATAGATGTTGTCGGTGATGGCCCGGGCGTCGGCCTTATTGAGGATCCGCAGGCCGGCGGCGTTGGAAAAGATATAGATCTCCCGGTTGTCCATGTCGATGAAGAAGATGGATGCGGGGCCGCTGCCGAAATTGCCGTTGACGTAGGACCGGGCGTAGCTCTCCGTGGAGCCGGAAACCACGTCCCGGGACACAAAGGCCACGTCCATATACTCCAGAATGCCGGCGTAGTCCGCCTGGAGCTTGCTTTCCTCCTCGGCGGTCAGAAGGTCCGCCTGATCGTCGATTATAACGGTCCCGGCGGCCAGGGCGGCAGGGGTCCCGAGGGAAAGGACCAGAACAAGGGCCAAAAGGCAGTTAAGAATCCGTTTCATCCTAGACCACCTCATTTCTGTCAAAGAGCTTGGGCAGGGGCCGGGTGGTCCCCACGTTGTAGGTCCGGAGCATGCCTACGGCGGCCACCACCAGACCGAGGATGCAGATCAGGTCTCCCAGATAGTACCAGACGTCGTTCACCGGGGAGATGATGATGATCAGGGCGTTCAGGACCACCGTGGCCACCAGCACCACGGCGGCGATCACCGGGTCCTTCTCCTGAATGTCCTTCTGCCAGGACATGACGTTCCCGCAGGTCACCACGGACACCAGTACGGCCGCCAGAAGGACGATGTATTTCGCCACGCTCACGCTGCCGGTCTCGTAGACGGCGGAGATCCCGAAGATGATCAGGACCGTCAGGAGCGTGGTGGGCATTTTCAACTTTTTCTTCTTCTGAGGCTGATCCCTGGGCGCTTCTCCCGCGGTCCAGCCCTTGTCGTTGGCGTGGACCTGCTTTTCGTAGACCGTCTTGGCGCTGCTGCGAATGCCCAGGGCCATGAGCAGCGCGGCCACCAGGCTCATCATGGAGGTGATCAGGGGCGTGGGCTGGAAGAACAGCTCCAGAATTCCGAACAGGACCAGGGAGATCACGCCGCAGCCCATGGCAAAGGTCCGCATGTCCACGGGCAGGTCGGAGACCACCTTGCCGGATTCGCCGTTCACCACGGCGTAGGCCACCCGCTCCCCCTTCCGCCAGGTCAGGAACCAGAGGGGGAAGAGCACGGGATGGTGGGACTGGACCCTGGCCTCCACGGAGGAGGCCGCCTTGTCCACCTTGATTTTATCGTTCTGATAAACCATGTCGGAGACCGCGTCCACCACGTCCGAGGACGCCTGCTCCGCCGCGTCGGTATAGTAGGTCCCGGCGTCCACCGTGGCCGCGTCGGCATAGAACCCGGAGAGATAGGCCGGATGGAAGGGCCGCTCCAGCTGGGCCTTGAAGGGCAGGGTCCGGGCGGAGATCTCGTCGTCGAGATACCGGCTGGCGTCGTAGGGAATGCCGCAGTATTCCCCGTCCACGTTGGCGTCGATCTGGTAGGTGTTGACCACCTCGTAGCTGGAGTGGCGCTCCACGGTTTTTTCGCCCTTGATGCTGGACTTGCCCAGGGCCACGTCGTAGGTGTAGTAGGGCATGTAGATGCCGGTGAAGCTCTGGAGGAACTCCGGCTTTTTCAGCTCCGCCGGGAGATAGGGGATCTTTTTCGCAAAGTCCCGATAGCCCGCGGCACAGTTGTCCTTGGTGACCTGGAAGGGGATCAGCCGCTCCACGTTCATCTGGCTCTCGCCGGTCTGGAGCATGCTCTGGCCCCCGCAGTAGGGGCAGACGCCGATCATGGATTCCTCCGTGGACTCCAGGGCCGCGCCGCAGTTCTGGCACTCAAAGTGGCTCAGCTCCGGGGCCGCGGAGGCCGTCTGGCCGGGCTCTCCCAGGGGATTCCGGCCGCCGCAGTAGGGGCAGAAGCCCACAGGGTCCTCCAGATTCGCGCCGCAGTACCGGCACTCGTTCGGGGAACCGCCCGTTCCGGGGATCGTGATGTGGGGGCTGTTGTCCCGGACCCGGAAGGACTCCGGCGGGACCGTGCTGCCGCAGTGCTGGCACAGCATCTGCTGAGACGCCACGTCAAACACCATATTGCCGTTGCAGTTCATGCATCGAAATGCCATGGGATCCCTTCTTTCCTTGATGTTTTGGGCTGTGTTCAAGCATAGAGGTGGTTATTGCGTATGGGGATTTGCGGACGTCATTGAGCACCCCTGTCATTCTGAGGAGCGCAGCGACGAAGAATCCTGGCGTCAACCGGGAAGGAAAGATCCTTCGCTGCGCTCAGGATGACGCAGCATACCTCTCAGGTGACGCAACATACCTCCACAAATCTCGATTGTTGTGGATGGTCCGGGCTGCGGAGGTCTGCAATCAAACCTTCAACTCCACCGCTTCGCCGCCCGGCAGGTCCCTGTACTTCTCCAGCACGGGCGCCACGCAGGCGGCAAGGAATTCCTCCACCTGCTCCGGGCACCGGCCGATGTACCGGGAGGGCTCCAGATGGGCCATGATCTCCTCCCGCGTCTGGCCGAAGAGGGGATCGGCGGCGATCAGGTCGATGAGGTTGTTGGGCAGGCCCAGATCCTTGACGTTGTGGCCCGCCTCCAGGGAGTGGACCCGGATGCGCTCGTGGAGCTCCTGGCGGTCGCCGCCCTTTTTTACCGCGTCCATCATAATGTTCTCCGTGGCCATAAAGGGCAGCTCCTCGAGGATGTGCTTCTCGATGACCTTGCTGTGGACCACCAGCCCGGAGGCCACGTTCTGGTAAATGCCCAAAATGGCGTCCACGGCCAGAAATGCCTCGGGCACGGACAGCCGCTTGTTGGCGGAGTCATCCAAAGTCCGCTCGAACCACTGGGTGGCGGCGGTGATCTGGGGATTCATGACGTCGGCCATGACGTACCTTGCCAGGGCGCAGATCCGCTCGCAGCGCATGGGATTCCGCTTGTAGGGCATGGCGGAGGAGCCGATCTGATTCTTCTCGAAGGGCTCCTCGATCTCCTTCATGTGGGCCAGGAGCCGCATGTCGTTTGCGAACTTGCTGGCGGACTGGGCGATGCCGGCCAGGGTGGAGATGACGCCGGAATCCAGCTTCCGGGAATAGGTCTGGCCCGACACGGGCACCACGCCGTCGAAGCCCATCTCCCTTGCGATCTTCTCCTCCAGGGCCTTGACCTTTTCGTGGTCCCCGTCGAAGAGCTCCAGGAAGCTGGCCTGGGTGCCGGTGGTGCCCTTGCTGCCCAGGAGCTTCAGGGTCCCCAGGCGGTATTCCACCTCATCGAGGTCCATGAGCAGCTCGTTGATCCAGAGGGTGGCCCGCTTGCCCACGGTGGTGAGCTGGGCGGGCTGATAGTGGGTGAAGCCCAGGGCGGGCTCCGCCTTCCGCTCGGCGGCAAAGTCGGAGAGGACACGGATCACGTTGACGAGACGCTTCCGGATCAGCTCCAGGCCCTCCCGCATGAGAATCACGTCGGTGTTATCCCCCACGTAGCAGGAGGTGGCCCCCAGATGGATGATGGGCATGGCCGTGGGGCACTGCTTTCCGTAGGCGTGGACGTGGGCCATGACGTCATGGCGGAGGCGTTTTTCCTCCTCCCGGGCCACGTCGTAGTTGATGTCGTCCTTGAACTGCTCCAGCTCGTCGATCTGGGCCTGGGTCACGGGCAGCCCCAGCTCCATTTCCGCCCGGGCCAGGGCGATCCAGAGCCGCCGCCAGGTGGTGAACTTCTTGTCCTGGGAGAAGAGATAGAGCATCTCCTCGCTGGCATACCGGCTGGACAGGGGGCTTTCATATACGGAGGTACTGATAAGAATCCCATCCTTTCTATTGTTCCGTAAATTGGGATTTGTCGGGGTCATTGAGCATCCCGGTCATTCTGAGGAGCGCAGCGACGAAGAATCCTGCGTCAACCGGGAAGGAAAGATCCTTCGCTGCGCTCAGGATGACGCAACATACCTCTCAGGATGACGCAACATACCTCTCAGGTGACGCAACATACCTCGACAAACCACCATTTTCTGACCAATGCTTGCATAGAAAAACGCACGGACGTTTGTCCGTGCGTATTATACCGTATTCCGAGATGTTTTTCCACCCCTTGCGGAGAAAAATCAGTCCAGCTCCTTAACAAACCGCTCCAGCCGGTCCATGCCCTCCCGGATGTTCTCCATGGAGGTGGCATAGCTCCAGCGGACGAAGTTCGGCGCGTCGAAGCCGCTGCCGGGGACCACGGCCACCTTGCCCTCCTCCAGAAGCAGGGACGCGAAGGTGTCGCAGGTGTCGATGACCTTTCCGTGGAGGCTCCGGCCCAGGACCTTCGAGATGTTCATCATGATATAGAAGGCGCCCTCGGGCATGAGGCAGGAGACGCCGTCGATGGCGTTGCACCGGGCCACCATGTAGTTCCGCCGCTCCTCAAAGGCCTGCCGCATGACCTCGGCCTCCTCCTGGGGCCCCGTGAGGGCGTCCACGGCGGCCCACTGGGACAGGGTGGAGGGCGCGCCGGTGGAGTGGCTGACGTAGTTGGCCATGACCTTGGTGATGGGGGCCGGAGACAGGGCGTAGCCGATGCGCCAGCCGGTCATGGCGTAGGACTTGGAGACGCCGTTAATGAGGATGGTCCGCTCCTTCACGTCCTCGCCCAGGGCGGCGATGGAGAAGAACTCCCGGCCGTCATAGACCAGCTTGTAGTAGATCTCGTCGGCGATGATATACACGTCCCGGCGGATGCACACATCCGCCAGGTCCCGCAGGTCCTCCCTGGTGTACATCATGCCCGTGGGATTGCAGGGGCTGTTGAAGAGGACGCACTTGGTCTTGTCGGTGATGGCCGCGTCCAGCTCCTGGGGGGTGAGCTTGAACTCGTCTTTCTCCCTGGTCTGGGCGATGACGGGCACGCCGCCGCACATGAGGACGATCTCGCTGTAGGAAACCCAGTAGGGGGCGGGGATGACCACCTCGTCGCCGGGGTCCACCAGGGCCTTCACCGCCAGATAGACGTTGTGCTTGGCGCCGGAGGCCACCAGCACGTTTTCCGGCTTGTAGTCGAGGCCGCAGTCCTCGCGCATACGGTAGCAGATGGCCTGCTTCAGCTCGGGAATGCCGGAGGCCGGGGTGTATTTGGTCTTGTTATCCGCAAGGGCCCGGATGCAGGCCTCCTTGATATTGTCGGGGGTGGGAAAATCGGGCTCTCCCGCGCCGAAGCCCACCACGTCGATGCCCTGGGCCTTCATGGATTTGTACAGGGCGTCGATGGCCAGGGTGGAGGAGGCGTGTACGCCGGAGGCCAGCTTGGACAGAGGTTTCATGAAATTCGCTCCTTGATCGTTCAATAGTCCTCCCCATTATATGCGTCCGGCCTCAGAAATGCAAGTCAAAATCTTTCCTTTTTCGCTTTTCACCTAAATTTGGGCGTATTCGCTAAATTATACGTCTCATTTTGCAATTTGTTTTCCCATAAATTCATTTTCGGCCCGCCGCCTGCAAGTTCCCCGTCAGTTTCCCCGCCCCGCGCAGGAATCCATGCACAACCCGCCCCTGTCCCACCCGGCCTGTTCGCAGGTGGTGTTCGGCTGCGCCGAACGGATGGAATCATTTCCCGGAGGTAACTCCTGAGCGTAAGCGAAGGATCTTTTACCTGAAATTGTGAATAACGCCAAGATTCTTCGTCACTTTGTTCCTCAGAATGACAGCGACTGAACAGATACTCCCGGAGGAAGGGACGCAATATCTCCACGCGCCTAAGAGTAGATCTGCCGCAGAATATCCCGGCGGAGCCGCAGGATGATCCGCTTTTCCAGGCGGGAGATGTAGGACTGGGAGATGCCCAGCAGGTCCGCCACCTCCTTCTGGGTCTTTTCCCGGCCGCCGCCCAGCCCAAAGCGCAGGGTCACGATGGTCTTTTCCTTGTCGGTGAGCTGGGCCAGGGCCTCCCGGAGCAGCTTCTCCAGAGGCCGGGAGACCGCGTCGGCCTCCGTGCCCAGCACGTCCCCCAAAAGCAGCTCGTTGCCGTCCCAGTCCGTGTTGATGGGCTCGTCCAGGGAAACGTCGGCCTTGTGGGAGGAGATTTTCCGGATGTACATGAGGATCTCGTTCTCGATGCACCGGGAGGCGTAGGTGGCCAGCTTGATGTTCTTCTCCGGCTTGTAGGTGCCCACGGACTTGATCAGGCCGATGGTGCCGATGGAGATCAGGTCCTCCAGGTTGATCCCGGTGCTCTCGAACCGCCGGGAGATGTAGACCACCAGCCGGAGATTGTGCTCGATCAGCCGCTGCTTGGCGGTCTCGTCCCCGGCGGCCATGGCCTCGATGGTCCGTGTTTCCGTCTCCCGGTCCAGGGGCGGCGGAAGCGTGTCGCTGCCGCCGATGTACATGAGATTGTCCGGCTCCCGCCCAAGGAGCCACTGCTTGATCACGGTAATCATACTGTCCCTCCCAACAGTGCCTCGTAGCCGCCTCCGTCCGACACGGGGACCGGCGAAAACGCCACCAGCATGGCTTCCTTTTCTCCGTTGATTTCCACGTCCTCCGGCCGAAGGGCCAGCAGCATCCCCCTGGAAACCCCCACGGTCCGGTAGGGGATCAGCCGGGGGCCTGCGCCCAGGACCCGGGCTTCCGCCAGGAGCTCCGCGGGACGGCTCAGGTCCCCGTCCTTCAGCTCCGGCAGGAGTTTCAGAAATATGGATCGGTCCGCCACCAGCACGGGGCTGCCGGACACCGGGTCCCGCAGGGTGTTGCCCGTGTCCCGGAGGGCGGTGAAGTCGGCGGTCCTGCCCCGGAGCCGGACCTTTACCCGGGCAATGTCGCCGCCCTGATGGCGGAGGCGGCGGAGCGCCCAGCGCATGACCCCGAAGGCGCCCCCCGCCGTCAGCACCAGGGTCCCCAGGCTCACGGGATAATAGACCCGGCTTCCCACCAGGGAGGCCGGGGCGGAAAAAAGCCCGGTCAACGCCAGCACCACCCCGGAAAAGGCGGCGGACAGGAGCAGCAGCACGAGAAGCCGCCGGAAAAGCCCCCGGCCCGTGCCGAAGGCCAGGACGCAGAGAAGAAATCCCGCCACAAGCTGCATGGGCGCCGTCCCCAGAAAGCGAAGGCTTCCTGTCAGGGTCAGGCAGGCGTAGAGCCCGCCCAGGGCCGCGGCCGGGAGGATCCGGCGGCGGCGCAGAGGCGTGGCGGTCACCGTGCCGCAGACCACCAGAAGGGCGTAGTCCAGGAGGCCGTTCAGGGCGAAGACCCGATCCAGATAGACGACCATGCGTCTCCCTCCTTCCGGGAACAGCATAGCATGTCCCAAAAAAGAAAGCCCGCGAAACGGGCATGGGGGAATAGGGAATAACCGGGCGGTTCAAAGCGAACCGCCCGGTTATTCAGGGAAGAGTGAAAAGTGAAGAGTGAAGAGTGAAGGTAACTGCTTCAGTCGCTCGTGTCATCCTGAGCGTAAGCGAAGGATCTTTACCTGAAATCGTGAATAATGCCAAGATTCTTCGT
>CAJOHR010000060.1 GCA_905234425.1 uncultured Oscillospiraceae bacterium | reverse complement strand
CAGGCCGCATGAGCAAAATGGCGGAGACGGACCAAAGATACTATGCCGTCACCTCGGCGGCGGAGCTGCTGACGGATATGATCGACGGCCAGACGGTTGCGATCACCAAGGTGGTGACGGAGTCTACGGATCATGGGGCGCCGCAGTCAACAGTTACGGAGTACTATGTGGGGCAGGACGCCTCGAAGGTCCGGGTTTCCCCGGATAATCTGACTTCCGTGCCTTCCATACAGGATAGGGCGGCGTGCCAGGTCTATTTCGGGCAAAGCGGCGACTCTGCACGAACCCTGTCCCTGACCTGCGAAAATGGGGACCTGAAGGATATCCTGGATGCTTCGATCACAGAAACCCTAGATGCGAACGAGAACATGAAGCTGAACGTGACGAATACCGCAAACGGCGGGTATACGCTGGAGCTGACCTTTGCAGCCGGTGAAGGCGCGCCTAGCACGACTACTACCTCCACACGCTCGCTCTATTACTATACGACAGGAGAGAAAGATGCGGAAGGAAACGAGATCTGGGGAACCGCGTATGATATCACAACGGTCAGTACCACCGTCTATACCTGGACATGGAATCTGATCGGTATTTCCAGTATTGCAGGAGGTGCGGGCGCATGAAGCATGAAATCAGGAACAAGCTCCGCAGCCGGGCGGGCGAAACCATCGGCGAGACCCTGGTGGCGTTGCTGATTGCCGCGCTGGCCCTGACTATGCTGGCAGGATCCATGGCTGCTACCTCCAAAGTGGTCGAGCGGGGAAAAGAAACGGTAAACAAGTACTACGACAGCATGGAGAACGCAATCAATCTAAAGAATAAAAATAGTGCAAAGATGACACTGACGGAAGCTGAAAACAGCACGACGAATAGTATTCAATTCTGGATGGTCTCCTGGGACTATGCGGTGTTGGGAGATACCAAGGTCGTGATCTACAGTGACAGTGAATAAACCCTTAAATCGGTAAACGGGAAACGTGGTGAAGCGCATGAAGAATACGTTCAAAAGAATAAAAGAGGGCGCTGGCTTTACCCTGGCGGAAACCCTGTTGGCCGTTTTGATATTGCTGTTGGTCAGCGTCATTATGACCACCGGAATCCCCGCGGCGAAAAACGCCTATGAAAACGTGGTCGTGGCTTCCAACGCCGAGGTACTGCTGTCCACTACCATATCCACCCTGCGGAACGAGTTGGGAACGGCCCAGGATGTTGAGGTCTCAGAGGGAACGGTGATTACCTACTATAATTCCTCCAGAGGAGCTTATTCCAGAATATACAAGGTGGATGACGACACCATCGGTTTCATCAGATATTACAGCAAGGATGGAAAGAGTTCGGATGCTGCGCCCCTCATATCTAAGGAGACTGCTACTGAGCGCCTCTATGTGACCTACACAGGGGTTGAGGACATTCACAACGGGGTCATTACAATTAAAGGTTTATCGGTAAAGCAGGAATCGAGGACAAGCGATTTGGCGACAAGACCGCAGTTGTCGATTCGCATCATTTCAGGTTAGTGAGCAAATAGAAAAGCAGAGAGGACCTTGGGTATGAAAAAGCTAAGAAACAAACATGGAATGACGCTGGCGGAAATGCTGATCGTCGTTGCCATTATCGTGGTTCTCGCCGGTGTGGCATTTATCTCCGTAATCGCCTATCAGCGTTCCATGGGACAATTGGAGCGGGACGGGATCGCCAAGGAAATCTTTGTGGCCGCCCAAAACCATCTGACCGCAGCTTACGGTGAAGGGTATCAGGGAACGACGGAATTTGGGACCCCAGATGGCGCGGAGGAAGGCGTCTATTATATTGTTGTAAATAATGGAAAGGCGGACAAAATAGACGAAAAAACGGGACAGCGCCTGTTCGACCAGATGCTTCCTCCCGGTTCCATCGATGAGACTGTTCGATCAGGCGGAAGTTATATCATCCGTTATCAGCCGGAAACAGGTCTGGTACTGGATGTGTTCTACTGTACACGGAATGATTCACCGGCGAGATTCAACAAAACACTCACAAGCGGAGATTATAGCGCGGTTCTTGCCCTTCGAGATACTCCAAATAAAAGCTATAAAGCAGAGCGCAGAGACTGGGATAATGCCATTTTGGGCTGGTATGGCGGCGAGGAAGCGCCTAGCATGGTGAATGAGGAGTTGTTTCCCCCTGAAGTTCAGGTTGTCAATGCGGAAAAACTGTATGTTACGGTGAAGGATGATCCTCGCAACAAAGATCTTTTGGAGAAAGGTATTACCTATTCCTTTACACTGGTCATAACCGGAAAAAGCAGCGGTGCGCAAAAGATATTTGATCTGGATGCTACCACCGATACCAGGGTAACCCAAACAGCGGATGGACCGGAATATACCATTGTTCTGGATGATATTACTGACCAAAATATGCACTTTGCGAACCTTGCTCCGGATTCGGATCCGGATGTGTTTATTCCCGGGGAAGATATCGAGATACATGCAGAATACATAGTTAGCGAATGGGTCAAGGTCCCCCCGAAATTTGAGGATTTGACAGAGAATACCACCAACAGCCTGTTTGCGACAAAACCGAAGGATGCAGTCCGGAACGACCAAGAGGAATGGGATACGGCCTATATCGCCAATATTCGGCATCTGGAGAATCTGGATGCAGATGTTTCCGGGCTGAAAAGCAAGACCCTCCCAGAGGGAACGAAAGAAAATTTTCTCGTCCGGCATGCGGAGCAGATAACCGATCTAAACTGGTCAACGGATGACGAAGGATACTGGACTAAGCATGCAATCACTCCTTTGAAGGGGACATCTATCGAATCCGGGAAATATTATCCCATCAATCCCAAACTGGTGCCGGAGACCTATACTGGTGGATTGACCTATGACGGCAAAGGCTACAGCATTTCGAACGTTGAAGTGACCGGGATGGATCAAGCAGGTTTGTTTGGATCGACGGAAGTTGTGTCAAGCGTCTCCAACCTGGAGCTGATTGACTTTTCCATTACCGGCACGACCAGCGCCGGGGCCTTGGCCGGGACATTAAACGGGTGTACTGTCACCAATGTTCTGGCTCGGAACAGCACAAATGCATCTGCGGTTAATGCTAATATCACAGCGTCCTCAGGCCCTGCCGGAGGCTTGATTGGTGATATGATAAGCGGCACAGTGCAGTACAGCGCAGCTGCAGTAATTGTGAACGGAAGCACATATGCCGGCGGCCTGATCGGCACAGCAAGCGGACCGATTACCGGCTGCTACAGCGGCGGACACACAAAGAGCGGTTCCTATGAAGAGTGGGTGAAAGACAACGCTCATCCTTACGACGTGACAGGCGAAACAGTTGGCGGTTTGGTTGGCAACTCATCTGCGGAGATTAGAAATAGTTACTCCACCTGCTCCGTCTCCGGTACAACAGCGGGCGGCTTTGCAGGAAGTGCCAGCGGTAGCATCACCAACTGTTATGCCACAGGGCTAGTAGACGGTGCGACAAAGTATGCCTTCCTTGGTGAAGGAAGCTCGAACCTTTCCGGGAACTACTATTACAGCGCTATAAATGAGGTTCCCAAAGAGAATGGAAAGGCTGATGAGAAGGAACCCATGAAACCGATAAATGACTATGTACTGAATTCAGAAAACAAGGTTAAGGTGAAACCGCTTGATCTCAACGCAGATGAGTACAACAAATTTGTAGGAACCTTTGACAACTGGGATGGGGCTGAAGCATACGACGGTACACTGTACAAATACTATGACAGTAAGTATCCATTGAGATCCGTCCAGCAACTTCCGGTTCCGGAGACAGGCGATAAAGCAAAAAGCGAAACAGAACGATTTGTTTCCACCCACTACGGCGACTGGCCCTCGCCGGAGACCTTCTTCATCAACACGCGGTAAATCCTATACCGAAATTCTGCGCCCCCGGCTCGATTGTCTGCGAGTCCGGGGGCGCGCTTTCCTTCTAATGCGTCGGGGAAAGTTCACATAATAATTACAAACTATCACAATTGTACGGCAGAATTCGATTGACAAGGACGGATTTATCCTGTAGAATACAAACAGTTACAAAATGATGACAAACTGTGCCGCCATGGGGCGGCTTTTGGTCCCATCGAAGGAGTGTGCCGTTTTGCGCAATTGTACCGATCTGCTCCGCAGGCTGCTTTCCGGGTGCCTGTCGGTCCTGATCCTGGTTGGCCTGAGCGCCGGCCCCGTTTTGGCAACGGATGAGGTCGAGGCCCATGAGCATACCTATACCACCGTGGAGGTGGTCGCCACCTGTACCGATCCCGGCCTGATTCTTTCCGTCTGCACGGTCTGCGGCGTGGAGGAGATCACAGAGATCCCTGCCCTGGGGCATGACTATGACCAGGGCTTCTGCCTGCGCTGCGGCGCCGAGGACCCCAATCATACGGCGGAACCGGCGCCCTCCGATCCGGAAGCGGCGGCGCCGGAGGACCCGGAGGACCCGTCCGAGGAGGAAGACGAGGAGGAGCCCAAAGAGGTCAGCGCCCATGTGGAGCCTGCGGCCTCCTACTCCGAGGGCCACGCCTGCGAATACTACGCCGAAACCCTGCCCGGCTGGACCCTGTTTGCCTTCGGCCATCTGGACCGGGGCTATCGGGGCTGCGCCGTCACCAATCTGACGGCCGGGGAGACCCAGGCCATCAAAAACGCCATTCTGCTCTCCCAGGGGGAGGATCCGGTGGGCTGCATGGCCGCGGCCCAGGTGATCCACGATCAGTACGTGTATCTGGGCGGGGCCTTTTGGTCCTTCCGGAGTGTCAAGAACCTGATCAACGGCTGGTGGGACCCGGCCGCCTGGAGTACGGAATGGGTGAATCCGGAGGGATTGGACACCACCGCGGCGGAGGACGCCTTTGACTACATCTTCCGCCAGGGCAACGCCTTCCTGCCCCACAATATGATCATGCTGGCCCAGCTCCCTGCTCCCGATTGGGACCCCCAGGAGCTGGCCCCCGGCACGGAGCCCCTGGGCGTGGTGCGGCTGTTACGCGGGGAGGGGGAGACTGCCGAGACGGTCTACCTGGGCCTCTGGGGCTATTCCCCCTGTGATTCGGATGCGGACTGGAGCCGGAACCCCAACGCCGCCCTGACCTGGAGCACCGGCAGCGCCGCCACAACCCGGGAGGAGATCCAGGAAGAGCTGCTTCGCCTGCTCTACGACAGCGACGAGGGCATTGTCACCTGCGATTTTGACAGCTACAGCGAGATCGAGGGCCGCCACGAGGGCATCGACTTTGCCCTGGAGGAGGATTGCCCCCTTTACGCCATCACCGACGGCGTGATCCTGCGGATCAGCCGGAGTCCGGAGCTCACCACCTTGGCAGTCTATGACGAGGCGGCGGACAAGACTGTGGTCTATCTCCATCTGGCCATCTCCGAGGGCCTGGAGGAGGGCGGCGAGCTGCACCGGGGAGATTTTATCGGTACGGAAAGCAGCTACGGCGCCTCCGGGGCCCACACCCACGTGGAGGTGGTGGAGGGCGAATCCGGCTGGGCCAACATCTCCGTGGCCGACGGCAAGGAGGGCGCGGGCTACGAGCTGGCCATGACCCTGGAAAACGAGGACCCCTATTACTACTGGTCCGCGGCGCTCACCGGCGTCAAGGCCGAGGGGGTTCTGGGCCACATGGCGGACGGGCCTGTGACCATCACCTGGCCCTGGCCGGGGCTCCAGGCGCTTCTGCCGGAACCCACAGAGCAGGCCGCCACGTCCAAGACCGGCGGTGTGAAAACGGGCAGCCTGACTTGCCTGACAAAGTAAAGAAGTGTAAAAACAGCCGCCGCAGAGCCGAAAGGGTGAAGCTCTGCGGCGGCTTTGCCATGGGTTATTTGGCGGTCATTTGGATTCCCGTAAATAGGCCTTGCCGTCCTTGATAAAGCTGGCGATAATCAAGAGGATCACGAGGGCGATGGGGAAGGCGGCGATGATGGACACGGTCTGCATGTTGGACATGCTGCCCTCGCTGAAGATCAGGGCGATGGGCAGGAGGATCAGCAGGATGGCCCAAAAGAGCTTCATGCGGACCGAAGCCTCCTCGCCCTCGGCGATCTCCCGATAGGAGTACTGGCAGGCCACCAGGGTGATGGAGTCGAAGGAGGAGGCGTAGAAGGCCACCATGGACAGGACAATCAACACCAGGACGATCTGATAGAGAGGCAGATTCTGGACGATGCCGATGATGGTTTCGTACAGGTCCCCGCCGGTCTGCTCATACAGGCCGATGGCGTCGAATTTTCCGTGCATCTGGAGGCCCAGGCCGTAGTTGCCCAGGACGATAAAGGAGATGATGGTGGAGCTGACGCCGAAGAGGTAGGACCCCAGGATCACCTGCCGCACGGTCCGGCCCCGGCTGACGCCGCCCATAAAGAAGGGCGCCGCCACGCACCAGACCATCCAGTAGGCCCAGTAGAAAATGGTCCAGTTCTGGGGGAAGGAGGAGGTGCGCAGGGGATCGGTCCAGGTGGACAGACCCACAAAGTTCTGGATCACGTTGCCGATGGCAGTGAAGCCCGTCTCCACGATGTACTGGGCCTCGCCGCCGAAGATCAGCACGTAGGCAAGCAGGGCTCCGAAGATATACATGCAGATGTTGGACAGCTTGGCCACGCCCTGGATGCCGTGCATGACCGAGATGGTGTAGGTGATGCAGACCACCACCAGTATGACAATGGTCATCCATTTTGTGGCCGCCAGGCCGAAGAGGGTGGTGATGCATCGGGCCAGGAGCGGCGTGGCCACGGAGAAGGTGGTGGCGGTTCCGGCCACCAGGGCGAACACCGCCAGCACGTCCACCAGCTTGCCCGGGAGCTTGTCGGTCCACTTGCCCAGGATCGGGCGGCAGGCCTCGGAGTATTTCTGCTTGGTCCGGCCTCTGGTGTGGAGCATAAAGCCGAAGCAGGCCGCCAGCACGGCGTAGAAGCTCCAGGGGATCATGCTCCAGTGGTAGATGGGATAGGCCGAGGCCCAATCCTGGATGGAGCCCAGCTCCGCCACATGGATTTCCTGGGCGTAGTAGATCCACTCACACAGGGAATAGAACAGGATGTCCGCCGCCAGACCGCAGGTGAAGACCATGGCGCCCCAGAGCCAGAAGCTGTAGGCAGGTTTGGCGTCGGGGCCGCCCAGGACGATCTTGCCCAGGTCGGAGAAGGACAGGTAGAAGCTCAGGATCAGGACCCCAAGGCCCACGATCAGATAGTAGGTGCCGAAGGTGTCCCCCAGGAAAAACCGGATGGCGGACAGGGCGCTCGTGGAAGCCTCCGGGGCAAACACCAGAAACGCGCACACCACAAGGATACAGGCAAGGGGGATAATGGTGGTAGCCGGGTCCAGATCTCTCAGGGTTTTGCGCCTGCTCTGATTGCCGCTTTTGTGCTCATACATAGGATCCCCTTCCTTCGTTCATTATTTGTAGATGAGACGTATCTGTTCAGTCGCTGTCATTCTGAGGAACAAAGTGACGAAGAATCCTGGCGTAATTCACGATTTCAAGATCCTTCGCTTACGCTCAGGATGACACAAGCGGCTGAACATTTACGATGAGATCATTATACAACCGCCATTTTAAGAAATCAAGGGAAATGTCGGTTTGATGTGATAAAAACCAGCCGCGGCCGCGGCTGGTTTTAATTCTATACCATATTGGCGTAAAAAGGGTCGATGGCCGCCAGCTCCCGGAGATCGTCGATCTCCGTCAAAGCGTCTCGGTCCATGGGCCGGATGCCCAGGCGGTAGTCGCCGGGGTGGCAGTTGAGCGCAACGTCGTCCCAGTAGATCTGGCGGTTGTCCTGCTCCACATACTCATATTGGAGCTGTTCCCGGAGCCGGGCCCCATCCTCGTCTGTCCAGAAGGACACGCTGCACAGCTCCCAGCCCCGATCTCCGCCGCCCGGATTGCAGGCGGTGACGATTCCGTCCTCCACGGTCAGGAGCCATTCCTTTGTGGGTCCTTCCGCCTGACGGCAGCAGTAGCAGGACCGGTCGAATTCCGGCCGGAGAATGGAAGGGTCCCGGATGATCTGGTCCCCATCCAGAATCACGCAGCTTCCCAGCAGATCTCTGGCATAGTACAGGGAGCCGATGTTGTTGGCGGTCTTCCAGTCCGGGTTTTCCAGCAGGTGAAGCCCCGGATACTCCTCTGGCAGAGCGGCGAACTGCTCCTTTTGGTAGCCCACCACCACCCAGATATCCGTAATGCCGTTTTCGTGCAGGGCCGCAATGATGGTGTCGATCATCCGGCGGCCCAGAACGGGCACCAGAGGCTTGGGAATCGTCTCCGTCAGGGGGTGCATGCGCTCTCCGCGGCCGGCGGCCAGGATGATGGCGTGGGTGGCCCGGGACATATCAGTCCTTGTCCGAATCGGCCATGGGATCGATGTCGTCCCCCAGGTCGTCGGCCACGCTGGTCTCCCGGGTTTCGGTCTTGCCCTTGCCCAGGCCCTGGAAGAACTTCTTGATCTTCCGCCAGAAGATGGCCACCGCCGCGCCGCCGGCGATTACCAGACCGGCCAGCATACTGATCACGTAGGTCAGGGTGCCGGGGTCCAGATAGGCAAAGGCGGGGATGGCGAACAGGGCCGCCAGGGCTGCCATGAAGTAGCCAAGGGTGAGCAGCTTTTTCATGATTTTCATCTCATTTTCCTCCATCTTGTGTATTCTCTGAATTTTCGTAACTGTTCAGTCCCTGTCATTCTGAGGAACAAGGTGACGAAGAATCCTGGCGTAATTCGCGATTTCAAGATCCTTCGCTTACGCTCAGGATGACACAAGCGACTGAAGCAGTTACGAATTTTCGATCATTTCAATGCGCTTGACCAGATACCGCCCGGCGGCCTCGGCGCCCCGGCCCAGGTTGTAGATCTCCTTTTCCCGGACCTCCCGAATGATGTCCCGGTACTTGTCGGGATGGGACAGGAGTTCGCCAGCCGTTTCTCCGGCCCGGTCCAGCTCGCCTGGCTCCAGAGCCGCGCCCAGCTGCGCCCGGATCCGGATGTCGAAGGGCACCACGTCGATTTTGTCGTATTCCGGGTTCATGACCTTCATGGGGGTGTTGATATACAGCACCGGCTTCAGGGTGGACAAAGCGAACTCAAAGCCCACATTATCGGCGTTGTAGACCGTGTCCGTGGAGGAGAAGTCCGTCTGAACGTACACGTCCTCCCGGTCCTGATACGTTTGGAGCAGCGCCTCGATCTTGTCGCCGTAGAGCCTTACATACTGGGGATGGGGCCGGATGATGATGTTTACGCCTAAGGTGGAGAACTGGTCCACCAGGGTGTGGATGCAGGAGTCCAGAATGTTGTCGTTCTGCCAGGAGGGACCGATGAGGATGGTCTTTTTCGGTCCCGGCTCGTGGGTCCCGGCCTCCCAGGCCGCCGTCATCTCGTCCAGCAGACCGTAGCCCACCTGGACGCACCGCCGGGGCTTCAGGCTGTAGAGAGACTCGATGGCCCGGGCTTCCTCCATCTGGTGAGGTCCCACGCAGAACAGGGTGTCGAAGTGGTCCAGGGCGTGGGTCCGAAGGGTCAGGTTGTCCGAAGACACGCCGTGGTCGGTGTAGATATATTCCACGTCCTTGCGGACGAGAGAACGCTTGATGTGGTAGGTCTCCAGGTCCGGCATGGTCATGACCGCCATGTCCGCGTCCAGCTTCATCATCAGGGGAATGAGCTTGAGCTCCCCGATGTAGTAGCCCTGGATCCGCGGGTTTTCAACCCGGAGCACCGGGTCCTCCGGGTCCGAGGTGATGTAGTGGACGGTCACGTCGGAGTGGGCCAGAACGTAGTCGATCATGCCCCCAAAATACTTGTAGAAGCCCGCGCCCTCGCTGTAGAAGACGAGGATCTTCCG
>CAJOHR010000059.1 GCA_905234425.1 uncultured Oscillospiraceae bacterium | reverse complement strand
GCGTTGTCATTCTGAGGAACGAAGTGACGAAGAATCTTGAGGAAAACGGTATCGGAAAGATCCTTCGCTGCGCTCAGGATGACAGGTGAGATCCTTCGCTTGCGCGCAGGATGACATTGGCGGTTGTGGTTCGCACCGGCTCGGAATGACATTGGCGGTAAACCGGAGTGTCACTGCCTGGATTTGCCCAAATACAGCTCCTTCACCTGCTCGTTGGCCAGGAGCTCCGCGCCGGTGCCCGTCAGGCTGATCCGGCCCGTCTCCATGACGTAGCCGTAGTCGGCGGTTTTCAGGGCCATGTTGGCGTTCTGCTCAATGAGCAGCACCGTGGTGCCCTGCTTGTTGATCTCCCGGATAATGTCGAAGATGGACTGGACAATGATGGGGGCAAGCCCCAGAGAGGGCTCGTCCATCATGATCAGCCTGGGCTTGGACATGAGGGCCCGGCCCACGGCCAGCATCTGCTGCTCGCCGCCGGACAGGGTGCCCGCCGCCTGCCAGGACCGCTCCTGGAGCCGGGGGAACAGGGCGTAGACCCGGTCGATGTCGTCCTTTAAGCTGTCCTTCCGGAGATAGGCCCCGATTTTCAGGTTCTCCAGCACGGTCATGTCCGGGAACACCCGGCGTCCCTCGGGAACGAGCGTGATGCCCTTGGCCACGATGTCGGCGGTGGAAAGGCCCAGCAGCTCTTCCCCGTCCAGGGTGATGGAGCCGGATTTGGCCTTCACAAGACCCACGATGGACCGGAGGGTGGTGGACTTGCCCGCGCCGTTGGCTCCCACCAGGGTGATGATGGAGCCGTCGGGCACGTCCAGCGAGATTCCCTTGACGGCCTCGATGCCGCCGTAATTGACAAACAGATTTTCCACCTTAAGCATCGCTGCTCACCCCCAAATACGCGTCGATGACCCGCTGATTGGACTGGATCTCCGCGGGCGTGCCGGTGGCAATGAGCCTGCCGAAGTCCAGCACGTAGATCCGGTCGGAGATCTGCATGACCAGATCCATGTGGTGCTCGATCATGAACACGGTGAGATGGTATTTTTCCCGGATCTCCTTGATGAAGTCCGTGAGCTCCTGGGTCTCCTGGGGGTTCATGCCCGCGGCGGGCTCGTCCAGGAGCAGGAGGGTGGGCTCCGTGGCCAGGGCCCGGGCGATCTCCAGCCGGCGCTGGATGCCGTAGGGCAGAGACCCGGCCACCTCGTCCTTGAGGTGCAGAAGGTTCTGCTCCTCCAAAAGGGCCGTGGCCTCCTCCCGCATGCGCTTTTCCTCGCTGGCTGATGCGGAAGGTGGAGGTGAACCAGTTGTGCTTTGCCCGCATGTGCTTGGCGATGAGCACGTTGTCAAAGACGCTCAGGGCCGAGAACAGGCGGATATTCTGGAAGGTCCGGGCGATGCCCAGCTTGGTGATGTGGTCCGGGGTGGGGCTGAGGACATGGGGATAATCCTCGGCGTGCTCCCCGGCGTAGAGCTTCTTCATCTTGCCCTGGGGATGGTTCTCCACCATGGGCTTGCCCAGAAAGGAGACGCGGCCGTTGGTAGGCTCATAGACCCCGGTGATGCAGTTGAAGGCCGTGGTCTTGCCCGCGCCGTTGGGGCCGATCAGCGCCACGATCTCGCCCTGGTTGACCTCCAGGCACATGTCGTTGACGGCGACCACGCCGCCGAACTGCATGGTCACATGCTCCACGTTCAGTACGTTTTCGCTCATTTCGCCGCCTCCTCACGCTTCTTTTTTCCGGGCTTGAACAGGTCGGGCAGCTCGCTGGTGCCCATAATGCCCCGGCTGAAGAACAGGACGATGATCATGATGATGACGGAGAACACCACCATCCGGAAGCCGTTCCGGAGCAGGGGGACCCTGGTGGCGCCGGTGACGCCGAAGAAGACGAGCCAGCCCAGCACCGCGGCGCAGATCCCGGCGCCCACGCCGTAGCGGACCCGGGATTTGGCCTTGGGCTTCACCAGCCGGTAGACCATAGCGGCCAGCAGAATCACGAAGATCACGGCCATGATCACGACAAACCGGGTTCTGGGACCGGCGGAGAGCACCGTCTCCTGATCCAGGAACCGGAGCCACCACTCGCTGCAGGCGATGTACAGGAAGGAGGCCAGAATGGAGCCGGAGATGGAGCCGATGCCGCCGATGACCACGATCAGCAGGATCTCATAGGTCATGGCGGATTTGAAGATGGCCGCCTGGACCGAGGTCTGATACATGGCAAGCAGCGCCCCGCCGATGCCGGCAAAGAAGGAGGAGATGCAGAAGGCCAGCATCTTGTGCCGGGTTAGGTTGATGCCCATGGCCTCGGCGGCGATTTCATCCTCCCGGATGGACTTGAAGGCCCGGCCGTAGGAGGAATTGATCAGCAGCAGGATCACCGCCACGCAGAGGCCCACTACCACAAAATAGGAGATGGTGGACTGGAACACGGGGAACTTCCGGAGCAGATTGGAGCCGTTGGTGATGGGCCCCAGCACGTTCCACTGGAACACGGCCCGGATGATCTCGGCAAAGCCCAGGGTGGCGATGGCCAGATAGTCGGATTTCAGCCGGAGCACAGGCAGGCCGATGAGGAAGGCGAAGCCGGCAGCCACCAGGCCCGCCAGGATCAGCGCCACAGGCACAGGCAGGGCGAACCGGACCAGGCCGCCGTCAAAATACTGGTAGACCGAGGCCCGGTCGGCGGCGGGAATGGTCAGGATGCCGTAGGTGTATGCGCCCAGGAGCATGAAGCCTGCCTGGCCCAGGGAGAACAGACCCGTGAAGCCGTTGAGCAGGTTCATGGATACGGCGATCAGGGCATAAATGGAGCCCTTTTTCAGCACCATGAACAGCATGTTCCAGGAGGGCGGGGCGATGCGCTCCGCAACGCCCACGAATACAAAGATGCAGACGATCAAAGCGGCGGTAATGAGGACGCCGCGCTTGTTTTCCATGGTTTTCACAGCCGTCCCCTCCTCACACTTTTTCGGTGGCCTTTTCACCGAAGAGGCCGGTGGGCTTGACCACAAGGATGATGATGAGCAGGGCGAAGGTCACCGCGTCGGAGAAGGTGGCAAGGCCGATGTTCAGGCTGACGCCGGCCACGCCCAGCATGGCCTCCAGGCCCTTGACGATGTTCTCCGAAATACCGATGATAAAGGCGCCGATGACGGCTCCGGGAATGGACCCGATGCCGCCGAACACCGCGGCCACGAAGGCCTTTAAGCCCGGCATGGCGCCGGAGGTGTAGGTTACGGCGGTGTAATTGGTGAAGTAGAGCACGCTGCCCACCGCCGCCAGGAAGGAACCGATGACGAAGGTGGCGGAGATGACGGCGTTGATGCGGATGCCCATGAGCTGGGCGGTGTCATAGTCCTTGGCCACGGCCCGCATGGCCATGCCGATCTTGGTGTGGTTGATGAGCATGACCAGGGCGAACACCAGGGCGATCACCAGGAAGGGCGTCACCAGGGTCACGACCTTGGTGGTGGCGGGACCGATGCTGACGGAGTTGGAGATCCCGGGAACCGTGGGATACTGCTGGGCCAGACCGCCGGTGATATAGGCCGCCAGGTTCTGGAGCAGATAGCTCACGCCGATGGCGGAGATCATGACGGACATTCTGGGGGCGGACCGGAGGGGTTTATAAGCCGCCCGCTCGATGGTGAAGCCGATGATCACCGTCAGGATCAGCATGAGAGGCATGGAGATGTACAGGGGCAGGGACGCGGACAGATAGACCATCATGACGCCGGCCACCATGAACACGTCGCCGTGGGCGAAGTTGATCAGCCGCAGGATGCCGTAGACCATGGTGTAGCCGATGGCGATCAGGGCGTACTGGCCGCCCACGGAAATGCCCGACAGCAGATAGGGAAGTACGACGCTCAATGTGAAACCTCCTCTTTTTCAGGTAACAAGTAATAGTGAAGAGTGAACATGAGACGGTCACCTCTTCACCATTCACTATTACCTGTTACTTCTCGGAAATAGACGTTCCCGGAGACCCGGCCGGGTCTCCGGGAACTGTGTATGTGCGGTTATGGAGACGAATCAGCCGACCTTCTGCTCGGCCACGAAGTCCCAGGCGCCGGTCTCGGTGTTGGCGCGCTTGATGTACGCGGTGTCGCGGATGGCGTCGCCGGTGGCGTCAAAGGCGATGGCGCCGGACACGCCGGCATAGGTGACGCCGGGCAGGGCGGCCTTCACGGCGGCGGGATCGGTGGAGCCGGCGGCCTTCAGGGCCTCCAGGGCGGTGTAGTAGGCGTCATAGCCCATGGCGGAGACAGCGGCGATCATGTCGTTGCCGCCGTTGTTGGCCATGGCGGTGGAGTTGCCGTTGATGTAGGCCTTGAAGCCCTCGTCAAAGGCAGCGTTGCCGCCCTCCTGATAGAAGGTGGAGACGCAGATGTCCACGTTCTTGCCCTGGGCGGCGGCGGTGATGACGTTGGAATCCCAGGTGTCGCCGGCCAGCAGGCTCATGCCCAGATCCTGAGAAGCGGCCTGCTCAATGATGTTGGCGGCAGCCTCGGTGGAAACGGGAGCGAAGAACACGTCGCAGCCCTGGCTCTTGGCGTTGGTGACGTAGGAGGTGAAGTCGGAGTTGCCCTCGGGGAAGCTCTCCTCCACGACCTCGCCGCCAAGGGCAAGGAAGGCCTCCTTGAAGTAGTTGCAGAGACCCACGGAGTAGTCGTCGCCCAGCTTGGAGAGGCAGTAGGCCTTCCTGGCGCCCAGCTCCGCAGAGGCGTAGTTGGCCAGGACGGTGCCCTGGAAGGGATCCAGGAAGCAGATGCGGAAGTAGTGATCGTTGCCCTCGGTGACCTGGGGGTTGGTGCAGGTGACGCCGATGGCAGGCACGCCGCCGTCCGCGAAGACCTGGGAGGCCGCGATGGACACGCCGGAGCCGTAGGAGCCCAGGACCACGCTCACGTTCTCGGCCACCAGCTGCTGGGCGGCGGAGGGCGCCTTATCGGTGGAGGACTGGTTGTCCACGACCACGAGCTGAACGGTGTAGGTCTCCCCGCCGATCTCCACGGTGGGGGTCTCCTCGTTGGCATACTGCATGCCCAGGGTCTCCTGCTTGCCGCCGGCGCCGTTGTCGCCGGAAGCGGGCTCGAAGACGCCGATCTTGACCACCTTGTCGCCGGAGGCGGCGGGGGCCTCGGCAGAGGCTGCAGCCGCCTCAGCGGCGGAGGCGGAGGCAGCGGGAGCGGAAGCGGCGGAATCGCCGCAGGCGGCAAAGACAGCGACCATCATACACAGGGCCAGCAGCATTGCCAGGATTCTCTTGGAATTGCGCATGGGAATCTTATCTCCTTCACATGATTGTTCCCGGGGTGTGTAAATTCGCCCGCAGGACAGAGACATTATACAGCACCGAACCCGGTAAAATCAACTGTTTTTTGGGGCAGGGCCCCGGTTTTTGAGAAAAAGCGGGAGCGGGGATGGGGGCAGTGCTGCATGTGCTTTAGAGAGAGACAAAAAGGGCGGATTTGTGCGCCTGCAAAAAAACAGATGTGTATAAAACAATGCAGGCCGGAAGCGCGCTTCCGGCCTGCGGGAATGGTCTATGAATTACTGGATGTCCTCGTCGCCGAAGGGATCGCCGCACTCGGGGCAGAACTTCGGGGGCTTGGTGGGGTCTGCGGGCTCCCAGCCGCACTTATCGCACTTGTACTGGGGGATGCCGGCGGGCTTCTTGGTGCCGCACTCGGCGCAGAATTTGCCCTTGTTCACGGCACCGCAGGTGGGACAGGTCCAGCCGTCGGCGGCAGGGGCGGGGGCGGGCTTTTTGGTGCCGCACTCCGGGCAGAAGTTGCCCTTGGCGGCAGCGCCGCAGGAGGGGCAGGTCCAGCCGTCAGCCGCGGGCGCGGCGGGCGCTGCGGCAGGTGCGGGCGCCGCCGCGGGAGCGGGAGCCTGCTGCTGATACTGAGGCTGGGCGCCCATTTGATAGAGCTGCTGAGCCGTGTTCATGCCGCCCATGCCCTGGGCCATGTTCATGCCCATGAAGCCCACGGCAGCGCCGCCGGTGTTGCTGGCGGCAGCCCGCATGGCGTCGGCGGTGGCAGCGGCGTACTCCGCGGCGGCCGCGTTGGGATCCCGGAGGGAATTCCGGCGGGCGGCGTCCCGCTGGAGCTGCTTGATCATGGCCTCGTCCTCTTCGCTGGCCTTCACAGAGGAAACGCCGAAGGAGACGATCTCAATGCCCCGGAGATTCCGCCAGGAATCGGAGAGGACCTCGTTGAGGGCATTGGCCATCTCCATGGTGTGGCCGGGGAGAGAGGAATAACGGATGCCCATGTCGGAGATCTTGGCAAAGGCGGGCTGGAGGGCGGTGAGCAGCTCGGTCTTGAGCTGGCTGTCCAGCTTGTCCCGGGTATAGTTGTCGGAGACATTGCCGGAGACGTTGGTGTAGAACAGAATGGGATCGCAGACATGGTAGCTGTACTCGCCGAAGCAGCGGATAGCAATGTCCATGTCCAGGGCGATGTTCTGGTCCACCACCCGGAAGGGAACGGGGCTGGGGGTGCCGTACTTGTTGCCCATGATCTCCTTGGTGTTGAAGTAATAGACACGCTGATCCTTGGGAGGCTCACCGCCGAAGGTGAACCGCTTGCCGATGTTCTTGAAGGTCTCCAGGATGCTTTCGCCCAGCTTGCCGTTGAAGATGGAGGGCTCCGTGGAGGCGTCGTAGATGAATTCGCCGGGCTGGGCGCAGAGCTCCGCGATCTTGCCCTGATCCACGATGATCATGCACTGGCCGTCGGCCACGGCGATGACAGAGCCGCTGGAGATGATGTTGTCCGAGCCCTTGGTGTTGGAGGAGCGGCCGGAGACGCGCTTCTGGCCCTTTGTCACCAGGACGTTTTCGGGAAGCGCCTCACAATAGAAATATTCCTTCCACTGGTCAGCCATGACGCCGCCGGCGGCGCCCAACGCAGCACTGATAAGTCCCATAAGTAGTTCTCCTTTCAAGGTTCCGGTGTCCCGGATAAATTACGATATGACTGCGGCGGCTGATTCGCCTGCTCCGCTTTTTCATCATAGCACAAAATGACGGGAATTGCACGAATATTTCTGTTGATTTTTTGGAAAAGAGCCAAAAATATTCCCCCGGTCCCGGGGCGGCGGAAAATGCCGGTTGACAGGGGATGGAAAAACGGGATATGATAGAGAAAAAGAAGGGAGCGGAGACGTATGGGTAATCGGGAAAACACGTTTCTGACATGGGCGAAACGGCTGCTGGTCTACTGCTTCGGCCTGTTTATTATGGCCGTGGGCGTGGTGTTCTCCGTGAAATCGGCCTTGGGCGTCAGTCCCGTGACCTGTCTTGCCAACGTGGTCTATCAGATCATGCTGGACAGGAATATCACCGCCATGACCCTGGGCGTCTGCACCACGGTGGTGTACTGCCTGTACATCCTGGTGGAGATCCTGATCCTCCGGCGGGATTTCAAGCCCGACATGCTGCTCCAGATCGTGGCCTCCTTTTTCTTCGGATTCCTGGTGACCTGCGCGTCCGGGCTTTTCGGGTTCCTGCCCGCCCCGGAGACCTATCCCATGCGGCTTTTGTTCCTGCTGTGCAGCATTCCTCTGGTGGCGGTGGGCGTCATGTGCTATCTGGCGCCCCAGATCCTCCCTACGCCCGGCGAGGGCATGAGCCTGGCCATCTCCAAAAAGACGGGGCTCACCGTGGGCTCCGCGAAGATGGTCTTCGATTGCTGCTGTGTGGCGATTTCCGCCGCCGTGTCCCTGATCTACTTCCACCGGCTGGTGGGCGTTCGGGAGGGCACGGTGATCTGCGCCCTGACCATCGGCTTTGTCATGAAGCAGATCATGAAGGTCTGCGAGAAGCCGCTGATGGCATTTGTGGAGCGGGAGACCAAGCTCCAGCAGGCCATGGGCGACGAGAGCTATCTTCTGGACGCCACAGGCCGTCCCAAGCTGCTGATCTCCGTGAGCTGGGAGTTTGGCTCCGGCGGCTACGAGATCGCAAAGGAGCTGGCGGAAAAGCTGGGCATCGCCTTCTACGGCAACGATCAGCTCATTCCCCTGGAGGCGGCGGAGAGCGGCCTCAGCCAGGACTTCATTCACCGGCATGAGCACAATATGTCCGGCCCTCTGGCCCACGACTTCCTGACCTCGGGCTACACCTCCGTCATGGAGCTGTCCCCCCTGGAGCAGCTCTTTGCCGCCCAGACCAGGGTCCTCCGGCGGATCGCCGCCGGGGACGAATCCGCCCTGATCGTGGGTCGGTGCTCGGACTACATCCTCTACAACGATCCCAACAACTTCCGGGTCTTCATCCACGCCCCCACGGACTACCGGGTGGCGAAAAAGGCCGAGGAGGACGGCATCTCCCAGGCCGAGGCCAGAGCGGAGCTCCAAACCACCGATACCAGCCGGGCCAACCACTACGCCCACTTCACGGGCCGGGAGTGGGGCAATACCAAGTATTACAATCTGGCGGTGGACACCAAGACCTTCGGCAAGGAAGGCAGCCTGAAGATCATCGAGAACGCCGTCCGGACCTGGGCTGCGGAGCGGGAGCTGGAGATCAAGAGCGCGTAATTTCCGCATAGATTTCAAGATCCTTCGCTTACGCTCAGGATGACACAACAGTTATTAATTGAGGAAATCCCGGAGCTTGTTGGAGCGGTTGGGGTTTCGGATCTTGCGCAAGGCTTTGGCCTCGATCTGGCGGACCCGCTCTCTTGTCACATTGAACTCCTTGCCAACCTCCTCCAGGGTCCTGGGCCGTCCGTCGTCCAGGCCGTAGCGGAGCCGGAGGACCTTGGCCTCCCGGGGAGACAGGGTGTCGAGAATGTCCATGAGCTGCTGGCGCAGCATGGCCTGGGAGACGGCCTCGGCAGGCTGGGACCCGGCGTCGTCCTCGATGAAATCCCCCAGATGGCTGTCGTCCTCCTCGCCCACGGGGGCCTCCAGGGACACGGGCTCCATGCACATCTGCCGGATCTCGTTGACGCGCTCCGGGGTGAGCTGCATGACCTCGGCCAGCTCCTCGGTGGTGGGCTCCCGGCCCAGCTCCTGCTGGAGCTTCCGGGAGGTCTGGGTCAGCTTGTTCATGGTCTCCACCATGTGGACGGGGATCCGTATGGTCCTGGCCTGATCCGCCAGGGCACGGGTGATGGCCTGCCGGACCCACCAGGTGGCGTAGGTGGAGAACTTGAAGCCCTTGGTGTAGTCGTACTTTTCTACGGCCTTGAGCAGGCCCAGGTTGCCCTCCTGGATCAGGTCCAGGAGCTGCATCCCCCGGCCCACATACCGCTTGGCAATGGAGACCACCAGCCGGAGGTTGGCCTCGGTCATGGCCCGGGCGGCCTCCGGATCGCCCTCCGCCACCCGCCGGGCCAGAGACAATTCCTCCTCGGCGGTGAGCAGAGGCACCTTGCCGATTTCCCGGAGGTACATCCGGACCGGGTCGCCGGTACCGTAGTCTGCGGCCAGGGCCTCGGTCTCCGCCTCCAGGGAGGTGTCCTCCAGCTCCTCCTGGAGCTCCTGAAGCTCCTCCTCGCTGGGGGAGGCGTCATCCAGGGTTCCGTCGTCCAGGGCGGGCAGGACCTCGATCCCCGCCTCGCTCAGGGCGTGGTAGGTGTCCTCCATCTGGCTCATGTCCACCCCAAGGGGCGTCAGGGCCGCCACCAGCTCCTCCGTGGTGAGCTTTCCGGTGGCCTTTGCCTGTTCGATGAGCTGCGCATGGACCTTCTGCAGCTCCTGACCGTTGGATTCGGGGATGTTGCTCATAGTGCGCCTCCTCCTTTGTAACCTGTGTGATCCCGGCGGCGGTTCACCGCCGCCATCAAGTCCTTGCTGTTCCGCTTGGACGCCTCCGACTTTATAAGTCCGATGCAGTCTGTCAGAGCCTGCTCGTTGACCGTGAGGCTCTGGTTTTTCTGGGTGATCCCGATGAGAAGGGATTGCTCCTCCGGGGTGAAGTCCCCCCGCATGGCGGCCACGGAGACGGGCAGTCCCTGATGCCATCGGTCCATGGCCCAGGAGAACACCTTCCGCAGCTCCGGGGAGGACATCTCCTCCGGGGAGAGACCTTCGCATTTGTCCAAAAGTCCGGGCTCCAGAAAGATCTGGGCCAGGAGGCTCTCCTCCGCCCGGGCGGAGCGGATGTTCTCGTATTTTATCCCGGAAACCTCCGGCTGGGCGGACGCCGCGGGACGGAGATCCTTTTTTTCCTGCTGTTTTTTCTTCCGGTAGCGGGACTGCCGCAGAACCTGCTGGACCTCGGTGTTCACCGCATCGGCCCGGACTCCGGCGATCTCCGCCACCCGGCCGCCATAGACCTCCCGCTCTACCGGGGATTCCATGGTGGCGATGAAGGCGGCGGCCTCCCGGAGGAAGCCCACCCGGCCATCGTCGGTGGTTACGTCATATTTCTTCTGAATGGTCCCCAGCCGGTATACCGCCTGGTCCTCGCTCATGCCCAGGAGCCGCTTGAACCGGTCCGCCCCGTATTTATGGAGAAATTCGTCCGGGTCCTTGGCACCCTGGATTTTCAGAACCTTCACGCTGACGCCCGTTTTCTCCAGGATCCCGATGGCCCGCTGGGCAGCGTTCTGGCCCGCCTCGTCCCCGTCATAGCACAGGACCATTTGCTTCGTATACTTGGCCAGCATGGCTGCCTGCTGGTCCGTCAGGGCGGTGCCCAGGGAGGCCACGGCACAGTCGAAGCCGTATTCGTGCATGGTGATGGCGTCCATATAGCCCTCGGTGAGCACCAGCATGTCCATCTTCGTCTTCTTCGCCACGTTCAGGGCGAAGAGATTTTTTCGTTTGTTGAAGATCTGGCTCTCCGGGGAATTCAGATACTTGGGCTCCGAGCCGTCCATGACCCGGCCGCCGAAGCCGATGACGCTGCCCCGGACGTCGATGATGGGGAACATGACCCGGTTCCGGAACCAGTCGTAGCAGCTCTCCGTCTCGGTGATGGAGCCGTCCTCCTTCTGGACCTGCCGCTTTTTCGTCCGGACCAGGCCCGCGTCCTGGAGCTCCTTTCGGGTGTACCCCTTTTCCTCCATGGCGCGCATGAGCCCGTCCCACCGGTTGGGGGCAAAGCCAAGGCCGAATTTCACAATGGTGTCGGGCTTCATGCCCCGTTTCAGCAGATATTGGAGCCCGGACTGTCCCTCGGGGCTTTTCAGCGTCTCGTGGTAGAATCTGGCCGCATCCCGGCAGAGCTCCCAGAGCCGCTGGCGGTAGCGGTAGCCCGAGGCGGTTTTCTCGTCCTCGGGGACCGTGAGCCCCGCCCGGCGGGCCAGGAACCGGACCGCGTCCGGGTAATCCAGACCCTCCACCTCCATGGTGAAGTTGATAACGCCGCCGCCCTTGTGGCATCCGAAGCAGTAGTAGAAGCCCTCCTCGGGCACCACGGAGAAGGAGGCGGTCTTTTCGTTGTGAAAGGGGCACAGGCCCCAGAGGCGGCCGCCCCGGCGATTGAGGTTTACATAACCTCCAACCACCTCGTCGATGGGGTTCTTTGCCTCCAGCTCCTCCAGAAACTGTTCGGGAAAAGGCACGGTTCCACCTCCTTCGCATCCTAACCGTTTTGCCGCAAGCCTATACGCTCACCTGTCCCGGACGCTCCAGGCCGCGGGGATAAAGAGCTCTGAAAATTTGTCCACGGCATACTTGTCCGTCATGCCGGCGATATAGTCCACCACCGTACGCTCCAGACCCTCCAGGTCCAGCTGGGGCTGGAAGTCGGCGGGAATGTCCTCGGGGTGCTTCATATAGTGGTCGTAGAGAATGCCGATGATATCCGTTGCTTTGTATTCCTCGCCCTTGGCCACGGGATTCCGGTAGACGTGCTCGAACATGAAATCACGAAGCCGCTCCATGGCGCCGGCAATTTCCGGCGTCCGCTGAATGGCCCCCGTGTCCCGGGAGCAGGTGATCACGTCCAGCACCAGAGTGTTGATCCGCTGGGAGTGGGTCAGGCCCAGCAGGTCCGTGATGTCTCTGGGGATGTCCTCGTTCCGGAGGATCCCGGCCCGACGGGCGTCGTCGATGTCGTGGTTGATGTAGGCGATCCGGTCCGAGAGCCGGACGATCTGACCCTCCAGGGTCTCGGGGATCCGGTCTCCCGTGTGGCCCAGAATGCCCATGCGGGTCTCGTAGCACAGGTTCAGGCCCTCGCCGTCCTTTTCCAGCACATCCACCACCCGGAGGCTCTGCTCGTTGTGGCGGAAGGGCTTGCCCGTGATCTCCTGCAGGGCCTTTTCCCCGGCGTGGCCGAAGGGGGTGTGGCCCAGGTCGTGGCCGAAGGCAATGGCCTCGGTCAGGTCCTCGTTGAGCCGCAGGGCCCTGGCAATGGTCCGGGAGATCCGCATGACCTCCAGGGTGTGGGTCAGCCGGGTCCGGTAATGGTCTCCCTCGGGCTGGAGAAACACCTGGGTCTTGTGCTTCATCCGCCGGAAGGACTTGGAGTAGACGATCCGGTCTACGTCCCGCTGATAGCAGGTCCGGACAGGGCTCTCCTCCTCCTCCCTGGGACGGCCCCGGGTCCCGTCGGCAAAGGCCGCAAAGGGCGCCAGTGTCTCATGCTCCAAAGCTTCCAGCTCTTCCCGGATGGTCATTTGAATACACCCTCTCTGCAGGGGCGCTCTCCGAGCGCCCGCAATCTTTGTGGAATCGTCTGTCGGGTGCGGGCGCTCGGAGAGCGCCCCTACAAGGCATTGTCCAGAGGAACGGCGCGGAACACCCGGTCCATGGGCTCCGGCACGATCTGTCCGGCGGAGAGCTCCGTCAAACGGTTGACATAACTTTCTGTAGCGTCCTCCGGCGTCAGGACCGTCAGGGTCACGTCAGCCCCGAAATCTGTGTCCTCGATGACGCCGCCCAGCGCCTCCGCCTCTTTGCGGATCCGCTCGTAGCGGCTGTAGTCGCAGACCACCATGGTCCGGTCCCAGAGCCGCTCCACGCTGATCCCCGCGGCGGTCAGCGCGTCCTTGGCGCCCTTGGTATAGGCCCTCGCCAGGCCGCCGGTGCCCAGCAGAATACCGCCGAAGTACCGGGTTACCACGCACACCGCGTCGGTGATCCCCTGGCCGCGAAACACCTCCAGCATGGGCTGTCCCGCCGTGCCCTGGGGCTCTCCGTCGTCGGAGTACCGGAGAGTTCCGTCCCGGAGCAGATAGCACCAGCAGTTGTGCCGGGCGTCGTGGTATTTTTTCTTCACTTCCTCGACCCGGGCTCTGGCTTCCGCCTCGGTTCTGACAGGCCAGACCTGGCCGATGAACCGGGATTTTTTCTCCACGTGCTCGGCGGTACCGCAGCCCGTGGGGAGATAGTATTCGGTCATAGGGATTTCCCCTTTATCCAGTCTTCCCGAAGGATGGCGTAGTGAGCGGCGTCGCAGATCCCCTGATTGTTCCGGTCGGATTGCCTGGATGTACCCTCATACCGG
The DNA here is from genome assembly GCA_905234425.1 of uncultured Oscillospiraceae bacterium. GTDB lineage: Bacteria > Bacillota > Clostridia > Oscillospirales > Oscillospiraceae > HGM13006. Next base: position 4,477 of record CAJOHR010000059.1, on the reverse strand, counting down.
AGTCCGCATTTCTTCATCACGTCCCCGGAGTGGGGATTGTTGGGGTCGTGCATGGTTTCGATGCGGTTGACGCCGCAATCGGTGAAGAGATAATCTATGACGGCGGAGAAAGCCTCGGTCATGAATCCCTGATGCCACCAGCGGGAGCCGATGCAGTAGCCGATGTGGACCATGTCAATATCCTCTCGCTTGGATACCGGGCCGATGCTGCCAATGACCTGGCCCAGCTCCTTTGGCGCGATGGCCCAGTCAAAGGTCTCCCCATTGGCATACGCCTGCTGCATGAAAGCCATTCGCGCATGGGCCTCCGAAACGTCCTGATAGGTTGGCCAGGTCAAATATTTCGTCACCTGGGGGTCGCTGCAGTAGTTGCGGAAGGCGTCCTCCGCGTCCTCCAATCGAAAAGGACGCAAAATCAGTCTTTCTGTTTCAAGGGTCTTGGTAATCAGCTCCATCTCTCCACTCTCCACTCTCCACTCTGTATTCCCTGTATTTTCCCTGCAATTCCCGGTTCAGGGCGGCGTCCAGGCGGATGCCCTCGTTTTCGTACTCCTGGGCGAACACCTTGCCTTCCCGGTGGATCCGGTCCACCTCGCCCGCTGCGGAATAGGGCAGGAGCAGCGTGACCCGCCGGACGCCCGTATCAAGATTTGCCTCGATGCGGGAGAGCAGATCGGGAAGCCCCTCGCCGCTCCTGGCGCTGATCCGCACCCGGTTCTCCCCGGTGGGAATGTCGTCGGGGGCGCAGAGGTCCGCCTTGTTGTAGACCTCCAGAATGGGGATACCGGGGGCCAGCTTTTCCGCCAGTTTTTCCACCACAGCCATGTGGGCCTCCCGGCCCGGGTCGGCGCTGTCAATGACGTGGAGCAGCAGATCCGCGTAGGAAAGCTCCTCCAGGGTGGCCTGGAAGGCCTCCACCAGATGGTGGGGCAGCTTGGCGATAAAGCCCACGGTATCGGAAAGAAGCACCTCCAGGGTGTCGGAGACCGTGAGCCGCCGGGTGGTGGTGTCCAGGGTGTCGAAGAGCCGGTTGTTGGCGGGGATGTCCGCCCCGGTGAGGGCGTTCAAAAGGGTGGATTTTCCTGCGTTGGTGTAGCCGATCAGGGCCACCACGGGCACGTCGTTCTTCTCCCGGCCGCGCCGCTGGGTCTCCCGGACCCGCCGGACCTCCTTCAGCTCCCCACGGAGCTTTTCGATCCTGGCGCGGATGTGCCGCCGGTCCGTCTCCAGACGGGTTTCGCCGGGGCCCCGGGTGCCGATGCCGCCGCCCTGACGGGAAAGGGATTTGCCCATGCCCGCAAGCCTGGGCAGCAGATACTGATACTGGGCCAGCTCCACCTGGAGACGGCCCTCCCGGGTTTTGGCCCGCTGGGCGAAGATGTCCAGGATCAGGGCCGACCGGTCGATGACCGTGGCCCCGGTGATCTCCTCCAGAGAACGGATCTGAGAGGGGGATAAATCGTTGTCAAAGATGACCATGTCGGCGTCCGTGGCCTCCACGGCCTGACGGAGCTCCTCCGCCTTGCCCTCGCCCAGAAAGGAGTGGGGATCGGGAGAGGGCCGGGACTGGAGCAGCCGGCCCACGCACTGTCCGCCGGCGGTCTCCAGAAGGGCCTCCAGCTCGTCCATGGTCTCCTCGGTGGCGGTCTCCTCTCTGGAGAACACCCCCGCGTCCAGTCCCGCCAGAATGGTCTTTTCCGGCTTGTATTGTAGGGTTTCTGACATAAAGCCTCCAGTTTAATCAGGTGATTTTTGCCCGTAAAATGGCAAAAGGGGGCTGTTCCACCCACAGTGAAACAGCCCCGTGAAGACAGAATTACTTCAGGCCGAACTTTCTGTTGAAGCGCTCAACACGTCCGCCAGTGTCAACCAGCTTCTGCTTGCCGGTATAGAAAGGATGACACTTGGAGCAGATTTCAACTCTGATATCCTTCTTCGTAGACCCGGTCTCAAACACGGCGCCGCATGCACAGCGGATGGTCGTCTGCTGATAATCGGGATGGATGTCCTTCTTCACGTTTGTTCACCTCTATTCACTGGGGATCAGGGCGTAATACGCCCTCAAAATTCAGCCTGGGTATTATATCATCGGTTTTTTGAGTTGTCAATAGTTTTTGACCAGTCAAATTCGTTTGACAGGGCCCCGGATCCGTTCCATCCCAGCGGTTGTGGAAGCGCCTGGCGGGGAGCACAAGGTATAGAGATCTGTTGCCCGGCACTCCAGCGCAAAATAGGCACGGGCCTCCGGCGTGTCCGGCACGTCGCCCGTGATCAGGGGCAGGGAGGCGGTCTCCTTGCAGGTCCGGAGCAGGGCCCGGCCCCGGTCGTTGAAGGACAGGACCCGGAGGTAGGGGACGGGCCGGTCCATGTCCTCCCCGGAGAGCCCCAGATAGAGGCACAGGAGCATCCGTTTCAGGCGGCTCATGGTGTAGCGCTTGGACTTGCAGGCCGCCAGGATGCCCTCGAGCGAAGCCTCCCGGCGGCAGGCCTTCATGACCTTGCTCCAAAGCCCCTCGGAGCCGAAGGGGGCGTTCTGAAAGGCTTCGTCCGGCAGGGTCCGCAGGATGGCCAGTATGGCCCGTTCTCCGTGTTCCAGGGTGTGGATGGGGGCGTTTTCCCGCCGCAGGGTCTCCCGGAGGGCGGTGGCCGAGGGCATGCCGGCCTCCCGCCGGATCACAATGGGCCGGATGGGGCTGCCCGTTTCCAGGAGCCGCCGGAGATATTCGATCCCCAGGGCGCTGTTGGGGCTTGCCAGGAGACTGCCGTCGCCCCCAAGCGCCACCAGGGCCCGCTGTCTGGCAGCCGGATAGGAGATCCCGGTTCCAAGGGTCTCCCGAAGGGCGCTGCCAAATTCCGGGCTCCCCAAAAGCCTGGCGGCCTCCAAAAGAGCGGCTTCGTCCCCGGCTTCGCTGCCGAAGGAGAGGTAATCTACGGTCCCCAAAGCCCGGATGCAGTCCACGCCCATGTCCGCAAACCGCCCTGCGGAATGCAGGGCCCCGGTTAACGGCAGCTCCAGGACCAGATCCGCCCCGCCTGAGAGAGCCTCGTGCGCCCGGGCCCACTTGTCGTAGACGGCGGGCTCCCCCCGCTGAACGTAGTTCCCGCTCATGAGGCACACCAGAGCCGCCTCCGGCCCGAGCCGGGCCCGGAGCTGCCGGAGCTGATGCCGGTGCCCTTCATGGAAGGGGTTGTATTCGCAGATGATGGCGGCGGCAGTCACAAAAAATCCCTCAAATCTCAAAAATAACAGTTGTCCATCGACGAAAAGTATATTACAATAAAAAGAGGCGTCCTCTCTATTGTAATGAGGCCGCGCCGACTTTTCAAGTTAATACTTTTGAACAGGAGATGGTTCCAATGAACGTACTGGTTATCAACGCGGGCAGCTCTTCCCTGAAGTATCAGCTGCTGAACCCCGAGAACGGCGAGCTGCTGGCCAAGGGCCTGTGTGAGCGCATCGGCATCGACGGCAAGTTCACCTACAAGCCCCAGGTGGAGGGCAAGAAGACTCTGGACGCGGTGGACGTGGCCATGCCCACCCATGCCGAGGCCATCGAGGCCGTGCTGGGCGCCCTGGTGGACCCCGCCAACGGCGTTGTGGCTTCCATGAACGAGATCGACGCGGTGGGTCACCGTGTGGTCCACGGCGGCGAGAAGTTTGCCTCCTCCGTGGTCATCACCGACGAGGTCATGGACGCCATCTATGAGTGCAACCCCCTGGCCCCCCTGCACAACCCCGCCAACATCATCGGCATCCGCGCCTGCCAGGAGAAGATGCCCGGCGTGCCCCAGGTGGCCGTGTTCGACACCGCCTTCCATCAGACCATGCCCGCCAAGGCCTACACCTACGCCATCCCCTATGAGTACTATGAGAAGGACAAGATGCGCCGCTACGGCTTCCACGGCACCTCCCATCGGTTCGTGTCCCAGCGCTGCGCCGAGATCCTCGGAAAGCCCATCGAGGAGCTGAAGATCGTCTCCTGCCATCTGGGCAACGGCTCCTCCATCACCGCTGTGGACGGCGGCAAGAGCGTGGACACCTCCATGGGTCTGACGCCTCTGGCCGGTCTTCCCATGGGCACCCGCTCCGGCGACATGGACGCGGGCATCATGGAGTACCTGATGAAGCAGTACGGCATGAGCATGGAGGACATGATGAACGTCCTCAACAAGAAGTCCGGCGTGCTGGGCATCTCCGGCGTGTCCTCCGACTTCCGGGATCTGGACAACGCCGCCGGGGACGGCAACAAGCGCGCCGCCCTGGCCGTGGAGGTCTTTGCCTATAAGGTCCGCAAGATGATCGGCGAGTACGCCGCCGCCATGGGCGGGGTGGACGCGGTGATCTTCACCGCCGGAGTCGGCGAGAATTCCGCGGATCTCCGTCTCCGCTTTGTGGACGGCCTCCAGTTCATGGGCATTGAGATCGACCCGGAGAAGAACAACTTCCGGGGCGAGGAGCGGATCGTCTCTCCCGAGG